>JAPJOW010000271.1 GCA_030826005.1 Aliterella sp. RAGGC_92
TCCGGGGGAACGCTGTCAACTAGCCAAACGCCATTATCCGAACAGTAAAATACATAACCCGCTTGGTGCATAGCCGCCGTATCTATAGCCAAAACTACAGGCTTACCATGTCTTGCGCCGACATTAAGTGCGATCGCTATATCGGTAGATAAATGTACGTGATGGCGAGACATTTTAGATAAACCAGTCTGCATAATTAAAGCGATCGCACTCGCACCTGTGCCATGATAAAGCACCTCTGGCGGGGTAGCAGGTTCTAATTGCAAATCTACGTCGGTGCTATGACCTTGATTAGCGCGTATTAAAGTACCCGTAGAATCAAAAGAGAAGCGCTGTTTATCGTTTTTTGCTACTACTTCCTCTAACTGAACCCAACTAATCGGAAAAGCATTTTTTTTACAAGCGGCTAATAATTCCTCCACCGCTACCCAACCACCAGGTAAAAGTTTAATTCCTAAGCGATCGGGTTGATGGCGTAGATGTTTACTTAAATATTTACTGATTTTCACTAATTGGGAATTATTCATAAATGCTAGATTTTTAATGGAGATATTTAGTTTTACTAACGTCTTTCTGTAGCGGACTATCATCGTTTAATTGAGTTAGACTTTTTTAAGAAAACGAGTTAATTAAAGAGTAAATTATCCAAATAGCAGCAAGAGGTAAGTTGTACTCTGTTTGTAATACGCTGTTATTTGGTAAATTGTTTACTCTTTTGTTAGGACAAGCAACTGCGCTCTTGACGCTTGCACTCAACAAAATTGGACGCTCCTTACTTAATTTGACACCAATGAATGTATTGCGCCTCCACATCAAATACGCCCTCAAGAAACTATGCAAACAACTGTTAAAGCCAACAATATTGACTTTTATGTAGAAACCTTTGGCGATCGCACGCATCCTGCCGTACTCTTAATTATGGGATTGGGTTGTCAGTCTCTCAACTGGTTTCCTTACTTCTATGAGCCAATAGTTGAAAAAGGTTATTATGTTATTCGCTTCGATAATCGAGATATAGGTTTATCGACTTGGAGCGATGCTAATAACTGGGAAACTAATCCTTATTCTTTAGATGATATGGCAACCGATAGCGCAAAGTTGCTGCAAGCATTAGGAATTGACAAAGCGCACGTTATTGGTGCATCTATGGGAGGATCTATCGCCCAACGCATGGCTACTCGCTATCCCGGACGGGTTTTGTCCCTTACTTCTATTGTCTCATTTGCTGATGCGTCGGCGTTGAGTAATAGCGATATATCATCTCTATCTTTGTTAGCTAAAGTCCCATCTTTAGAGGAATATCTGTCGTTTTGGTCGGCGCTTGTTGGTACGACTTACCCGCTTAATATTCCCCTTTACACCCAATTGTACAAAGACAGTGTAGAAAACCGTCAACGCTACAATCCTAACTGTATAACTCATCAACTAGGCGCGATCGCTCGCTCTACTACACCATACCTAGCAAAGATCGATGTTCCTACTCTAGTTATCTATGGTACAGCCGATCCATTAATCCCTGCTGCTCATGCAGTAGAGTACGCCGAATTAATCCCTGGTTCTCAACTATTCAAAATGAACGGTGTTGGACACGATATTCCCGCCAGAATTTGCGATCGCATCCATCCAGAAATTTTCAACTTACTTAAAAAAAGTTAACTTACTATGTCTAATGAAATCGATGCTGTAAAAGCACAATTTATCAATTATTCTGATGTGTTCAATAAACTCGAACCTGCTTCAATACCTCCTTTCTTTCATGAGGGTTCTGTACTAATAACTACAGAATTAGTAGCCACAATGAAGAACGCACAAGAAGTTGAGGGTGTTTTTACCCAATTCATGAATTCTTTACGCAATAAAAAATTTACTCGTAGCAAACTAGGCATAAATAACCTCCGCGTCAAAATGTTGAGCGAGAATATAGCAATAGTAAGTGGTTCAGCAATTCGCTATAAAAAAGATGCGGATGACGTAGAAGTTGAGCTAGAGCAAATTGGCGTTACATATACTTTGTGCAAAGATATACCTGAAGCTACAGCTACAACTCAAACAGCTAAAGATAATGTTTGGAAAATTGTCTCTGGCATTATTCATCAGCCAGAAAATGCGATCGCTCTGTAATCTCTAGCTAATAGTACCCCGCCCCGCCGACAGCTTCAAATTCAAAATAGATAAGCCTAAAATTATCAAAAACAGCACTAACCCAATCGTGCAAGCATAACTAATCTCTAAGTTTTGAAAGGCTTGCTCGTAGAGGTAATAAACTATTGTTTTAGAGCTATCGCGGGGACCGCCTTTGGTCATGATAAAAATTTCCTCAAAAACCTTAGTAGCAGAAATTGCCGAGATGACAGCCACTAAAACTATATAAGGTTTCATCAGAGGAACGGTAATATCCCAATGCTTAGACATACCATCAGAACCATCTATAGAAGCGGCTTCATACAAGTCCGCAGGGATGGCTTGCAACCCTGCAAGGTAAATTACCATGTAGTAACCCAAACCCTTCCAGATTGTCACTACCATCACGCTAAATAGCGCTAATTGAGGGCTGGTTAGCCAGCCAACTCCCTCTTTAAGGGAAAAAACACTTTTAATTACTTGATTGAGCAAACCATTTTCCGCATACAGCCAGCGCCAAGCAATACCAGCCACTACCGTAGAAACTACAACAGGCGTATAAAAAGCTGCCCTAAACCAATTCATTCCCCGGAGCTTTTGGTTAACTAAAATTGCGATCGCTAATGGAGCAATTACTAATACTGGCACGACACCAATTAGATAAAGTACCGTATTTTGCAAAGTTTTCCAAAATACGCGATCGCCCATTAAACGCTGAAAATTCCTTAGCCCTATCCACTGCGGTGGTTGCGTTAAATCGTAGCTAGTAAAGCTAAGATAAAATGCTTGCAAGGCTGGCAAAAATACTGTTATTGCCAATATCAACAGCGCTGGAAGCAAAAATAAATAGGGAGTCAAGCGTTGAATTAGCACCCGATTTGCAGAGATAGTTTTTTGCATTAGTTTAGTTTATTAACAATTAGTTGCAAGTTTTACCACTTGTCTTTTGACGGCAAACAGCTTTCAACTCAAAATAGCAGTAGTAACAGTGCAAACTAAGAACGTATGCAGAAAATATTATCAGTCATAATACTTGTTATCGTAACTTTTGCCTTTACTTCCTCGGCTCTAGCTGCTAACAACCAACAAGCAGAAATTTATCACAAATCCTGTAGTCAGCAAATTGAGTTAGGAGATTACAAAAATGCGATCGCCGATTGTACGAGCGCGATCGCTCTTGCAAATAATCCCACAGAACCCTTACTAAGTCGAGCTATTGCTTATTACCGTCAAGGAAATTATCTAGCAGCAATTCAAGAATGCGATCGCGCAATTTCTCTCCATAAGTGCGATTTTCGCGCCTACTACAATCGCGCCCTAGCTTATGCTGGCACGCAAAACTATTTAAAAGCTATTAACGATCTAAATCTTGCTTTGGTACAATTTCCCAGTAAATCTAATTTCTTATTAGCAGATATTTACACCGATCGCGGACTAGCTCGATTTGAACTTGCGGACTACCAAGGAGCTATGCAAGACTTTTCTCTAGCTATTCGGCTCAATCCTCTTGGCGATCGCGCTTACTATAACCGAGGCTGTACTTGCTTTCGTCATGGAGATTATCTTAGTGCGATTTCTAACTTTACAACTTCTTTGCAACTCAATCCAGCTAATACCCAAGCTCATGTCAATAGAGGAATTGCCAACCATCAGTTAGGCTACGAGCAAGCAGCTATTCAAGATTTGCAACAAGCAGCCCAAGACTTTAAGAGCAATAAAGATCGACTGGCTTATCAAAAAACTGTAAAATCAATCGAGCAAATCCAACAAAGACTAATCGCGGAATTTGAAATAGTTGATACCTAACTTACTGCCACAATTCAGTCATCATAGAGTAGTTGCGATCGCTTTTTAGCGTTTATGAGAGCCAAAATTGAAGCAGGAGTTCTTTACATCCATAAAGAAGATGTACCGGAGTTTAAAAAAGGTGGCTCGGTAGTTAGAAATAGTTATTTTTGGGCTTTACGCTCTATTGCTGGACAAGCTTACCGCAATCGCGATTGGGAATACGAAGCGGAAGTGTGGTTGGCGTTGTCTCGAATGCTACTATCGTTTAGCGAATCTGGGTATTTGGGCTTAAGCGAGACTATTTTAGAGTTTTCGCCTAGTCAATCGCAAATTCCTGATATATTGCGGAGTATTTCGACTTGGGAATCGTAAGCAAGCTTATTTTTGCGTAATTTCACCCTAAAACTCTCCATAAATCGCCCGCATAATAGGTACATCCACTTTTGTAATTATTAGTACCAAATATGCACATTTTTAACTTTAGCAAATTTACTACGGCGATCGCAGTTACTTCTATTTTATTGTTAGCTACTAGCGCGAGAGCGCAATCTCAACCCACTAATGATAATAGAGATATCCAAAAAAATACTGTATGCTCTTTTATTACGGGTAATAATGTTAATGTGCGTAGCGGTGCAGGGAATAAGTACAAAATTATTACTAAGCTCAATCGCGGCGATGGTGTAAGAGCTACTTACAAAAAAGGCAATTGGGTGCAAATTGTTGCTACTGCGTCGGGAATTGTCCCAAACGAAACTTTCACGCCGCTTAAAGGCTGGGTATACAACGCTTATATCAATGGCTGCTCGGAAGATCGATTCGATCGCTGGCGCTCCTAAATAGATTAATTAAAATTTTATCGGCATACAACACAAAACTTCATACCAAATCCTTTTGGGATTCATTCTAAAGAAAGATCGTTTAGAGGTGTAATCCTTGGTACATTGCGTGTAATCCAGTTCAACAGGACAAACTTATGAATAATCCTATAGGCGGCGTTATTCCTCCTCAGCCACCAATCGATCCTCAATCGAACGCTCACGAACTTAAGTCGCGTCTAGAATGGGGAGAACCTGCTTTTACAATTCTCGATGTGCGCGATCGCATGGTTTACAATGACGGTCATATCATGGGCGCTATGTCTATGCCTATGGATAAATTAGTAGAAATTGCTAAAAA
>JAPJOW010000272.1 GCA_030826005.1 Aliterella sp. RAGGC_92
AGCAATACGCCCAGGCAAAAACAAAACTCGCTCAAAATCCCAGCCCTATTAGATCGCTATCAGACAACCTATTGCTAGAATTGACAGACGCAGAATGGCAAAAAACCCAAGCAGCAATTAATAGTAGTGCCGATCGCATATTAACTCAAGGCATAGCGCCAGGACTACCAGCAGATATTATTCAAGCTACGGTAGACGCACAGTTAAAAGCTACCGACAATAAAGCTTCACTATCAAAAAATGCAACCTCCTGGGCGAAAGAACTATTAATAAACGTTTTGCAGCCAAACTTGATTGAAGACGTGGCAAAAACAAAGTATCAAGCAGAACAAGCGGCCCTAGCTGTCAATACCGTAATGTTAGAAGTGCAGCAAGGTGAAACCATCGTTCAAGCTGGGCAAGAAATTGACCATGCAGCTTTTGTACTTCTAGATCGTTTCGATCTAAGTCGGCGAGAAATTAACTGGTATGGCTTGTTGCAACTAGGAATTTTTGTCACCGCAGCTTTTGGGGTTTTTGTTTTAATTAAAAGGCAACTTGGTTGCACTTTGCACGGGCGCGATCGCATTTTAGTAATACTGCTAATTTTGAGTACGATCTTACTTACAACTCTAGGCGTAAACTATACTAGCTTGCCAGCAGTTGGTTTATTATTAGGTAGCTTCTACGATCGCACTTTAGGATTGACAGCAATCGCCCTAATAACCGTGCTATTACCCGCAAGCTTGGGGATTGATGGCGAATATTTGCTGGCAGGAGCAGCCGGGGGGGTACTTGCAAGTAGCTTTGCTGGAAAAATGCGATCGCGCGAAGAATTGGCACTATTAGGCGTTGCTGTTGGTTTAGTTGAAGCAATTACCTTTTTGATTTTAGATGTAATTTTTAATGGCAGTGACATTAGTTGGTACGGGCGATCGCAACAAGCTGGATTAGTGGGACTTTCAGGATTAGCGTGGAGTATTGTAGCGATCGGCTTAAGCCCTTATTTAGAGCATTTATTTGACCTAGTTACTCCAATTCGCCTCGCCGAACTTGCCAACCCCAATCGACCGCTCTTAAAACGCCTAGCAACCAATGCTCCTGGCACTTTTCAGCATACTTTATTCGTATCAACTTTAGCAGAAGCCGCAGCGAAAGAATTGGCTTGTAATGTAGAGTTAGTTAGAGCAGGAACGTTTTATCACGATATCGGTAAGTTACACGATCCGCAAAGCTTTATTGAAAACCAAATGGGCGGTCCGAACAAGCACGATCAAATTAATAATCCCTGGTTGAGTGCGGAGATTATTAAAAAGCACGTCAGCGAAGGCTTGATTATGGCGCGTAAATACCGTTTGCCCAAAGCCGTCAAAGCATTTATTCCCGAACACCAAGGCACGATTTTAATTGCTTATTTTCACCACCAGGCACAGCAATTAGCCGCCGCCGAAATCGATAACCCGTCCGCCGTTGTGGTTGACGAAAAAGACTTTCGCTACGATGGCCCGATTCCCCAATCGCCGGAAACGGGAATTGTCATGTTAGCCGATGCTTGCGAAGCCGCTTTACGCAGTCTTAAAGATGCGACTTACGAAGAAGCTTTAGCAATGGTAAATAAAATTTTGCGATCGCGCTGGCAAGATAATCAGATGGTAGATTCAGGACTAAATCGCGCCCAAATGTCTCGCATTGCCGAAATTTTTGTGGAAGTTTGGTTGCAATTTCATCACAAGCGGATTGCTTACCCTAAAGCCATTAATAACTAGAGAAAGCTTAGTTTTGCTTTTGACTATAAATACTAAATTTGTCTCCCCCCTTGCCAACTGCCCCACACAGTCAGACACTAAACTTGGGAGTTGATTGGCAGTAAAAGCAGTTATCTATGAAAAAAGTATTATCGATCATTTTAGGGGGCGGTGCAGGCACTCGGCTTTACCCCCTCACCAAGTTACGCGCCAAGCCCGCCGTACCGTTAGCAGGCAAATATCGTCTCATTGATATTCCTGTGAGTAATTGCATCAATTCAGAAATTTACAAAATCTACGTTCTGACGCAGTTTAACTCCGCTTCTCTCAATCGCCACATTGCTCGTGCCTACAGCTTTTCTGGCTTTACAGATGGCTTTGTTGAAGTGTTAGCCGCCCAGCAAACTCCAGAAAACCCTAATTGGTTTCAAGGTACAGCCGATGCGGTGCGTCAGTATATTTGGCTATTAGAGGAGTGGGATGTAGATGAATACCTAATTTTGTCTGGAGATCATCTCTATCGCATGGATTATCGCTTATTCGTGCAACGCCACCGCGAAACCGGGGCAGATATAACTCTTTCGGTTGTTCCTATTTCCGAACGTTTGGCTTCGGATTTTGGAGTGATGAAAATTGACGACAATGGGCGAATCATAGATTTTAGCGAAAAGCCCAAGGGTGACGAATTGCGCCAAATGCAAGTCGATACAACAATTTTGGGTTTGACTAAAGAGGAAGCAAAGCAGAAACCCTATATTGCTTCGATGGGGATTTATGTCTTTAAAAAAGAAGTTTTAATTAAACTTTTGAAAGAGTCTTTAAATCAAACTGATTTTGGTAAAGAGATTATTCCCGCCGCAGCAAAGGATCTCAATGTCCAGGCTTATTTATTCAATGGTTATTGGGAAGATATCGGGACGATTGAGGCATTTTATGACGCTAACTTGGCGCTGACGAAGCAACCGCACCCGCCATTTAGCTTTTATGATGAGGAAGCCCCAATCTACACTCGTTCGCGTTATTTGCCCCCTAGCAAGCTGCTAAATTGCCAGGTGACAGAATCAATTATTGGGGAAGGTTGTATTTTAAAAAGCTGTCGGATTCAGCATTCAGTATTAGGAGTGCGATCGCGCATAGAGGAAGGTTGTACGATTGATGACTCGCTAATTATGGGTGCGGATTTTTATCAACCTTTTGCTGAAGAACAATCTCAATGCGAGAGTACGCAAGTTCCTTTAGGGATTGGTTCAAATAGCACTATTCGCCGCGCCATCATTGACAAAAATGCCCGGATTGGCTGCGATGTCCAGATAATTAATAAAGATCGCGTCCAGGAAGCCGAAAAAGAAAGTCAGGGTTTCTATATTCGTAGTGGCATTGTTGTAGTGCTAAAAAATGCTGTAATTGCGGATGGGACGGTGATTTAAAGGGGACAAGGGGACAAGGTGACAAGGGGACAAGGTGACAAACAACCTGATTAAACTACCGCCCCGTCTCCCTGTCTCCCCCTCTCCCCATCCTAGGATTGTTACTAGGGGTATATTTTGCTTACCTTGACTGCCAGAGTAAGATCGCTGTATATGAGAGCGTGGCAGGGCTGAGGCGATGCAAATACTAGATAGTTCTCTTTTATTAGAACAGGAATTAAAATTTCGCCAGTTGCAAGCAAGTTTGCGCGAACACTGGCATACGGTAGAGGATTTCGATCGCAGTGATGGAGATATTTTAGTAATTCCTTCTTTGAGTTTAGATCGGCGGGAGTTACTGAAAATTGACGGCGTTCACCACTACGAAGAAAGATTGTTATTTTCCTTGATTCGCCTGCAAAATCCCCGCACGCGCTTAATTTATGTTACGTCTCAACCCCTGCATCCCAGCGTTATAGATTACTATTTGCAGTTGTTGCCAGGGATACCTTTTTCTCACGCGCGCGATCGCTTACTATTACTTTCTACCTACGATTCTTCTAATAAACCCCTTACTCAAAAAATTTTAGAACGTCCCCGGTTGATGGCAAGGTTGCGTCAGGCTTTACGTCCTGGAAAGTCTTTTATGATTTGTTACAACTCCTCCGATTGGGAGCGAGATTTATCTGTGGAAATCGGCGTACCATTGTATGCTTGCGATCCTAGCTTGCAAACTTGGGGAACAAAAAGCGGTAGCAGACAAATTTTCGCTGAAAGTGGCATTCCTTACCCTGATGGTAGCAACGAAAGCTTGTGGAATGTCGAGGAATTAGTTGCAGCCATTAGCGAACTATGGGAACGCAAGCCGCAGTTAAAGCGCATGGTAGTCAAACTCAATGAAGGAATTTCCGGCGAAGCTAATGCAATATTTGATTTAAGACCAATTCAAAATATTACTTCCCAAACCGAAAAGCTAGAAGCAATTAAAAAACAGTTACAGCAAATGCGCTTTCAGGCAAAATCGGAAAATTGGGAAAATTTTTCGGGGCGGATTCCTGAAATTGGGGCAATAGTAGAGGAGTTTGTCGAAGGAGAAGAAAAGCGCAGTCCTAGCGTCCAAGGGAGAATTACCCCCAATGGTGAAATCGAAATTTTATCTACCCACGACCAAATTTTAGGCGGCCCCGACGGACAAATATATCTTGGTTGTCGGTTTCCCGCCGATATTGCTTACCGGATGCGGATTCAAGATTTGGGGTTAAAAGTTGGCAGAGTTTTGGCAGAAAAAGGCGCGTTAGAGAGATTTGGCGTAGATTTTATTGCCGTGCGCCATACTGGAAATGAGGGCGATTATTGGGAAATTCAGGCAATTGAAATTAATTTGCGTAAAGGCGGGACTACTCACCCCTTTATGACCTTAAAACTCTTAACTAACGGGCGTTACGACCTTTCTACAGGACTATTCTACAGCCAGCAGGGACGGGCAAAATATTACACCGCTACTGATAATCTGCAAAAAGAACGCTACAAAGGGTTATTACCCAACGATTTGATGGATATTATCGCTACCAATCGATTGCATTTTGACTCTGGTACAGAAACGGGGATAGTTTTTCACTTAATGGGTTGTCTTTCCGAGTTTGGCAAGCTTGGAGTTACAAGTATTGGCGATTCTCCCCAACAGGCGCAGGAAATTTACAACCGCTTAGTTAAAGTATTAGATGAAGAAACCCGCAATTTTAGCGAACCGGACTTAGCTTTTAATCATAATTTTGTCTAAAGCTACAAGATTGGATTGTGGACGGTTACTAATTTTGTACCATCGGGAAAAGTTGCTTCTACCTGTACGTCGGCGATCATTTCTGGTACGCCTTCCATTACCTCGTCGCGGGTGAGTAAAGTTGTGCCATAACTCATTAATTCGGCTACCGTGCGCC
>JAPJOW010000273.1 GCA_030826005.1 Aliterella sp. RAGGC_92
AAAGAAGCGTGAGCGATAAAAATATGTTGCCCAAAATCTGCATCTCCGTAAGCTAATACTTTATTAAAAGCGCGATCGCCTAGTAATTCTTGCCACTGTTGTTTAGATAAAAATGGATTGCCTTGGCTGCGTTGAACGTCCTCTAAGGGGTGCATCAATAAGCCATCGGTAATATCAAATTCTAGTTGCGGTTGGGTAATTTCCTGGATCAGCAACAAGCCATCAGGCGCGAGTAGAGAATGTACGCGATCGAGAGTTTCCGTTAAATTTTGGGTAACGTGCAGAACATTAACAGCAATAACCACATCAAAGTGCTGCGAAAAACCTTGCTCTATTAGAGGTTTTTCAATATCTAAAGTGCGATACTCCACAAAGGGATAATTGCTAAACTTCTGCTTGGCGGCATCTAGGAAAAAACTCCCAACATCGGTAAAAGTATATTTAGTCCTTTCTGGTGGCAACAAAGGTAATATTTCTGTAGTAGCAATCCCCGTACCCCCACCAATCTCCAAAATTCTCAAGTTTGCTTTGGCTGGCAATGACTTTACAACTTGCTCTAACCTTTCTCGGATAATACTGTTGTAATAAGTATCCGCAGGTAAATTAGCTCTAAAAAGTTCTCCATTTTTAACTAAGGTGGCAAAATGCAACTCCAAAGGTTCTTTTGCACCAACCAGCACGGCGGCTAAGTTTTCTCCGCAAGTTTGGATAAGTTCTAGCTGTTGTTGGTAGCCTGGATGTGGGGTTATTGCTTCAGCAACTAAGTCATTGATGGCTGTAGAAGATAAAGGTAAAAGGTTGCTGTATAACTTGCCATCATGCTGTAAATGCCCTCGTTCAACTAAAACCTCAAGCCAACGAGATAACAATTGCTGGTAACGGGGGACAACTTGGGCTAATAATTCCTCTTTTGTAAATGGATCTTTGCACTTACCCAAATCCTTCAAAGCCAGATTCATATATGCAGTGCAGAGGTACGCCAAACGGTTTTTATGTTCTATATAGGTTTGGCGATCGCCTATTTCTCCAAGACTTTTTACCACTGGGCGATCGCGCCAATAACGTTGGCGTTCAAAAGGGTAAGTAGGTAAAGGAATACGTTGAGGGCGATTTTTGCCATAAAACCCAGTCCAATCAATCGCCACTCCCGACAGCCAAAGCCTACCTAAGCTATGGAGTAAGCAAGCAATATCCGATTGTTTCTCTTGAGGATGAGGTAAAGAAGATAAAATAATTCGTTGTTCTGATTGCTGCTTGGCAAAAGTAGATAAAGTATGTCCCGCGCCTACTTCCAACAAAATGCGGTTTGGCGATCGCAGTATTTCAGCAATCCCACTACTAAAGCAAACAGTGTGACGCAAATGTTTTACCCAATAATCGGGATCTGTCGCTTCTTGGGCTGTAATCCAAGTCCCCGTAACGTTAGAAATAAAGGGAATTTTGGGCGGATACAGTTTGACGAGGGCTACTTCTTGCCTAAATGGTTCTAATATTTCGTCCATCAGTGGCGAATGGAAAGCGTGAGAAACGTGCAAGCGACGACAGCTTATACCTTGGGTTTCCAACTTTGCTTGCAAAGCCTCAACAGCATCATGGTTTCCCGCCACTACGCAAGCAGATGGCGCATTAATAGCCGCTAATGATAATTGTTCGTCCAGTAAAGCTGTAACTTCTGTCGGGGGTAGCGACACCGCCAGCATAGAACCCCTGGGACACTGCTGCATCAACTTTCCGCGCACCGCCACCAACTTCAAAGCATCTTCTAAGGAAAATACACCAGCTAAACTTGCCGCAACATATTCGCCAATACTATGACCGATCGCCGATTCTGGTTTTATTCCCCAAGACATCCACAACGCCGCCAACGCATATTCAACAACAAATAATGCAGTTTGGGCAATAGAAGTCTGTTTTAGTTGTTCGGCGCTATCAAACAGACTTCGCAAATCCAACCCCAAATAAGGCTCTAATATCTCGCAGCAGCGATCTACCTGTTGGCGAAATACAGGTTCGCTAACATACAATTGTTTGCCCATGTCTGCATACTGAGAACCTTGTCCGGGAAACATAAAGGCAATAGAGCGATCGCCCATTACCCGATCGTGCGTCAATGAACCTAGCTGAGTTATCGCATCATCAATATCCCGACACACCAAAACGCGGCGATAATCAAACTCTCTGCGTCCTACTTGCAAGGTATAAGCCACATCCGCCAAATTTTCCTGGGGATGTTGCTGTAGATACTGACCAAGATTTTTAGTAGCACTTTCTAGCGCCGACTGAGTTTTGGCAGAAAGAACTAATAGATGATATTCCTTCTGCACCTTTTTCACCTGTAGAGGCGCTTCTTCTAGCACAACATGAACGTTAGTCCCGCCCATACCCAAAGAACTAACACCCGCACGGCGCGGACTTGTCTGCCATTCCTTCAGCTTAGTATTGACATAAAAAGGACTATTTGCAAAATCAATCTGCCGATTGGGTTGCTGAAAATTTAAGCTTGGCGGTATCTGTTTATATTTAAGCGCCAAAACTGTTTTAATAAGTCCCGTAACTCCCGAAGCTGCATCCAAGTGACCGATATTAGTTTTAACTGAACCGATCGCACAAAAACCTTTTTTATCAGTCCGAAAAGCTTGGGATAGCGCCGCAATTTCAATCGGATCGCCTAAAGTTGTACCTGTACCGTGCGCTTCAACATAGCTAATAGTTTCCGGGTTCACATCCGCCAACATCATCGCTTCCGCGATTACTTCTGCTTGACCATCTACACTAGGCGCTGTATAGCCAATCTTCCCCGCACCATCATTATTAATCGCCGCTCCGCTAATTGTGGCATAAATATGATCTCCATCGGCGATCGCTTCTTGCAACCGCTTGAGAACCACTACACCCACGCCATTACCGACCACTGTACCCTTAGCATTGGCATCAAAAGCACAACAACGACCATCGGGCGATAAAGTCCCGCCAGCTTCGGAAAAATAGCCTGTTTTTTGGGGAGTCCGAACCGAAACACCACCCGCCAAAGCCATATCGCACTGATAACTGAGTAAACTTTGACAAGCCAAAGCCACCGCTACCAATGAAGTAGAACAAGCCGTTTGCACGGTAATACAAGGACCTTTAAGATTTAACTTATAAGCAACGCGAGTAGTCAAAAAATCCTTATCATTACCAATCAAAGCTTGATAAGATGTCGCCGAACCAAAGCGATCGTCAATCGATAAATAATTATTTAAACTAGCCCCAGCATATACACCCACGCGACTTGTACACCTTTGCAGATCGTACCCAGCATCCTCAAACGCCACATAAGCCGACTCTAAAAACAAACGATGTTGAGGATCGGTAATTTCCGCTTCTTTAGGACTAAATTCAAAAAACGCCGCATCAAATAAATCTATATCTTCCAGTACGCCGCCAGCTTTGACATAACTTGGCAAATCAAGCCAATGAGGATCTACACCTGCGGCTAACAACTCGCGATCGCAAAACGTCGAAATTGAATCAACCCCAGCTTGTAAATTTTGCCAAAAGGTTTCTATATTTTCCGCCCCAGGAAAACGCCCCGCCATGCCAATCACAGCAACCTTTTCCATTGATTCATCTATTTCTACACTCATCATCAACCACTACAAATTACTAACAACAGCGATATCAAAATTCTGCAAACCTTCTCGCCAACTGCTTTTTCTTCACAGCAGCCATTTGTTTTTGAGTTCGTTCTTTTAGCGATCGCCAAACCAAACTTTTTTGCTCATCTCGGCTTAAATACTCCGCCAGAGAACGAATTGTCGGATATTGAAACAAATCGACAATTGATAGATTTTGTTCCAATACCGAGGATAATTTTTGTTGCAGGCGCACCATCAACAAAGAATGACCGCCAACATCAAAAAAGTTATCGTTGACGCTGATATTTTCTAGCTGTAATACCTCTTGCCAAACTTTAGCGATCGCGTCTTCTATTTCAGATTGCGGAGCTTCATAAGTCTTTTTGGGGTTAATTTTCAGCGCACTTAAAGCTCTACGATCGACTTTTCCATTTAGCAATAGCGGTATACTATCTACTAATACAAATGCCGCAGGAATCATATAATCGGGCAGCAATTGTTTTAAATAAATCCGCAATTCTTCTGTAGTAATGTTTGAATTTTGACAAGGAACAAAATAAGCGATTAATTGCTTTTCTATTGCCAAAACTGCAACTTTTTGTACTCCTAGATGTTCGCTTAAGACCTTCTCTATTTCACCTAATTCAATCCGAAACCCTCTAACTTTTACTTGGCTATCTATTCGCCCCAAATACTCTAAATTACCATCGGTTAAGTAACGCGCAATATCTCCAGTTTTATACAACTGCGATGTTGATTCACCACTAAACGGATTAGTAATAAACTTTTCTGTAGTTATTTCTGGACTGTGTAAATAACCTCTAGCCAAACCCGCCCCACCTATATAAACTTCTCCGGCTACACCAATTGGTACTGGTTGCAAACAAAAGTCAAGAATATAAATTTGGGTATTATTAATTGGGCGACCTATTGATATGATTTTATCATCTTTTTGCACTAAAGTAAATGTTGAATAAGTCGTATCTTCTGAAGGCCCGTAAAGATTAAAAACTTTTTCAATTGTTTGATTTTGATAAATTTGCTGTACGATTTGACTTTGCAGAGGTTCGCCAGCTAAATTAATAGTCCGAACAGAACTAGGGATATTTCCGCGTAATAATTCTGAAATTACACTAGGAACTGTATTAATTAAAGTCACATCTACTGCACTAGAAAGATGCAAAGCATTTTCTACTAAAATTACTTTTCCACCCCAACTAAGCGGGACAAATATTTCAAATACCGATAGATCGAAGCAAATAGAAGTAGAAGCTAAAACTCCTTTGATTTCATCGTCGCTAAAAACTGTTCTCGCCCAAGTTAGTAAAGCAACACAACTAGAATGAGCGATCGCAACGCCTTTAGGTTTGCCCGTAGAACCAGAGGTATATATGGCATAGGCTAAGTTTTTCGCCGTTACTTTACTACTCAA
>JAPJOW010000274.1 GCA_030826005.1 Aliterella sp. RAGGC_92
GTATAAAGCCTAAACTTTAGAGCCATTTTTTCTGCTACTTTAAAATTGTTTTAATATTAGATTTTATTTTTTTCCGAAACTCCGCAAAAAGGGTATAAGAAATGTTGGAATATATAATTTGACCAGTTGAATCTAGATGCGCTCTAGCCAGCCTTCCTCCCCAAATAAATTTTTCGTGGGAAGGATTGCCAGGATCGGTATTAAATGCGTGTAGCCCTATCTCAGTATATGTAGCAGAACCACCGCGCACTCCACGTACTTTTTCAGAACCTCGATCCTTAAGCCGCCAATTTTCTAACCATTCCCATACATTACCGCCTTGATCGTACGTTCCATAATAGCTAGAGGCATATACATAATCTCCTACATTAGTCAGAAAATCTGGTTTGCCTATTGAAAATGTCTCTTGTAGATAATTTACAGAATGCTGGTTTCCTGGTGGCGCAGCATTATTGGGTAAATCGTCAGTTCTTACCGGATAATCCCAATATTTTCGTTTTCCTTGTTTTGTGGGATCGTAATGGGCGGCTTTATACCATTCATACTCATTAGGAATCCAGTAGAGGGCTTTTTTGTTTCTCCCAAATGGTAGTTTTTTGTAGTCAACTGAATCTTGATAATTTTTAGGAAAATAGCGCGTATCATACGCACCTTGTTTATTTGTACCTTCAGTTGTACCTAACTTAGATTGCCCCGTACAGGGTTTTCCATAATGATACCAATTAGCCATACGAGCTAGATCGTACCAAGAAATATATACCACAGGCTTTTTGCCATAGTTGGGTTTTGAGCAGTATGTAAAAGAACCTTCTCGCTCAATTCTGTCAATCCCACCAAATAATCCCTGGGTCATACTAGGGCTATATAGTGAATAGGGATCTTTGAATTTGGCGATCGCATTTAAGAATTCTGCGTATTCATCGTTAGTTATCTCATATTTGCCAATCTCGTAAATGTAGGGAACGTAGCCAAAACCATAAATTGGATCGTTTTGATTCCCTGGATCGCTTATAACTAAAAATTCCATTTTTACAGCGCAGTTAAAAAACTGTGACAATTTAATATATTTAGAACAGTTTTTGCAAATCTATAAGCAGATATCAAATAAACTTACGAGCTAGAGTGACTTTTAGCTACTCTAAATCCAAAAATATACAACTTGTGATCGCTATATTCAGAATCAATATTCAGGCGCGAGAGGGCGTGATCGAAGTTTGTTGCACCTCCACCTCTAACCCATCGATGCTTTTTATTATTGCGTAAAGTTTCTACCCACTCCCATACATTACCGCCTTGATCTAAAGTTCCGTAATAACTTGTGGCGTTTCTATAACTACCAACGGGAGTTAAGTAAGGTGCGGGTGCAGCCCATTGGAAGTCATAATAATTAGCAGAAAAGCGATCGCCTGGAGGAGGTAAAGCGTGAGGTTTAGTATCGCTTTGCGTTGGGTATAACCAGTATCCTCCTATTCCATCTTTTAAAGGATCGAAATACGCGGCTTTATTCCATTCATCTAATGTAGGAATCCAGTATTTTGCTCCTGGATTATGCGTCTCAACTTTTTGAACATCGCGCCCAGCAGAAAATATAGAGGTATTATATGCTCCTATTTCAAAATTTCCTTCCGTTGTACCTAATACAGATTCTCCTGTTTCTGGTTCGCCAAAGTGCAACCAATTACAAAAACGTGCAGCATCAAACCAAGAAACATAAACTACAGGGAGATCGCGATATTCTGCTAATGGCTCATAAAAATAACCCTCGTCTTTTTTGATGCGTTCGATCCCGCCAAATAATCCATTCTCCATATTTATGTTGTATAAACCATAGGAATCGGAGTAAATAGCAGTAGCATTCAAAAATCTAGCATATTGAGCATTAGTAATCTGATGCTTGCCTATTTCAAAAATGTATTCTACCTTACCAGAATTAGTAATGGGGTCTGGAATGTTCCCAGGATTTTCAATCAGTACAAATTCCATATAAACATTTAATTAAATTTATGAGGTGCAAAGCTTGTTACAAACATCAATTATTTAGGATAATGAAGATTATAGTTAGTATCTACTATAATGTTAAAAAAATTCAAGTTTTTTAAGCTTGTTTTTATTTGACGATGAAGCTTAATATTTGTAATAGAAAAATTCCGCAATCCCGAATTTTTCTATGATTATCCCTTTGCAGCAACCCAAGCTTCTTGTTATCACCTTGTCCCCTTGTCTACTCCTCTTTCATCCTTTAGATCAGCAACGCCAAAAATTCTTATAGTATAACTGATAACAGTAAAAGCAGATTTTACCCTAGAAAAAATATCTATCTGACAAAGATACTCAAGTTTCTAAAATCATCAGGTTTGAGTTGAGAAAAAAATTAGGTCGTTATCGATTTACTTAAGTTGCTTACACTAAACTTCGTGGCTTCAGCCTGCCTAGCTCACCTAAGTTTAAAACCCGCAAGTCTTATAGCTAAAGTTGGTTTAAGCCAACTTTAAAAAAATTTAGACTTTTGAAAGAAGTCAACTTTCCTAGTAGGTTTCCTCGATTTATGAAGATAAAGAGAGGAGATAAAAATCACTCTCTTTATCTCTTTAGCCTCAACAATTACTGACAACCTAGTTGCTTTAAGCATCTCACCACGTATGTGTTAGCTCAACTAATCTGGATGATTTTGGCTACGGAGGGTACACCATTGCCATTTAAGATAAATAACATATAGTAACCTGGTGGACTCAAGTTGACTTTCGTCGGAGTCGTAACCAAAAGCCCCCCTGCGGCAGGAGTGAAACTCAAGCGGTTGATTCTCTGACCTGCATTAAACTGATGAGTCGTTGAGGAGAGCCGTATCCACGTTACTTTGGCGATACTTGCTGCATCCGGTGTTTGTACAGTAAAGGTTTGACCATAACTGACATTTGTAGGGGCAGAAGTAATTACAGGGCGCGTACCCTTAAATAGATAAGGCGGCGAGTAGATTTCTGCATCGTAGTTACCTTGTTTGGTAAGGGGATCGTCTGCGGCACCATTTCCTATCGGTAGACCTCCACCGGCTAAAACTACGCGCCCATCTGGCAACAATACTGCCGTTGAGTGGTAGGTTCGCCGCTTTTGCATACTAGCAACGGTCGTCCACTGGGTTGTTTGCGGGTCCCATATCTCCGCAGCAAGTACAGCGTTGGTAGTATTGTTGAAACTGTCTGAGCTAGTACCACCGGTTACAAGGACTTTTTCATCCGGCAGCAGTGTAGCGTTATGGTGTCGCCGCGCAAACTGCATAGGAAATACAGGTATCCAATTATTAGACGTGAACAGTTCAACAACTTCAGAAGTTTTAGTCGGTGGGCCATATCTATCATTACTGCCACCAACAATTAATACCTTACCATCGCCATACATTACAGACGTTCCATAATAGCGGTTGCCGAATTTACTGTTGGAGATTGTAATCCATTTGCCAGTTCCCGTAGTATCTAGGGCGCGTGTGGTCTGAGTGGGACCGGAGTTAAAAATCCTACCACTAGGAGCGACAAAGTTCCAAGCATAGGGGTTGACAGGCAGACCCAGCGCCGCACTACTTAGAGTTCTTAAACTCTGAGTGCCGCCAGCTTCCCAAACTTGAGAAATTTTGTTCAAAGCACTGCTAGTAATACTCCCGCCAACTATCACTCCTTCTCCATTTCCGTTATAAGTGACCGTAGGATACCAGCGACCTGAGTTCATTTTATTGGGGTATGAATTCCATCGGTTGGTAATGAAATCATAAACATTGATATCTCGCGAACCATCACCGGCTGTGCCAGTTGAGTGTCCTCCGGCTATCAATAATCTGCCACTGGGAGCAAAGTCGTGACCGCCACAAAAGATGTCAGTTAGTAGAGAGCCAGCTTGTCCAAACGACGGTGAATTGGTGAAGGTGTTTGTAGCTGGATTCCATAACGTATATTGTGGAGGGTTGCCTAACGCCAACTTGGGGCGAGTCCAAGCCAGTACATTACCATTAGGACCGACAGCCATATGAATCGCAACGAGCGGCCAGTCGAAAGGAGCTTGCCATTGTCCTGCTATTATTGGGTCAGATAATTGGGCTAATTTTGCACCTAAAGTTTTAGGTAAGGGTTTTGCGGCTAAAGCTTTAGGTAGGCGAAGTTGAGAAGTTAAAGTCTCCTGCCTGACTTTTGGGCAAGCGTATTCTTCCTCTGGAGCAGGGTTAGCGCAGATTTCTTCCCGAATTTGCTGGGTTCTAGCTTCGCGCTTTGCCAAGTCATCTTGCTTCTCCTTCTTTTTAGTTGAACTCAAATCATCTTGAGCAATTTGACCACTGAGGACGAGATTTGCGATCGCTTTGTCTTTTTGAACTTGCTTAAGTGTAATTAATCCTGCTTCTTCAAGTCCATGATCGCATTCTTTCTCAAGTTCTTTGTACTCATCTTTAAGCTTCTGTTTTATTTCGCGCTTGCTAGTGCCAGTCGCAACTATCTGGGCTTCTTCTTGCAAGACATCTATACAAACATCAACATTATGAGCTTTGAGCGGAAGTATAAAACAAAAATTCTCGAAGGCAATGATACTTGTTGCTATTAGCAAAAAACGATTAGCTTTACTGTTCATATCTATACCTTTTCTAAAGTTGTTTTAAAGTATTGTCGGATTTAACACAGTAGTAATCTGAATGTTTTTAGATTGAAACCAGCAATTGATTTTTGCAAAGTTAAACATTTACATACTTGACAAAAGCGTAACTAAGTAACAGAGTTACTCCTTTACCAGTTTGCTGAGAAAGACGTAAAGAACGGTCATTTTCTTAGGCTTATTTACTAGCTCTAGTAATATTTTTATCAGTAATTTGCCCCTCATAAAAACAATCTAATATGTCTTTACTCCAAGCTTTTT
Source organism: Aliterella sp. RAGGC_92 (assembly GCA_030826005.1). Classification (GTDB taxonomy): domain Bacteria; phylum Cyanobacteriota; class Cyanobacteriia; order Cyanobacteriales; family Chroococcidiopsidaceae; genus Aliterella. The sequence goes on from JAPJOW010000274.1 coordinate 4,888, forward strand.
TGCTCTGATATCCTGTCAACCATTGCCATCAATTGCCAAAAGAATGTTTTAAAAATTACTCAGTATCTTCCTAGCTATTTATTTTTTATCAACTTAATAAAATCCTCTCCTAACAAATAGTAAAAAGCATTTAATTTACTCTACCTAAT
>JAPJOW010000019.1 GCA_030826005.1 Aliterella sp. RAGGC_92
GCATTTAACTTATCAAAAAAGTTCATTAGGTAGTTGGCGATAAAAAGTTGTGAATATAACCCAAATAGAAATTTTTAGTAATATTTGCCCTTTTCCATCTTCCCAAACAAAAGACTGCAAACGTTCAAACTAAGTCAGCAACCATCTGGCAATTGCTAGTCAGTAATTTTTAATCATCAAAAAAGCAATTTGTCAAGTTCCAACCAGATATTTATCGTAAGTTTAATAATTCTATTCCAACGAATTTGATTTTGAACCTTTATCCGGGGTGTCGATTTCTCGCTCGTCCTCCACAAACCAGTTCTCTAGTAAAGATTGCAGCTTCATTCTTTCAATGTAAGGCCAGCCCCCCTGAGATTCAATATCTTTCAGCAAATCGTGAAATCCATGACGGCTATCAGGTAAAGACTGTTGAAAAACTCCCTCGCGAATTTCTCTATGTAGTGCCTCTAAGCGCCGTAGCACCGCTAAAAGCGCTAAACTATCGCCTTGGTAGCTTTGGGCTAAAGCTTGGATATCCGTACCAACAGCTTCTAGTTTTGCCTCAATGTCCGTACTTTTATTCATTAAAATTCCTCGCTTGCTCCTCCATTAAATATTTTTGCCAGCCCATAAAATTTATTACTTTGTGCCTCAAAACAATAGATGATCTAAATGCTCCCCAAAGTAAACGTAACATCCCCGTGTAAAATTCTGTATTGGGGTCTGAAGCGAACTAGGTTGCAAATCGCCGCGCTTGAGCTAGATTAACCCAGTTCAAGAGCTTCAAAAAACGTTGATTGCAGGGGATATAGTTTAGATCGCTGCCGAGCTAGTTGCGTTAAAAACAATTAAGGGCAAGGCAACTATATCCTCAATCGCGTCCTACTACTGTAGAAAACGCACCTTCCTAACGAGGCATCCAAATATTAGCCCAGTTTCAATTGTATTATTAGGGCTATCCGGTTAAATATGGAGTTTAAACATTGAGGTTAACTATGAGGTATCGCGCTTTAATTATTGCCTTCTTAGCAGTCTTTTTAGGGCTAATAACTGCTTGTAGCGATGCGACTATGGCATCGGAAAGTCGAGATGTACTTACCTACGACCAAATTAGAGGTACAGGTCTTGCAAATAAATGCCCGCAAATGGCAGAGACTACTCGCGGTTCGATTGCTCTTGACCCAAATCAGTCTTATAGACTTACAGAACTGTGCTTAGAACCCACAACTTTCTTTGTTAAAGAAGAACCTGTCAACAAACGTCAAAAAGCTGAGTTTATTGCCGGAAAATTGTTGACTCGCTACACTTCGACTATTGACCAAGTACAGGGCAAACTAAAATTAAACGACGATCGCAGTTTGACTTTTGTAGAAGAAGATGGTTTAGATTTCCAAGCCATCACCGTTCAATTACCTGGCGGCGAACGAGTTCCGTTTTTGTTTACTATTAAAGGCTTAGTTGCCCAATCTCAACCGGGTTTAACTAGCATCAACACTTCAACAGATTTTGAAGGCAAGTTTAAAGTTCCTTCCTATCGAGGTTCGGCGTTTCTTGACCCTAAAGGTCGCGGCGTAACCGCAGGCTACGATAATGCAGTAGCTTTGCCTTCTAGCGCCGATGACGAAGAACTTGCCCGTGCCAACATGAAACAAGCTGATGTAGGAGAAGGGACTATTTCTTTACAAATTGCCAAAGTAGATAGCAATACCGGAGAAATTGCTGGAACTTTCCAGAGCGAACAGCCTTCAGATACCGATCTAGGAGCCGCCGAAGCTAAAGAAGTCAAAATTCGCGGTTTATTTTTTGCTCGGATTGATTCTGCTACCCTCTAAAGCGCGATCGCATTTAGTTATAAAAGTAACTACAATTTAAGTAACGAGCAACGATCCTGTTGCTGCAAAAAGGGCTAATGCCCTTTTTTTTATGGAGCGATATTTAATTTTTAGTTCAATTAGTGCGATCGCCTACGTTCAACTTCAGCATTTTCCTTAAATTATTACAACTTTAACCAAACTTCAGTGTAATTTCGGTAGCAAACCTCGCAGTAAAATTAATATTCTTAATTATGAAGGCGGCTAAATCTTCCTCAACTACTGCTTAATTTAATTTTCGCTATACATACTTCTGTAGTTTGTCCATCTCAATATTAATAATTCCAAAATTTACCTAGCAGAGAAAAAATATGGTGTTAGCATATACCGGAAGCAACAGTGAAGTTAAGCAAGAGAGCGCGACTCTGCTACGAGAATATCAAAAGTCACCATCCGCCAGTATCCGCAATGAAATCGTCACGCTTAACTATGGATTGGTAAGAAAAGAAGCGTACTACTGGACTAATCAGTGTACGGAAAGCTATGACGACTTGATGCAAGTAGGCTGTTTGGGTTTAATTCGCGCCATTGAAAAATTTGAATTGTCTAAAGGAATTGCATTTAGTTCTTTTGCCATCCCCTACATTCGCGGGGAAATTCAACACTATCTGCGCGATAAAGGAGTTATGGTCAGAATTCCTCGACGCTGGCTGGCATTACAACAGCAAGCAGTGGGAGTTACCCGCCAACTACAACAACAGTACAACCGCCAACCTACAGATATTGAAGTTGCTGCGGCTCTAAACATTACTATTACTGAATGGCAAGAAGTTAAACTCGCTTGGACTAACCGCTCTCCTTTAAGCTTAGATACCCCAGCCCAAGACGGCGACGAAGACTCGGCTTTATTGGGCGATACCGTTCCCGACGGGCAGTATACCAGTTTTCAACTAGCCCAAGAAGATCGAATTCGCTTGCAAGAAGCTTTAGTTCAACTAGAACAAAAGACTCACGAAATTTTGAAATTTGTGTTTTTATACGACTTGACGCAAAAAGAAGTAGCCGAACATTTAGGTATCAGTGTTATTACTGTATCTCGTCGAGTCAAGCAAGGATTAGCTTCATTAAAAAAATTAATGATTGTCCCGGAAGATTAGTCCTCTAAAGGTCATTACTAATCAAATAATATTATCACCAAGCTTGACATTTTAAGATTACTTGCTAGTATGCAAATAATTTAATGCTAGGTTGCCGAAATTAGTTTTGAGGAATTTTTAACTGGTTACAAGAAACAAATGAATTTCATTTACTGTCCGTAGTTTTACGGGTTATTTATCTTCAGGCGATCGCTAAGTTCTAAATTGCTTAAAATGAGCAAAACTTACTTTATTAACTAAAGTTTAGACAGGTACAATTAAATTACAAGTTTAATCATAAAAGTAAGTTGTAGTTTACAATAATCGTGCTAGATATAATAGGTATGTTACTTGTAAAAAAAATAGAGAAAAATCTGTTTTAACATCAGGACAGTTATTTATCTTGTCATTTATTAAAACTATTTAGTGAAAATATGCGTCAAATCTCTACAACAGCATTTATAGGAATGCTTGCCTTAGCAATAACTGGGTGTCCATCATCAAACGAGCCACAAACGACTAATCCCCCACCATCTACCGCACCAGTCGTAGTTCAACCACAACCCCCAGCAAAACCGCCTTTGGTAGCTACAAATCCAAACAGTGCAGCGTACTTAGCCCCTGGATTAATTCAACCAACCAATGCTAACCAACGTACCAAACAAGTAGCAAAAGGCAATCGAGATCCTTTTGCCGCATTGTTTTTACCTGTTCCTGCGGCTCCGATAAGCGCGGGAAATACCGCTAATAGCAATTCTTCCGCTCCTTCGTCACAAACAGGAGGTGCGTCCACAACGTCTACCAGACAAACTACTGGAAACGCCAGTAATAGACAATCAAGACCTAATTCTATAGCTATTAATAATCCTAGGACTTCTTCAAGCCAGGGAAGTTCGAGCAATCGCTCGGCGACATCTTCTTTAACAGGGGGAAATTCTTCAAGCAACCAATCGGCGACATCAAATCAAAACACCCCACCCCCCGCAACGACGTTACCAAATACTAATTTACAACCCGCCTTACCCCCCGCACTACCAGAACCAGAATTGGCTAAAAATGTCACGGTTATGGGCGTAGTTCAAATTGGCGAACAAACTCAAGCAATTGTCCAAGTACCAAGCGAAGCAACTAGCCGTTACGTGCAAGTAGGGCAAAGGTTATCCAACGGGCAAGTATTAGTCAAAAGAATAGAATTAAATGCTGGGGCAGAGCCTCTAGTTATTTTAGAGCAATACGGTGTTGAAGTTTCTAAAGCCGTAGGAGAAGTAGCTCCAAGCCAAGGCGAACAACCAACACCAACGGCGGCGATACCGTCTTCACCATCCCCAAGGGCGGAATTACCAGGAGCGCTGCAAAATACCAGCATCCCAACGGCGGCTGTACCCTATCCACCATCGCCAAGTACCAGTACGCCAACAACAGAACTGCCAGCGCCACCGCAAAATATTAATATATCAGGGGTAAATATTTCCGCGCCACAACCACTTTTGAATACCCCGGTAGCACCAACTAAGTAAAAATGGATAACTTGAGTGAAAATAACCGAGCAAGTTTAAAAGTGCAATTTCCCAACTTACCCTTGGCAGTGTATAGAGAAATTGCCGCTCATTTGTGCCAAGTAGAGACAGTAGAGACAAATTTGCTACTTGCTGCTGGCACAAAAAAATTTAATTACAGTGATAGCCAGGTTGAAAGCTTACAAATTCAATTACCTAGCACTGATAGGCAAGCTAGAGAACAAGTAGAAAAAATTTTAGCTTATTATCAAAATATTTTTGGAATGGGAGAAAGGCTTTAGCTCTACCTAGGACGAAAGCTAAAAGTTGAATAACTCTTTGGATTGTTCTATATTACCTGCTATTTTCGGAGTCGGTTTCGGCTTTTGATTTATCCGTTAGTGGTTTAATTACCCTAGAAATTGCTTGCTGAATAAATTCTTGCATAAATTCATCGCGGCGATTAAGCTCGAACTGTTTTTGGACAACTTCAGTCATCCCACCATCTCCCCAATCTTGGTCGTGGCGAAAATACTCGATAAAACTTCTCCCCGCAATCCGAGTTAAGTAAGCTGCCGTTACGCCTTGAATTGCCTTACCGACAACAATTGTAGCGAAGTTAAATTGCAAGGCTGTAGATAATAGTTGGATTGTACCTTTAACAATTCCCAAGCTTGCCAAAGTTTTAGCTAAAGACATGGCAAGTTCGCGTCCTCGCTCTAAATTTAACTCGCAGCCGTAGATTTTACCGATTTCTACAACCATTTGAGCATTTACCGCCGCCGTAGCCAATAAATCGACCACTGGCAAAGGCGTTACTGAAACTACACCCGCCCCAATCCAAGCAAAACGATCTACTACCTTTTCTGCCTGACGGCGACGCTGGGAATCAATAAGTTTGCGGGCGGATTCTCCTAAGCGTTGGGATTGCAGCAAAATGTTATCTGCAACTAAGTCTTCTCCTTCGGCTCTTAATATCGCCGCCATGCGTCGGAGTAAGGGGAGAATTTCTATTTCGGGCTGAAAAATTTCGCCATTTTCTAAGGTAACGCTTTGGGGATTGGCACAAATTGCGACAATATCTATTGGTTTAATAAAACCGCGCACTCGTTCGCGCAAACGAGCAATAATTGTCTCGATATCGGTTTCCGTGTAAAGATCGATTTTATTAAGGACAATAAGCGATCGCTTGCCAATCTCGGCTAAAGTCTGTAACGGTTGGTATTCGGAGGAACGCAAGTCATTATCTACCACAAATAAAAGTAAATCTGAACCCGTTGCTAATTGACGCGCTAGTTTTTCGCGCTCCGTCCCCGCTACCCCAGCTTCTAAAATTCCTGGAGTATCGGTAATTAATATTTCCCGATTCATGCCTTTTAATTTGAGCGAGTAAGTTTCTCCTACTTCTGTCGTTCCCATCGGCGCGTCAACCCTACCGATAATCCGCCCGATTAAAGCATTTACTAAAGATGTTTTACCCGCCGAACCCGTACCAAATACTACTACTTGCAATTCACCGCGCGACAAAGTAGCTTCAATTTCTTGGGAGCGACTTAACAAAGCTCGTTTGGCTACTTCATCTTCAATTATTGCTACTTGCTTTTTAATGGCGCGGAGAGTTTCTTGTGCTGCTTCAGTTTTAGCAACCGGGGGCTTTGGTAATTGACGGTGCGGTGGCGATTTTTTTTCACCTTTTCTAAACAGCAAAACATAATAGACAAATGCGCCAATTAATGCTGCAAGTAAAGCAACTAGAAGTAGCAGCAGTAAATTAGCTAAAAAAGGTTGAGTAAAAGCAGTGTAGCTATACAGCCAATACAAAGAATTAACTAGCCACAGCATTAAACCCAAAATTAGGGTTAAACCAATAATCAGCGTCAATAGGCGCGATAGGGGCATAGTTTACAGCCAGGCAGCAACAATTAACTAGATTCTATCTTTATTAAAAGCAGCTAGTAGATAAATTGCGGTTTTCTGCTATTGGTTAGAGGTAAAAAGCCGCAATATTGTGGGATAGTGCGATCGCAGGATTATCGATTAAAACCTTATGGGACTTTTTGACCAAATTATCAATGCTATAGACAGTAGCGATCGCCAAGGTGAAGCAAGTCAAATAGATCGCAATCTCAGCACTATGCAGCAACTAAGTAATGGCTTTGGGGCAGATCCTAACGCTACGCAATCGGCTTTATCGATTGTGGGTAACTACGTGCGGGGGGCTTTGCAGCAAAAGCGATCGCATAATGGAGCGGACGAAGCGCAAAATATTGTCAATCGTTATAGTGGTACGGAGTCTAACCCCCAAGCTGTTGATTCGCTATTTTCTCACAGCCAAGTAGAACAAATTGTTGCTGAAGTCGCGAGAAAAACAGGTTTAAATATGGGTATAGTTCAACAGATGCTACCTTTGCTCATACCCATCGTGTTGAATATGTTGCGATCAGGTACTTCCACGCAAAATCCCCAAAGCGGCACAAATCCAGTATTAAATGCTTTTTTGGATGCCGATCGCGATGGCGATGTAGATATTGCGGACGCGATGCAGTTAGCTAGTCGTCACTTTGGGAGATAAACGAGATTGAGGTACGGGTAAAATGCCTGTACCACCGATGCGATCGCTTTATTAATCATGAAAGTTGTATTTTTTGGCACTCCTAATTTTGCTATTCCTACTCTAGAGCGTTTGCTAGAAAGTCCAGATTTTGAAGTGTTAGCCGTTGTAACTCAGCCAGACAAGCGCCGGGGACGGGGCAATCAAACTACAGCTTCACCAGTTAAAACTATAGCCAACGCGCGACAAATTCCAGTTTTTTCACCACCGCGCATCAAAAAAGATCCTCCTACTCTCATTCAACTAAAAGATTTAAACGCCGATGTATTTGTAGTTATTGCCTACGGACAAATCTTATCTCCAGAAATTCTCGCTATGCCGCGCTTGGGATGTATCAACGTTCATGGTTCTATTTTGCCCAAGTATCGCGGTGCCGCCCCAATTAACTGGTGTCTTTATCATGGCGAAACCCAAACAGGCATCACTACAATGTTGATGGATGCGGGCATGGATACGGGAGCAATGTTGCTTAAAGCAACAATTTCGATTGATTTATCAGATAATGCTCAAATAATTGCCGATAAATTAGCCAATTTAGGGGCGGGTTTATTGATAGAGACGCTGGTTAAATGGGAAGCAGGACAAATTACCCCTATTCCTCAAGACAATAGCCAAGCAACTTACGCGCCGCTCATTCAAAAATCTGACTATGTTTTAGATTGGTCAAATAGTGCGATCGCTCTGCACAATCAAGTTAGAGGTTTTTTCCCTAATTGCACGACAACTTTTCGCGGTCAACAAATTAAAATTTTGGCTACTATGCCTTTGAATGAGAGCGATTCAACTCAATTCCCCAACTCCAAGCCAGGCACAGTCGTCGCGATTGTTAAAGGCACGGGCGCAGCCATTCAAACTGGTACGGGAATATTGTTATTAAAAGAAGTCCAGTTAGCTGGCAAAAAGCCGCAGTCGGGCGGAGATTTTGTTAATGGGAATCATTTGACAGTGGGGGAAGTGTTGCAGTAGTTGCTCGATCTTGTTCGTAAAAACGGCAGCCGTTGCAAGGCCCTTCGGGGTTGACGGCACAACGGATAATTTCCGAACGAGCATTAAAGCGACAACTTGCGTCGCCGATGACCCAACGACCCTCTACAAGGCTGTTCTCGGTCGATCTTTGTGCTAATTGGACAAATATAGCGATTTTATGCAATTTGTAGCGCCCTGCCCTCAAATGGTAGCGATGGCGGCGTTCTAAAACTGCATAGGTTTTATCGCCAACCTCAACATAATTACCAGGTTGGGGTGTCCAATCTAGTTGAATATTTCCCAGACATTGCCTTGGGTGCGTCAATATAATCTCTGTTGGTATTTGCTCCATAAATTAAGTAATGCTGGGTATGTTTGGCAAGAAGGGCGATCGCACTTCTTACCGTTTTTAAGTTTATCGTATGGTTAAAGCATAGCGCCCCATAGCTCGTAACTAGGGGGCGCTGCAAATTAGATTGCTAAGTATTTAGTTTTGAGCCGTTGCTGGTGCTTCGTTAGCGGTATCTGAAACTGAATCCGATTTCGCATCGGCAACCAAGTTAACTTTAATCGCCTGACGGCGGGTGTCAACGACTTTAGGTAGCGTCAAGGTTAAAATACCATTTTTAAACTCGGCAGTTACGCGATCGTTTTGGACGGCTACAGGTAGAGCAATTACGCGCTGAAACTTACCATAACGAAACTCAGAACGCAAATAATCTTGCTCTTGACGATGCTCGCCAGATATTGCTACAGCTTCGGTTGTTACCCGAATATCTAGGTCTTTTGCCTCAATTCCTGGTAAAAGACTCCGTACAATTATACTTTCTTCTGTGTTTTGCAGTTCAATTGCTGGCTGCCAGGTTGCTTGAGTTTCAGTATTCAAACTACGCATTTCGCCAAAAACTCGATCCATTTGTCGGCGGAGGGTTTCCATTTCAGAGATAGGTTGCCAACGAATTAATGTCATAGGAGGTTAAAAATTATTTGATTCATTTGCTTTACTTCTCTATAATGCCTAGCCTGTAAGGATTTGAGGGTGAGGTAAACCGGAACTATTAAGTTGTATTTCCTCGCCTGGGGTAGAAAAATTCAGAATTTGGCGGGATTTAAAATTTTAAACTCAAAAGAACTCTATTAGTCCGTGCTTACCTAAAAAAATCAAAGATTAATAGCAGATGTTCCTTGCCTGACTCTTATTATTAGGTTTTAATCAAATACGGTTCTCTAATTTTTTGCTCAATTGGAGTTAAACTAAGGCAAGATAAAATTCTGGCTTGTAGTCAAACTACTAAAACTGCCAAGCGGCAACACCTTATCAATCCTTAACCCTAAACTATTTTCTTTACCCTTTCTTCAATGGCTTCCCAAAACAACCAGAGGCATTTACTAATTATTGAAGACGATCAGGGACGTAAGCAATTTTTACTTGATGGTTCTGTTTATTCTATTGGTAGAGATACCCGGTGTGATATTCGGCTATTTTCACAATTTGTCTCCCGTCGTCATGCAACTTTAGTGCAGCTACCTAAAGAAGATGGCAGTTGCTACTATCGGATTGTGGATGGCGATTCTAAAGGCAAGCCTAGTGCTAATGGAATGCTAATCAACGGGCGAAAAATTTTGGCTCACGACCTCAAAAATCAAGATGAGATTATTTTCGGTCCTCAAGTCAGGGCTATATACTATCTACTCAGTCGGGATACTATGCCATCCTTGCCAACGGACGAGTTCGATGTCACGCTAATTGGTCCTAATATGATGCCGGATTTTGATGAGTAAGTTCAACGCTTACCACTCTTGCTTAAATAGTAATACTTTCCACACTTTGCCAACTTTTATTGAGAGCAATTGTGCTATTTACTCGCTCAAATACCTGATAGCAGTGGTTGGCAACTTGCAGAGGTAATTCTTCATTTTTCACAACTAAGCTCACCCGCGTTGCTGACTCCGTAGCAGTCGTGCCATCGATCAGTACTTCTACGGATACAAGTTTAGCTAAAGATACCTTGCCGGGAATCTCCCGCGCCATAATATACTCGCTTTGGTCGTAGATTACATCTAAGCTACAACTAAGCAAAATGTCCTTAATTGACTGCCGTAAACTACTGTTATTTCCAGATGCTACGGTAAAAGAGCAAGTGTAACGAGCCATGATATTTTATACATTGCAGTACTAGTTAATTCCATAATATCGAATTTATAAGCGCGATCGCCTAGTTGCTAAGATATAAAGCTTAATCAATATATTTGTTTCTTAAAAACTTTACATTCACTTCCACTAGCCGCAAGTGGGCTACCTTGAGAAAGAGAAAAAATGCAATCAAAGTATTTAAGTCATGGCTGGTAAATTAATTGTATTTGAAGGAGTAGAAGGCTGCGGCAAAACTACCCAAATTCAAAAATCTTATTTGTGGTGGCAAGAAACCCGCCCGAAGGACAAAATAATTGTCACCCGCGAACCAGGAGATACAGAGCTAGGTTTAGGCTTGCGTCAATTATTACTCTCGCTCAAAAATCAACAGCCAATTTATCCTACTGCCGAATTATTATTATACTCCGCCGATCGCGCCCAGCACGTCCAAGAAGTGTTGCGCCCGCACCTAACAAAAGAAACGATTATTTTATGCGATCGGTATACGGATTCAACTATCGCCTATCAAGGCTATGGCAGAGGCTTGCCGCACTCTATTATCGAACAACTGAACTTTTTTGCCACCAATGGCTTAGAAAGCGACCTCACGATCTGGCTAGATGTCGATGTCGAGGTAAGTTTGCCTAGGACGAAACAGCGAGGAGTTAGCGATCGCATTGAACAAGCCGATCTAGCATTTCATAAACGAGTCCAAGCAGGCTACAATCAGTTAGCACAAGCTTTTCCGCAGCGAATTAAGCGAGTAGACGCAAGTTTAGACGAGCAAGCCGTACAAGGGCAAATTAGAGTTTTATTACAGCAACATCTTAGTTAATGAATTTTTTTGCACCCCTAATCGGACAACCCCAAGCCGTTGAACTTTTAACTCAAGCTATTACCCAAAATCGCATCGCTCCGGCTTATTTATTTACTGGCGTAGATGGCATTGGGCGCAGTTTAGCCGCGCGGTGTTTGATCGAGCAATTAATTTGCCAGCACCTCCCAGCAATCGAACCAACATTAATTCAAAATCGCTTGCGCCAAGCAATTCAAAGCGATGTCCTGTGGGTACAGCCAACTTATCTTTACCAAGGACAACTTTACACTAGCGCCGAAGCCACCGAAAAAAAACTTAAACTCAAAGCACCGCCAATCATCCGTACCGAGCAAATTCGGAAGATTGCCCAGTTTCTCAGCCGCCCCAGCGCCCTATCGCCTCGCTTGGTGGTAGTTATCGAAAAAGCTGAAACTATGGCAGAATCCGCCGCCAATGCTTTACTCAAAACCCTCGAAGAACCAGGACAAGCGACGATAATTTTAATTGCTCCTAATGCCGAATCTTTATTACCTACCCTCGTGTCGCGCTGTCAAAAAATTCCTTTTTATCGCCTCAGTCCCGAAGCATTATCTCAAGTATTACGCCAGACAGTACAAGAATCAATTTTGCTTCAATACCCAGCAATTTTAAAAACTTGCCAGGGTAGTCCGGGAAATGCTTTAACGGCGGTACGGATTTGCCAAGCAATTCCTAGCGATTTGCTATCAAACTTAGAAGTTTTGCCTAGTTTGTCGCTGCGTAATGTTCTAGAACTAGCACGTCAAGTAGGGGCGTTAGAGCTAGAAGTACAATTATGGCTCTTAGATTATCTCCAACAGCAGTTTTGGCAACAATTTTTGCTCGGCAAAATTTCTCCTCCGCCTCTTGACGGGCTAGAAACAGCCCGCAAATATTTACTTAGTTTTGTTCAACCGCGTCTCGTTTGGGAAGTAACGCTGATGGAGTTTTTGGCAGTTAGCTGACAAGGCAAAAACAAATTTGGCAATTTTTGCCTTTTGCGATCGCAAAAGATGCCAATATAAGCAAAAATTAAATTGATGTGCCAGCAAGTTTATTTGCAAAAACAGGCATGACTGAACAAGCAACAGCTAACAATGATAGTGGAAGCGGATTTCTTATAGTCCTCTTGCCGATCGCAATTTTGATTATTTTTCTTTTTGCCACTTGGCCAATTATCCTATTTCTACTTTTGCTTAGTGTAGGTTTAAATATTTGGCAGCAATACCAGTGGCAAAAATGGAGCAAACAAGTAGATCCGCTTTTTTACAATTTAATTCAACTCAATCAAGGGGCAATTACTCCCCTCGATTTGGCTATGAAAGCTAACTTTAGTGCGGTAACAGCTAAACGCTACCTAGATACAAAAGCTCGTGAATTTGGCGCTCAATGCCGAAACTACGATCGCCAAGACGCGGTGTATTACTTTATTACGGCAAGTATTCTCGGTAATATTTTAGACGATAGCGAACCCCAACCCCAGTTAGAGGAAGTTAAAGAACCGCCTTTAGGCGCTGCAACCTCGTCTGTAGAAAAAGCAACGGCGGTTTCCTCTCCCTTGCCAAAACAAGAAGAAGTTGAGGAACATATTGAAGATCGCGAGCATGAGCAATCGTCTTTGGGTTTGATTCAATCCGAGCTTGCCAAACGGCTTGATGTTCATTCCAGCACTATCTACAAGCGCCGGGACGATCCAGATTTTTCTAATTGGACGCAGACACGCGATCCTGAAGGTATTTCTTGGACTTACTCGCCAGATACTAGGCTATTTTCGCCTTTGGGGAAATCGTAAATTAGACTTCTTGCCTGAATCCAACAAAGTCCCCTAAATCCCCAGAGGAACGGGGGATTTAGAATTTATTTACCCTCAGAATTGGGCAGTTAGGGGGGCGAAAAATTATTTACGCGCCTAAGTTTATTGAATTATACTTATGGCAAAAGCGGCAACCTAGCGATCGCCGTTTTTGTCGTAATTGCTGAGAAGCTAAGTAAAATCGCTTACTTAGCAGCTAAAGTAAGGTTTTGTACTGTTTGAACTTGGGGCGCGGGGAGCATTTCACCGCGAAAATCTAAAAATTGGACGATAACTAAATATACAATTCCTAGCAGCAAAGCGATCGCGCCTGTAACTACCGCAACAATTTTTGAACGATCCATTTATTTCCTTGCAATTGAAGCCTATATTAGATATTTTAAAAGACGTTCTAACTTGTTAAATGAAGTCAACTATCGACTCTGAGTTACCAGCACGCCCAACGGTAGTTCAAACTTTTGAACTCAGTAAAGTCTATCGCACGGGTTTTTGGCTAAATCAAAAAATTCCTTCCTTGAAAAGCTGCTCTCTCAGTGTCTTTCAAGGAGAAACTTTTGGCTTACTAGGGCCAAATGGAGCAGGAAAAACTACGCTGTTAAAACTGCTTCTAGGTATTGTTCGCCCTACTTCCGGGCGCGGATTGCTACTAGAGCGACCTTTGGGCAGTCGCTCTTGCAAACAACACTTGGGTTATTTGCCAGAAAACGCTTATTTTTACGACTATTTAACTGGTTGGGAATGCTTGCAAATGACGGCGGGACTGTTTCAAATTCCTAGCGATGTCCAGCGATTGCGGATTCCTCAACTCCTAGAATTAGTCGGTTTACCCCAAGCTGCTGCCCGTAAAAAACAGATGCGCCAGTATTCTAAAGGTATGCTTCAGCGTGTAGGAATGGCGCAAGCTTTAATTAACGACCCCAAATTAGTATTTCTCGACGAGCCAATGTCAGGACTAGATCCGCTCGGACGCTACCAAATGCGGAATATTATTTTGTCCCTCAAACAACAAGGCAAAACAATTTTTTTCAATAGCCATATTTTATCGGAAGTAGAGCAAATTTGCGATCGCGTAGCTATTCTCGCTCAAGGACAATTAATTTGCAGTGGTTCTATTGATGAACTTTTGGGCAGCGCCAATGTTTACCACATCAAAGCTCAAGGCGGTAATTTTGATTTATTAAATAAATGGGTATTCGAGCTTACCCCAGAACGAGATAACTATTGGCACGGTCAAATTCTGACAAAAAATATTGATGAATTTTTAGCCAATCTCTCCGCCTTAGATACCCGTATTATTACCTTGAATTTGTCTCGCCCTTCTTTAGAGGAGTTCTTTTTGCAGCAAATCAAAGTACCAGAAACTAGCGATCGCTCAAATTTTTTGAACAATTAATATATATTACCCCCTAATCGTAAAAAAATAATTCCCTTCATTTGCTAAGAATTTTACGATCGTAACTAGCTACAATCTCTGCTACCAATTCACATTTTAAGTGTTTCTCCGATCGTTTAACTTAATTTGTTATCAATTTGCCGAAACATTACCATAGTAGTTTCCCGGATAGCAAACCTTTAGCAGCTAAGTTATCAGTATAATTTCGGTTACAAAGCGATCGTAGGTAGAGGTAGTTTTATAAATAACTCAGTTGATTGAAAGTCAGCCTAGTACTTATAAAGTCCTTGTCTTACCACAAAGATTGAGTTTTACTATTTTATCCAACATAAGCTTAGTTTTATGTATTTATGTATCCTCTTGTAGGAGTTTTCCCAATGGCTGACACCGTTGAATCATCTACTCCAACATCTTCTAGCAAACAAAATGTATCAACAGCTAAAGCTTTACAGGAGATTGCTAAAAAAAAGCTTTCAGGTCAACTAACAATTCGCGATTCTAATTGTGATTCTATTTATTGGCGAGTCTATGTAGGTAGCGGTCACATTCACTTTGCCAATTGTATTGGAGGACAAAAAGAACGTTTAACATATCTGTTTGGGCAACATTATCCTCAGTTAGATTTTCTCCAGTTAAAAAGTTTTTCTTCAGACTATCAATACTATTGCCATTGTTGGCAATCGGGACAGCTATCTTTGCAACAAATTCGTCATTTACTTTTTTTTCTTTCTCAAGAAGCTATTTTACAAGCACTGATTATCCCCCAAATCCAGCTTGGATTTACTAAAAAAATTGGACTAGATCCTTTACTATTGTCTGTGCCTTTACAGCAAACCGTCGCCCCATTGCAAAACTCAATTAGTCAATGGAAGCAGCTTCAAGCAGAGATCAAATCTCCTTTTTACCGACCTTATATACAAGACGTACAAAAATTTGCTCAAGCTGTTTATCAAAGAAAAACTGGTAAACCTCAACAAATAGATTTATTAACTAAAACTTTAAGTCAAAATATTTCGTTATATGAAGTAGCCCATCAGTTAAAAATGGATGTTTTGAAACTAGCTACTTTCTTACAACCCCTAATCCATACGGGAGTTGTAAGTGTTAACCCTTACCGTAGCATTCAAGATGACACGCGCCCAGTAGTAGCTTGTATTGATGACAGTAAAACTGTTCAGCGTAATGTAAAACTAATTCTTGAAGCGGCGGGTTATCGAGTTTTAGAACTAATGGAGCCAGCGCGAGTATTAACAATGCTAGTCCGCGATAAGCCGGATTTAGTATTAATGGATATTTCTATGCCAGAAATAGACGGTTATGAACTTTGCCGAATGTTACGCTTATCAACGGCATTAAAAGAAGTTCCTATTGTCATGCTGACCGGGAGAGATGGATTAGTAGATAGAATTCGCGCTCGTATGGTAGGAGCAACAAACTATGTTACCAAACCATTTCAGCCAGATCAATTACTAAGTGTTGTTAGCGAATTAGTTAATTCAACAGGAGTAGAAATAAATCAATGAAAACTGTATTAGTAGTTGAAGATTCTCGCGCCGAGCAACGCTTGATCGTGTTGTTGTTACAGCAGTCTGGATTAAAAGTAGCTTTGGCAGATTCCGCCGAATCAGCTTTAGTTTGGCTGGCAGAAAATGAGCAACCCAACTTAATTATTTTAGATATCGTTATGCCAGGAATTGGCGGCTTAGACTTTTGCCGACAAATTAGAAATAGCACTCAGTTTAAAAATATTCCTATCATCTTTTGTTCTTCAAAAGATCAAGAATTCGATCAGTTTTGGGCTTTGCGTCAAGGAGGAAATGATTATATTACTAAACCTTTTGTACCTAATAATTTAGTGCAAACAGTTTGCAAGCATCTTAATTAACGCTCGTGGATGATTTGTAGTTTTATGATAAACGATTATTTTTGCGTGCAATTGCACCGCTCGGCAAATGTTTTGTTTCCTTTAGAAAGTACGCAAGAAGTAATATCTTTAACCTATGGAGAAGTTTGCCCAGTTCCGGGAGTTTCTTCGGCTTTAATTGGGGTAGTAAACCAGCGTGGTAAATTACTATGGGTTTTAGAATTGAGCGATTTATTACAACTATCAGAAACTCAATATACTAGGAGATCGCCAGATAATTTGACTTTATTAGTATTAAGAAACTGCACAAAATCTGGGCAGCAAGTAGGCTGCGTGGTATCGGCTTTAAAAGGAATTGTTTCTTTAGATTTGGCACTGCATACAAATTCTAAACTTAATCCAAATTGGAAGTTAAAAACAAACGGTATAACTTTTGCTGGAGAAAATTATGCGGCGGTTGATGTTCAAGCTATTTTAAATAATATTCACGAACTATACAATAACAACTTGGCAATAAAAATATGACAACTACAAACAATAATATTTATCAAACAACTTCTCAAGATATAGAATCATTAATTTCATCACTGCAAGCAGAAGTCGAATTAGATCCTAGCGATTTAGTTAGTAAAATTAGTTTAGCTACAGTTTTAGAGCAATCTAGCCGACTTAGCGAGGCAAAAGCAGTATATCAAGAAGTCGTAGATGCCGATCCGGCAGGTTCGATGGGAGCGATCGCTCTTAAAGCTTTAGAAGCATTGGATATACCACAAAGCGGTTTTTTAGCACCAGAAAAAGAAGCTCCAGAACAAATACAGCTACTTCAAAATAACGAAACCCCAGAACTACCACAGCCAAAAGTAGCTACAAAGAAAAAAAAGAAGTCACCCATACAGTGGTTTTATAATTTACCAATTAACCGCAAGCAACTTATAGCCTTAATAGCTTCAGAAGTTTTATCTGTAATTGCTTTAGGGCTAGGATCGAAACATATTATTGAAACCGGGCTGAGAAGCCAGTTACTCAACCAAGCAACATCAGAAGTAGCAGTTACTGAGATTAATTACAATATCAAAATCAACCAAATGGGGTTTGGTTTTCGCGGTCAATCAGATAATAGTGCAATTGTTAGTGCAGCAAAAGCTGCGGCGGAAAATAAACCGATCTCTGCTAATTTACAAAGCCAGGTTGAAAAAATCTTAAAAAACGAAGTCGCTGCGAGAAAAATTGAATACGCGACTTTAGTTGGTAAAGATTTACGCATCATTATTGGAGCGAATGCTAATCGCCAAGGAGAAGTTTTCAATCCCGATAATTTGGTTAAAGAAGTCTTAAGCGACCCCAGACAAATTAAAGCTAGTTCTATTGTCAAATGGAGCGAATTGCAAAAAGAAAATCCTCCCCTACCCGCAGGTTTTGCTAATCGCGATGCTTTGATTCGCTATACAGTTACCGCCGTTAAAGATCCAGTAACTAAGCAGGTAATTGGCGCTCTAGTTTCAGGGGATATTGCGAACGGGAAACTCCCAATCGTCAAAGATACATTGAAAGCTTTTGATGGAGGCTACAGTGCCGTTTACGCTCACAAACCAATGACAAAAGATTTTACTTTAGTCACAGCTTTGGATGCGGGGCAAACAAGCAATTTAGAAAAAGCATTGCCAAATGCGACTTTACCCGATCTATCGTTAATAGAAGCCGCCGTTGCAGCGAATGGTACGCCAGTTACCCAACGTTTAAAAGTTGGTAACCAAATCTACACTCTAGCGGCTAAAAGCCTGCAAAACATTACCAAAGATAACATTGCCGTTTCTACACCGAATAGAAATACAGAACCTGTAGCAATTTTAGTTAGAGGAACTCGTGAAAATTCCATCGATGCGCTACTCGAACAAAGCCTAATCCAAGGAATTATTGTACTGAGTTTAGCCGTTGTAATCATTACAGCTTGGGCAATGGTTTTGAGACGAGCTATTCCCAAACCCATTGAAAACTTGCGCCAGACGGCTCAAGAATTTTCTGCTGGCGATCGCACAGCAAGAGCAGAAGTTTTTGCTACCGATGAAATAGGGCAGTTAGCTACGACCTTTAACCAGATGGCTGATAGCGTTAATGCCTCAGCTACGGCGCTAGAAGAACAATCGCGCTTGCGTCAAGCCGAGGCAGATTTTCAACGCCAAGAAAAAGAACGCCTGCAACAAGGAGTAATTGCATTTTTACTAGAAATTGAAGATGCTCAAAAAGGAGACTTGACAATTAAAGCAAAAGTAGACGAAGGAGCAATGGGTTCAATTGCCGACGCTTTTAACGCTACAATTCGCAGCTTAAGAGAAATTGTTACCCAAGTAAAAGCCGCCAGCAGCCAAGTACAAGACTCAACATTTAGTAGCGAAGCATCCGTTGGCAAACTATCCCAAGAAGCCACAACTCAAACCCAAGCCGTAAACCAAGCCCTCAACAAAGTCGAAGAAATTGGGCAATCAATTCAATCAGTAGCCGATTCGGCTCAAAAAGCCGCCGCGATCGCCCGCGATGCCGTTCAAGCCGCTAAAGAAGGTGGCGAAACGATGGATTTAACCGTAGGCAGCATCCAAAATATTCGCTCTAGTGTTGCCGAAACTTCCAAAAAAGTAAAACGACTAGCAGAATCATCCCAGGAAATTTCTAAAGTTGTCAGCATCATTTCGGGAATTTCTGAAAAGACCAACCTTTTAGCATTTAATGCCTCTATTGAAGCCGCCCGTGCAGGCGAAAACGGACAAGGTTTCCGAGTAGTTGCCGACGAAGTAAGACGTTTGGCAGAGCGAGTTACCGACTCAACTAAAGAAATCGAACAATTAGTTAGCACAATTCAACAAGAAACTGCCGAAGTACTGCAAACAATGGAAGCTAGTACAACTCAAGTAGTCACCGGGACTCAATTAGTTGGCAAAACAAAGCAAACTTTGGCGGGACTGGCTAATATCAGCAATACTATTGACGAACTGCTCCAATCGATTTCTGAAAGTACCGTTTCTCAGGCGATCGCTTCTCAAACTGTAAATAAGACAATGCACGAAGTCGCCACAATCGCCCTAAACACTTCTAACGAATCAGAAGTAGTATCTGCCTCCTTAAAGCAGTTAGTAGGCGTTGCTGAAGAACTCCAAAACTCCGTATCTCGCTTTCAGGTAGAAAAATAAATGGTACTAGATGCTGCTAGTTTAGAAGCAATTTTGCTTGAAGCCCGTTCTTGCTTTCTATACGAAGATGCGCCAGACTATTTAACCGTCCTAGATCGGGGGATGCAGCGCTTAGTTACAATAGCTGCTAACCCCACCTCAACTAGCAATAATGAACTCAAGCACGAATATACAGAGTTAATGCGGGCAGCGCACTCAATTAAAGGGGGCGCGGGTATTGCCGAACTCCCAGCATTGCATAAACTCGCTCACAAATTGGAAGATTTGCTGCAAGCTTTGGCGGAAGGCAGAGTAGAAGCCCAAAGAGATACAGCTTACGAACTATTGTTTATTGGCATAGAGCAAGTTAACGATTTAGTTACTGAAGCTATTAGCAATCCAGCAAGCCCGATAATTGTAGATGAATCGGCTTTACCAATTGCGATCGCTCTAGATGGCTTTTTGCAAGAATTAGCTCCCCCTCAAGCGGAAATCGAGGACGCGGCTTTTGCTGCAACAGCGATTAATCCTTTTATTTTGAAAACGGTTTTAGAAATCGACTTAGAAGAATGCCTGCAAAGAATTGAGAAATTAACGATCGCCCCCGTCCAAGTAGGAGCGCTCAAACAGGGATTGACGGGGTTTATTGAAGAATGTACTTTGTTAGGGCAAACTTTAAATTTAGATTGGCTAATAGCTGGAGCAGAGAGCGTCCGGCGATCGCAAAGTGCGAATAAAGTAGAAGAACTTGTAGAGCAAGTAACTAAACAAATTGCTCAGTTGCGGGAAATGCGATCGCAAACTCTTAGTCCCCCCGCCCCGGAAGTCGCTGCGCCTAAAAACGAAACCCCAACAGAAGAAACTCAGGTTCTTCAAGCCCAAGTTGCGCCTACATTAAACTTGCGGATTCCCGTTACTAAACTCGACCGGATGAGCAATACTTTGGGGGAATTGCTGATCGGACACGAGCGTTTGTCTTTATATCATTCTCAACTTCATCAAGCAAATTTGACCCTAAATAAAGAGTCGCAAAAGCTCAATCCGATTAACGAACAAGTACGGATTTTTTACGACCAGTTAGCCAGCCCGTTAGCATCATTAGGTGCAGCTACTTTAGAAAGTAGCGATCGCGAGTTTGATGCTTTGCAATTTGACCAGTACACGGGCTTTCACTCGACTTTGCAAGATTTGCAAGAGGTTATGGTTCGAGTCCAGGAAACAAAATCGGATATTGAACTAATCGCCCGCGATTTTCAAACCGGACTAGATCGGCTGCGCCAGCAACTCGATGGACTGCGCGGCGACTTGACCGAATCTCGCTTAGTGCCGTTTAAATTTTTGGCGCAACGGTTTGTTACTCCCTTGCAAACTATGAGCCAGCGCTACCATAAATCTGTAGACTTAAAAATTGCCAACCAAGAAACCTTAATTGACCAAGTAATTCTCGAACAATTGCAAACTCCCCTAACGCACTTGTTACGCAATGCTTTCGATCATGGAATTGAAGTTCCTCAAGAACGGCTAAAACTCGGTAAGTCAAAAACTGCTCAAATTGCTTTAAGTTCTAAAATCCAAGCTAATCAAGTAGTATTTACAATTTCTGACGACGGGCGGGGTATCGATACCCAAAAAGTTTTACAGCGAGCAATAGAGACGGGTTTGCATAGCCCAAACGCTGCCAAGCTAACAAAAGAGGAAATTTTACAATTTCTATTTATGCCGGGGTTCTCGACTACAGATTTTGTGAGCGATCTTTCGGGTCGAGGTGTGGGTTTAGATGTAGTTCGCACCCAAATAGAGCGACTGCGCGGCACGGTTGATGTCGTAACTCAAGTTGGACAAGGAACTACGTTTACAATTACGATTCCTTTGAGCTTAAATATTTTGCCTTTGTTACTTTGTCGCTGTCAGCAGCGCACTTTGGCAATTCCATCGGTAAATATTTTAGAAATTATTGCTTTAGCTGAATTTTGCGATTATTCTTCTCAGCCAAAAACTATAACTTGGCACGATCGCACTGTGCCAATATTCTGTTTGACCAAAATGCTGCCCTACACGCGCACAGATAGCGTCCCGGCGGCGGAGCAATTTAACCAGCACTTGGGTATTGTTTTAGATGTCGGCGGTCAACCTGTCGTTGTTGCTGTCAATTCTTTATTAGGCGAAAAAGAACTCGTCCTTAAACCTTTCGATCCGACAGTCAAAGTTCCGCCTTATATTGCTGGTTGTACGGTGCTAGGTACGGGTGAAGTAGTTACAGTTTTGTCACCAAACTACTTGGATGAATTAATCGATCGCCAACAGTCATTGCCAAAACTTCCTCATGCTAAGTTGAAACCCCAAGCTAAAACCGGAGCAACAATTTTGATAGTTGATGATTCTGTTGCAGTTAGGCGTTTGCTAGATCGAGTTTTAAACAAGTCAGGCTACCAAGTAGTGCAATGTCGAGATGGCAAAGAAGCTATAGAAACTTTGAGTCGTTCGGGAGAGTTTTACGACCTGGTAATTTCGGATATTGAAATGCCCCGCATGGATGGTTTTACATTACTTAAAGAAATTCGTGCTACCAAAAACTGGCAAAATTTACCTGTAGCGATGCTGACTTCTAGAGAAAACGATCAGCACCGTCAAAAAGCTCAAGATTTGGGGGCGAATGCTTATTTTACTAAGCCTTTTGTGCCAGAAAAATTACTTAGTGCGATCGCATCTCTATTGCAGGCGCAATTGTAAAGGCGATCGCCAAGCTTCTAAACTTTAAAGTCCAAACAATCTAAAAATACTGAAAACATTTACTAATGGATTGCCTACCGCCCCAATTGTATCTCCGACTCTACCTAAGAAAGAACGGTTAATGACCACAATATCGTTATTGCGGAGAATTGGATTGACTTCTTCGCTAATCCCTTGGGCTAAGTTGATTTTCACTTGGCGTTTTGTTACCGACCCATTGGGATTTAAACGAATTAGATCGACTGTAGTTCGTCTAGCTCTAGAATCGTTAAATCCTCCGGCTGCCAATATAGCCTGATTGAGGGGCGTATTTGCTGGTAGTTCTAGCGTCGTACCGCCAGCACCCCCAGTCGCCCGTTTAACTTCGCCAATCACGCTGACTCGAATAGTTGCGGGAGAAAAATTTGCTGTAGCAACTACGGTGCTTTCGGCGGGGTTTTGTTCGGAAACCGTTGGAATTACAATCGTGTCTCCATCTTGGATGAGAGTGTCTTGATAAGAATCCCCCGTTAATAGTTGCCAAAAATTAAGATTAAGAGTTTGTTCTGTACCAGACTTAGTTGGTCTGCGTAACTGAATACCGCGCACATCGGCTAAAGAATTGATACCGCCTGCTAACTGAATTGCCCGCGACACTGTAGGCAAGCCGCCGCCCGCGCCACCGCCGCCTTGCTCTGTGGCGATCGCAGTAGTCGAGCCGCCAATTACTGTATAAGAACCAGGACGATTTACTTCGCCAACTACGGTTACTGTGCGGGGTCTATTAATCGCTCCTGCAAAACTAGCAGTAGAAAACTGTCTAATTTCCGCTAAACTTACTTCTGATGCTACAGGAACGAAAATTGTATCGCCATCGCGCAGGGTAATATCTTGCGGTAAAACCCCAGTTTGAATTAGCTGAGTCAAATCGAGAGTAGTTACAGTTTCAGGTCCCAGTCCTTGTCGTCGCCGCAACTGCACTTGACGAATATCCGCAGCTAAAGTTACTCCTTCAGATAAAGTCAGCGCTCCTACTATTGTGGGATACTGTACCCCTGGATTATCGCCAGCGCCTCCTTGCAAACCTACAGTGTAAGAACCAGGACGATTTACTTCTCCAGCTACTACAACGTTAATCGGGCGCGGTGAAAGCAAGCTAACAGTTACCAATGGTCGTCGGAGGTAGCGAGAGTATCTAGCGGCGATCGCTTCGGCGGCTTGCTCTTGGGTTAATCCTAAAATTGTTATGCCGCCAACTAAAGGTAAATACAGCGCTCCTCCGGGGGGAACTTGATAGTCACCACTGTATTCTGGTACTTCAAACACGTTGATGCGGATGCGATCGCCTCCTCCCAACGTATAATCTAGCGGTGGCTGCACGGGCGCTTGAGGTGCAGGCGTTGTTAAGGTTGGAGCTACAGTAGGCTGCCTTTGAATTATCTGGGCAATGCTGGGAAATGGATAAGCAATAGAAACTGAAGCTAACAAAGTTGTTAAACCCGCAACTGTTCGCTTCCCGACTACCGACGACACTTTAAATACCATGATGCGATCTATTAAATTCTCTAAGTTTTTTAGTCTTAACTATTTTATGTTTTGTTTCCCTTATTTGGTTATTTACGTACGCAAGTAATTGTTGCTACTTTAAATTTAGCTCCTCTCAAGGCTCTAAGTTTCTGTTTGCTGGCTTTTGTTTCAATTTTAAATGTATATAAAGCTACATAGTTAATCAATTAAATACTCTTTTGGGGTAGTAGGGCGATCGCCATCAAAACTACCGACGTACATAATAGAACCAAAGGGGTAATAAAACATTGCGATCGAGTTGAAAAGTAAACTAATGTGTGGAGATCGAGGAATGGGGCGCAAAATTAAAGAAAAGCTATGGGGTCTGGCGATCGCGTTTACTTTGCCAGCATTGGCAAACCCAGTAATGGCAGCCGAAAGAGTAACAATAAAATTAGGAGCATTTGAAAGCGCGATCGCAATTTCGGAATTAGAACAGTTTGCCAAAACAGGCGTTTTACCGCCAAAATTGCAAATTTATTCTAGTTTGCTAACGCCTCAAGTGCGAAAAGTTTTAAATAATCGCCTGCAAGTAGATCCAAAACTTGCCGATGAATATGTAGCAAACTTATCTAGTTCGCCCTATGGCAAGCAATTACTCAAATATTTGGGGGTGGCGATTCCCGACTTAACTTTGCCGCAACTCCAAGCCGCCGTAACTCTAGCCGCCCAGCAAGCCAACGGAGTCAGCATAGTAAGTTTAATTAAAGCTTATCCCCAAGAAAATATTGTTATAGATGCAACTTCGGCGATCGCCTTAGCTGTAGAATTTAACCCCTCTTACTTGCAAAGTCAGGCGGTGGGTGCGTCTTTAGAAGACAAGTTAGCTGTTACAAGTAGTGGGACATTTAAAAAAACCGACTTTGACCCTGCTAAGATCGGCAAAGCAACGGTAAAAGAGCAAACAATAACCTTACAAGATCGGCAACGCGATCGCTCTATTGCTCTAGATATCTATTATCCGCAGCAAAACTCTTTGTTGTCCGCCTTACGCCCAACTCCTTTGGTGGTAATTTCGCCAGGGTTAGGAGCAAATCGTCAATTTTTTAGTTACTTAGCGCGCCACTTGGCAAGTCACGGGTTAACAGTAGCAGCTTTAGAACATCCCGATCGCACAACCAGAAATGCTGCCGATTTAAGTAGTCCAAATAAGCTCTTACCAGCGACGGAGTTTATTAATCGACCTAAAGACATTAGCTTTGTACTAGACCAGTTAAGTAAGTTGAACAAACAACCAGGACTGCTCCAAGGCAAACTAAATACGGAAACTGTTAGTATCATCGGTCATTCTTTGGGTGGTTATACAGCTTTAGCCGTAGCTGGAGGAGAATTAAACTTGCAGCAATTGCGCCAAAGTTGTAAAAACGCCAATCCTTTAAGCCAAGCACCCGCCGATTGGTTGCAATGCGGAGCGGCAAATTTAATTGATAGTAAAGTGGAATTACAAGATCGGCGCGTAAAAAGTGCGATCGCGCTTAATCCAGTAATTGGGCAGTTATTTGGGGAAAATGGTTTAAATAAAGTTAGCGTTCCCGTTTTGATCTTAGCTAGTACTGAGGATGCGATAACTCCCGTACTTAACCATCAATTGCGACCTTTTACTCAACTTAGTACGCAAAAATATTTAGTTACAGCAATTGGCGGTACGCATTTAAGTGTCGGTAATCCAAGTAGTCAAGCAATTACGGATACTGGAGCAATTAAAGAACGTCGAGGAGTAGAAGCTCAACCCTTGCGTCAGCTAATTTCTGGGGTAAGTTTGGCATTTATCAACCAATTGACTCCCCAAGCACAGATTTACCAACCTTTTCTTACCCCAGCTTATGCTCAGTCTCTTTCATCGCCGAGTTTACCTTTGCGCTTGAGTACCGAGTTACCTGCGTCAATTACTAATTAACCTAGCTATTAAAAATTGGACGGAGGAATAATGCCTTCTCCGTCCAAAAATAACCATTTATAATTTGATTTGCTGTAAATGGCTGCGCGGGTTAAAGGTACGAATATCGCGGATTTTTTCATAATACTCGCGCTCTTGGGGACTTAATTCTTTGGGAGAGGCGATCGCAATTTTGACTAATTGATCGCTGCGTCCATCTTTAGGTAAGCGCCACCCTTTACCCCGCAGCCGTAAAGATTGACCAGAACGAATCCCCGCCGGAATATTGACTTTGACTGAACCATCTGGGGTAGGAACATCAATTGACGCGCCCAGCACCGCTTCATCGGGCGCAATCGAGACTTCGCAAGTTAGATTATCTCCCTCAAATTGAAAAAATGAATGGGGTATTAATTCTACTTTGAGGTATAAATCCCCTCTTTGTTGGTTTATAGGGTTGAGTTGACCTTTACCGCGCACTCGCACTCGACTACCAGCTTTAACACCCGCCGGAATACGAACTTCGATAGTTTCGTTACCCAAACTCAAGCGCTTTTGTACGCCATTAAACGCCTCGCCAAAACTAAGACTAATTGCGGCTTCTGTATCTTGAGCGGTTTTCGTCGCATTATCAAAACCCCCAAAGTCGCCAAAATTATCAAACCCACCAAACCCTGTTGTTCCTCCGGGCGAAGTGCGATAACTGTAAGCTTGTCTGCTACTCCCCCCCGCGCTACTAGGATCGTTGAAGCGTCCGAGTAAGTCGTTAATAAATTCGTCAAAGTTGGTATATTTGCCAAATTCAACTTCATTAAAGTCAGCATTAGCTTTATTGCTTCTTGAAGCCCAAGGAGTTTGTCCCGCTTGTCGCCAGTACTGACCAAATTGATCGTACTTTTGGCGTTTTTCCTTGTCGGACAATACCTCGTAAGCTTCGCTTACTTCTTTAAACCGGGCTTCCGCTTCTTTGTTACCGGGGTTAACATCTGGGTGATATTTACGCGCTAGTTTGCGAAAAGCTTGTTTAATTTCTTCATTGCTGGCAGTTTTATTCAGCCCTAAAATGCTGTAATAATCTTTGAAGTCAGTTGCAGCCATCTACTAGCCTCCTATAGTCCCTATTATATTTTCTCTAAAATATCGATTTCCTGAATAAGTCAGTCAAAACTTTTGCTAGGTTATAGTCTTTAAGCCTAACCTATCAAAGCTTAAAGCACCGTCAAGTTCGGTTATTGCTCAATCTATTATTGCGATCGCCGCCCTAGGACGATTTATGCTATTTTTCATTCACCTCTAATTAAAATTAATCTATGCAACCTAAAATTATTTGGCAGCAAAATAGCCAAAAACCTGATAATCCAGACAATTTAGCTTTGATTAGTCAATGGTGGTCTAGTTTAGCTAATAAAGATGTAACTTTAGCCCAACGATTAATTCCTGCGAATGGAGAGTTAGACCAAATTGATTGGGAAAAACAACGTTTTGACGAATTTTTTACTATCAATAACCCCCAAATTCGCGGGCTTACGGTTTATTGGCGTAAGTCAGACTCGGATCTCGAACGCAGCACTACACCATACCAACTTGTCCTCGATACTCGCCGTCAGCAGTTGTATATATTTCCTCAATCCCAAAATCAGCTAATTATTCGCGTTGGATTGCCAGAGATTGCCTACGATACCGTAGAAATTAATAATCCTGACGCTGAATGCAAGCAAGTTAACAGTAGCAACTACCTTTTAACTTTACGGGATGTTAATCAACTTGTTGAGGTCAAAGTCACCCTTTCGCCCGAAAACCTCAGCCAATTAAAACAAAAATTACTTTAATAAGTCCAAATCTAAGTATTTCTATTGAATTAGCAATATTTATATATCTGCTATCTTACCCTTTGCCCTAGGCATTATAGTTTTTTATTTGCGCTTTCCATCAAATTTTTAACTTGGTATATTTTTTACTTGTAGTAATTATTGATACTTTTACTTTCCTCCAAACTCTATTTACGTTAGTTTGTAATGCCAATATTCAGGCAGCACAATTAATTTATAAACGCCAACTTTAAACGAGTTTTTGTTAAGAACTTTTACAAAAACTTGCACGTTTCTGTAAAAGATAGATAGAAGCTTGAGTTATAGCTTAAGGGGTAAAACATGAACTTATAATTCATGTTTGAAAAGGCATCTTTCTACGTTAGTTCAAATCGGGTAATCCTAAAAATACTTGGTTAAGTATGACAATTAGATAAAACCAATCAAACTACACGAACTAGAGAGAAATAATTATGAGGGATACATCTAAAGAT
>JAPJOW010000020.1:0-11620 GCA_030826005.1 Aliterella sp. RAGGC_92
ATCGCATTAATGCGATCGCCTATTCCTGTAACTAATACAAAGCGCGATCGCACTTTATCCCAGGAAGTATGTAGATTAAAAACCAAGCTTATTTGCCGCTAGAAGCCCTAGCTGAATTAAGGCACGAGTGAAACGAGGCTGTAAAGGTCAGGTGTGGCGGCTTGTGTTCTGTCATGGTTGATTCGCTAAATGCGATCGCGTTTTTTCTGCTACTCTCCTTCTTCAAATGTTTTATACTTGCCCCAACCCATGAGATCGTAACGTTTTTGTTGAGCTTCGTTCCACGAGGTTGCTTCAATAACACAAATCAATTTGGCATCGGGCGCTAGAATAGCCTTGACGCTATTGTTATCAGCAGGGAAGAAGGTTTCTGAACTCTCAGTTGCAGACGACCATAGCTCATATTTATTATTTTCTGTTTCGTTCGTCATTCTCGATTATTTTCCTCGGTTATTTGGCGATCGCAATCATCTAAAATTTTTTTCATAACACATTCAAAAACTAGAAGTGTTTGGGCGATCGCACTACACTCGTAACACAAATGGCTTTCGACTTCGGCTGCAAACGAATTGTTAGGTTGTAGGGCTAGACCCGATATTTTGCCATAAATCTGCTGGTACGAATCGAGATAAATGACCCACGTTGGTTGTTGCAACTACAATATCTGAAGCTCCAAGTGTTACAGCTTGAGCTACCAAAATCATGTCACCATCAATTGTTTTGTCCCCTGATGTGGGCTGTCCTTGCTGACGCGCTTGCGCCCAAAACATAGCAGCTTGGCGCATTGCAGCCGTTGTAATCGGTAGATACTCTAGTGACTGTACTAATTTATCCAATCGAGCCAGACCTTTTGTTTTGCCTGCTCTGAGTAACTCGCGTCGGACTTCATAATCAGCAATTTCTGGCACAATTACCCGAATATCAGAGGCGATAAGTCCTTGCAACCATTTGATACAAGCAGTGCTTTGAGCAGATTGTTTCGGATTTGTCACTAGCCCAATAAGTCCAGCATCCAGCAGCACTACTCGACTCACCAAGTCACGCTTTTCATTTCAATGGGAAATAATTTGCGATCGCTCAATCGATCCTCATCTAAGGCACGAATCAAATATTCTCCTGTTTCTTTCTGTTCTTCTGTATCTTCATCAAGCCAAGATTGAAGTAAATTGATTGCTTCTGCTTGCTTCTCTTCTAGTAAAATCTGTTCAGTCAAGAGTTGCAAAGCATAGGACTCAATAGAAATTCCCTGTTGCTCAGATTTCTGCTTTAGGTATAGCTCTAATTCGGGTGTCAAGCTGAGTGTTAGTGTCATAATTGCTTGTTTAAGTCCCTACAAACATTTTAACTCTGCTTTGTGCTTTTCAATAATTTTTAAAAGCGCTATCTCAAGCGATCGTACTTCCCATTGCAAATTGTTATAACTTATCAGCCAAAAATATCGACCCTTGGCACGATAATGAATTAAAAGCCAAAAACTCGGTTACTTTTACTATGGCTGAACCAATCCAAGCAATTACGCTTCCATCACCTCAAGACCCCGTACAAGAGGGCGAATGGCTGCGAAACTCTTTAGAAGGGTGGCTAAATGAAGAATTTTTACCAGAACCCGTCAACGAGCAGATAGCAAAACGGGCGGCGCAGATTTTTGTCAGGCAAAGAATGGAAGGGGAAAACGATCTGGGAAGTTTGGTAATTGCGATCGTTACGGAGATGCAGGCATTTGACTTTTCTAAGAGCTTTTATGGAGAGTTTGCGATCGCTAATGCTGTTAGCGATTTACTCTTAGATAGTCTGGGTATAGATAGATGTTGCGGACAATAAAACCCCTCCCTGTTGCAGAAAGGGGTTTTAAAACTACCAGCTAGACTTGACTACCCCTGGTAATAAGCCTTGGTGCGCCCACTCGCGGAAAACGTTACGAGATAGACCAAAATCGCTGTAAACACCTCTAGAACGACCTGTAACCCAACAACGGTTACGTTGACGAGT
The DNA here is from genome assembly GCA_030826005.1 of Aliterella sp. RAGGC_92. Taxonomy (GTDB): domain Bacteria; phylum Cyanobacteriota; class Cyanobacteriia; order Cyanobacteriales; family Chroococcidiopsidaceae; genus Aliterella. The sequence goes on from JAPJOW010000020.1 coordinate 1,990, forward strand.
GCGAGAACTATCGCGGGGTAACTGCTGAATTTGTCTGTGGATAGTTAGCTTTTCCCGTTGATTGGTAGCATTTTGGAACTGTTCTATTAATGCTTGACGCTTCTCGGAATACTTTTCTACGGTTCTGGTGCGCTTTTTTTCGCGCTCGATCATGTTCTTTTTAGCCATACAGCCTACAATTATTTTTTCGCTTCAAACCTATCATTGTACATCTTATCCAATTCGATAAAATTTCCGTACCTAGACTAGCATCGAAAAGTTAGCATTTAGTTAGGAATACAGGAAATTAATTGCATGGGTAGCGAATCAATCGTTCTTTTATCTCAGCGAGAAATCGAAAAAATGCGCCGCGCTGGACAACTAGCGGCAGAACTATTAGATTACTTAGAGCCAATGGTAAAGCCAGGAGTAAGCACTTTACAACTCAACGATGCGGCGGAAAAGTGGACGCGATCGCACAACGCTAAAAGCGCACCCCTTGGTTATCACGGCTTTCCTAAATCTATATGTACCAGCGTTAACGAGGTTATTTGTCACGGTATCCCCAATGCCAAACAAATCCTCGCTGATGGCGACATTATTAATATAGATGTAACCCCAATTTTGGATGGTTATTATGGTGATACTTCTAAAACATTTTTTGTTGGTACGCCTTCCCCTACAGCAAAAAAGCTTGTGGAAGTAACTAAAGAGTGTCTGCGGCGGGGAATTATGGAAGTAAAGCCCGATGCGCGGATTGGAGATATTGGCGCGGCGATTCAAGAGTATGCTGAAGCTGAAGGTTTTTCGGTGGTGCGCGAATTTGTCGGACATGGGATTAGTAATATTTTTCATACTGCGCCGCAAGTTCCTCATTACGGTACGAGAGGAAAAGGCAAAAAGTTAAGGGCGGGAATGGTGTTTACTATTGAACCGATGATTAATGAAGGGACTTGGGAATCGGAGGTACAAAGCGATAAATGGACGGCGCTGACACGCGATCGCAAATTATCCGCACAGTTCGAGCATACAATCGCTGTAACTGATAATGGTGTGGAAGTTCTGACTTTGCGCCCTGGGGAAACTTATTTATAACTTAAGCTATCAAAAGTTCTCATTTAATCAATACTCCTAAGCTCACCGAAGATTTGCAATGGTTGTAACTATCATCATTATTAATGTTTCGATCGCGTTGATACTACTTTATATAGCTAGGCGAATATGGTTGCTTAGGCAAAAGCTCCAGCGTATAAATAATAAGTTAATTGCTGTCAATCGCAGCGCCGGGGCTGCCTTAGCTGGAACACCTAACGCTATTTATCAAGGGCAAATGGGTATTTATCAGTTAAAACAAAGAAACGAACCATTGCAAATTCAAATTCAACGAGTAAGACAAGTTTTGTCGCTGTTAAGTATTGGACAACAAGCATGGCAGCGTTTTTATTTTCCAAATACAGCTTTTTTAGGACGACAATCGCCAAGATTTAGAAAATAGTTCGTGGAAATAGTGGAGCTACAGTATCCTAATGACTGAATGCTAAAGCGCGATCGCACATTACTAGAAAAAATCAGCCTAAAATGGGTGTAAGGAGAAAGGGAAATGTCTAACAACCGTTCGGGAACATTTATTGGCGGCGTATTGCTAGGTGCGGCAGTAGGAACTATTACGGGCTTACTGATGGCTCCGCGCACTGGTAAGGAAACTCGTCAATTTTTGAAAAAGTCTGCCGATGCGTTGCCAGAATTAGCCGAAGATTTATCAACCAGCGTCCAAATGCAAGCTGATCGCCTTTCTGAATCTGCGTTGCGTAATTGGGATGGCACTTTAGAGCGGCTGCGTGAGGCAATTTCGGCGGGTGTAGAAGCCAGCCAAAGAGAAAGTCAAATAATGAACCGCAACGAAGTTACGCCCGAACCACCTATGCTAGATCGCCTGTAGTTAATTAAAACACTGTGATTGACCCGATATTTTGGCTTGGATTGTCCATTTTATTAGTTGCTGTCAGTCTTACGGCGGTGTTGGTGACGGCAATTCCGGCATTGCAAGAAGTGGCGCGGGCGGCTCGCAGTGCCGAAAAATTATTTGATACGTTAAGGCGCGACTTGCCCCCAACTTTAGAAGCAATTAGACTTACAGGTTTAGAAATTAGCGAATTAACCGATGATGTTAGCGATGGCGTAAAAAGCGCCAGCCAAGTTGTTAAGCAAGTAGATCGCAGTATTGACGGGGCTAAAAAGCAAGCGCAAAAAGTTGAAGTTAGTACCCGGAGCGTGTTTGCGGGAGTGACTACCGCTTGGAAAACTTTTAATCGCCGCCCTAGTCGGCTTTCACCCAGTCAACGGGATTTACTGACAAGTAGCGATCGCCTTGAATATGTCGAAGAAGATGAATTAGACAATGTAGAGATAGTTAACAATACTCGTCCCCCAGCCCCAATATTGAACGATCCAGAAGATGAGTAGTTGCCGATAATCTGTGATGAGTGCTTGTATCTTAAAGGAAAATTGCTTTTATGCTGCTAGACGACAATAAAACGGCTAAAAACAGGCTAAAAAATAATTACAATGGCGTTTTTGCCTTAATTATTCTCAATTTAGTTATTTTTATTGCTGATAAGGGTTTAAGAATTGGCTTTATTCAAAATTTATACTTAAACTTTAACTCTCCCGCCTGGTATCAATTTTTTACAGCAATGTTTTGTCATGCTAACTGGGCGCACATTTCAGGAAACTTATTTTTCCTCTACATCTTTGGCAAATTAGTTGAGGAAGAAGAAGGAGTTATTGGCATTGTCAGTTCTTATTTAATCTGCGGCTTGGGTGCAAGCGTCATGAGCTTTCTGTTTCATGGCAGCAGTGCGGGTTACTCTTTGGGAGCATCGGGGGCAGTTTTTGGCTTATTTGTGGTGAGTGTTTTAATCAAATTAAGCTGGCACTGGCGCAGAGTATTAGAAGTTATTATTCTCGGTCAATTTGTAGTCGAGCGGATATTATTTGAATTTCGCCAAACGGGAATTTCTGACGGTGTAGATCATGTAGCTCATATTGGCGGGGCTTTGGTGGGCGTAGCTTTGATTATGGTGTTGATGCGCCTCGAACCCGTGAAAAAACTGCACTGAGTTTGCTTTGTAAAGTTTTGCCAAGGATACCTATATTAGAGTAAAGTAAACAAATGTAAAGAAATATTAGTTTTCAATACTGGAAACTATTTACAAATAGTTCAAATTAGAAATACTTAATAGAATTGCTCATGCAGCGTTTTTCTTGGCAACGAATAATCGTATATTTTTGTGCAATATTTTTAGCAGGGGCAGTATGGACTAACGTTACACCTACGGCATTAGCGTTTAATAATCCCGATTTACTCCCCGCCACACAAACCCCAATTATTGACTTAGCAAAGTCCCTAACTAGCGTTCAAGAAGACAAGTTAGCCGCAGAATTAGATGCTTTTCAAGCAGAAACAGGCTGGAAACTGCGGGTTTTGACGCAATACGATCGCACTCCGGGAACGGCTGTAAAAAGTTTCTGGGGTTTAGACGAAAAAAGTATTTTGCTTGTCGCCGATTCACGCGGCGGAAATATTCTTAATTTTAGTATTGGCGATGCGGTTTACGATTTACTCCCCCGTACTTTTTGGATAGAATTGCAAACGCGCTTTGGTAACTTATATTTTGTGCGGGAAGAAGGCGAAGATCAAGCAATTATTCAAGCACTTGGTTCTATTGAAGGATGTTTGCGTCAAGGTGGTTGCCGAGTTGTACCAGGTTTACCGCGAGAACAGTGGATTTTGACGTTGATTACTTCGGTACTAGGTGGGATAATTTGTGGATTTGCCGGACAATCGCGCACTAAAGGGCAAGTTTTTTCTTGGCAATGGGCGTTAATTTTCTCGCCATTATGGGGAATTTTATTTCTCGCCTTTGGGATTGCACCCGTAATTACCCGTACTTCCGAATGGTTGCCATTAGTTAGAAATATCTCTGGCTTTTTAATCGGGGTGTTGGTGGCTTTCTTATCACCGATTTTCAGCCGCCCTTCTACTTCAGAGAGTTAAGGCAAACATTACAATAAAAAAGAGTATTGCTCAACAAAGACATACCGAATTGGTGTGTCTTCTGTGTTTATAGGCAAATCTGGATAAAATGATCTCTGGGATTCAAACTTTACCTACAGAAGTTGTACACTTAATCGCTGCCGGAGAAGTAATTGATTCATTAGCGGCGGTGGTACGCGAACTTGTCGAAAACGCTATAGATGCAGGCGCGACGCGGATTGTAATTTCTGTGTGGGCAAATCAGTGGCGGGTGCGCGTTTCTGATAACGGTTGTGGGATGCAGCTTGACGATTTAAAACAAGCCGCCACCGCTCATAGTACAAGTAAAATTCGTAACTGCGAAGACTTGTGGCAAATTAATAGTTTGGGCTTTCGGGGGGAAGCTTTGCACAGTTTGGCGCAACTGGCTGATTTAGAAGTTCTTAGTCGCAATCAAACTAGCGATGAAGCTTGGCGCGTTAGCTATTGTCCCCAAGGAGAACCCGTAGAAATAGAAACAGTAGCGATCGCACCGGGTACAGTAGTTACAGTAGACAACTTATTTGGTACGTGGTGGGAACGCCGCGAAGGATTGCCAACAATTGCCCAACAAACAAAAGCAATTCAAACTACTATCGGACAAATTGCTTTATGTCATCCGCAAATAACTTGGGTAGCGTGGCTAGATGACCGTCAGTGGTTTACGCTGAGTCCGGGGATAGGTACGCAACAGCTATTACCGCAAATTGTTCGTCAATTGCGGGTAGGAGACTTGCAGCAGTTAAAAGTTGAATTACCGCAACTAGGAGCGGAAAATCTGGGATTATTGCAATTGGTGTTGGGTTTACCCGATAGATGCCATCGCCATCGCCCAGATTGGGTAAAAGTCGCTGTAAATGGGCGGATGGTGAAGTTGCCAGAAATAGAGCAAACTATCTTAGCTGCTACTGCCAAGACCTTACCACGCGATCGCTATCCAGTTTGTTTTTTGCACCTCAAAATCAGTCCCAATCAAGTTAATTGGAATCGTCACCCAGCGAAAACCGAAATTTACTTAAATAATCTCAGTCATTGGCAAGAACAAGTCAGTCAAGCTATTGAGCAAGTTTTACGCCTTAATAGCGATAGCGTATGCGAACAAGTCCATAACACGCGGATAGGGAAAGTAATTAAAGCCGCCGAAGCCCAAGGTACTTATGGAGTAAAGCCCGTACCGCAAATAGAGGCAAGTTTTAGTTTAAAGGCGGTTTCTCAAGTCCACAATACTTATATTATGGCGGAGCATCCAGGGGGCTTGTGGTTAGTAGAACAACACATTGCTCACGAACGAGTTTTGTACGACCAATTGTTAACCAACTGGAAGTTAGTTAAGTTAGAAACTCCTGCTATTCTCAACAATTTATCCACAATTCAAACTTTACAATTAGAACGAATTGGCTTAGAAATAGAGCCTTTTGGCGATAATGTGTGGGCAGTTCGCAGCGCACCAGCATTGTTAGTAGAGCGAGAAGATTGCGCTGAGGCACTTTTAGAGCTTAGTTTAGGCGGAGACTTACAAACCGCGCAAGTTGCTGTCGCCTGTCGCAGTGCAATCCGCAATGGTACGCCGTTGAGTTTAGAACAAATGCAGACTCTTTTAGACCAGTGGCAAAGAACTCGCAACCCCCGAACTTGTCCGCATGGTCGCCCAATTTACCTATCATTGGAAGAAACAGCTTTATCCCGCTTTTTCCGTCGTCATTGGGTAATTGGCAAAAGTCACGGTATTTGAAAAATGTTGCTATCAAAATATCACAAATTTTGCAGTCAGCTAAACACTACAAACTCTAATACTCTTATGTTATTCGAGCGAGTTATAGCGATTGCCCTGTTTACTCACGCCAGTAGTTACAACAGAGGAAACCTCATGAGCGTTAGTGGCTTCCTATTACTACCAAGCTTAACCCATATGGCGCTATCAATTTAACGGAATAGTTAAGCTGCCGCAGATAGATTTTGCTATGAAAAATTGCTTTGATACGGTCGGCTCACATGAATTGTTAAGCCTCAGCAATTTACCTGAGTAGGTAATGCTTAATAATATTTTATAATATTCCTAAAAACGCTTTGAGAGCATTTTTATATTTATTACTTAAACGCTTAGAAGCTAAACCACCTTGTTGAATTTTCTCAAGAACAGTAGCAGAACAAGATCCTTTTGGAATAGGGCTACCAACAGTTATTAAATTAGCTAGATCGGTAGCATTCATCTCACGAGCAAATTGATATGCAACAATAGATTCTCGAACAATAAAATTTGGTACATCTGAACCAGGCGTAAGAATACAAGAAATTTCAGAAGTAGTTCTTCGAGTAGTTACATTTACAAATAGATAATTATTCTCAGAGGTTTGTGCAATTGCAATATAGAGATGTTCGCCGTTAGGAGGGGTATTAATCAAAAAAGCATCTCCCAAATTAATGGTGATGCTAGTCATAAAGAACTTTGTCTAAATATGCTTCCCGAATTGCTTCTTGCTGAATTTCTTGTATTTCTTCGTCGCTTTTACCAACATTCTTGAGAATATCTTCCACTGAAATTGGGATAGCCGATCCATGAGGATCTTGCCATTCTGGAAGATCATGAGTCCACTCAGCAACATCAAAGGGATCGAGATGTCCAAAAGTTGTATAAACCTGCTGGATAATTTCTTCCTCCTCCTCACAGAGGTCTTCCTTTCCTGGATCGGCTATCAAGGAAACAGATTTTGGGATACGAGGAGAAATGAACTTAGACCACAAAGGTAAAGCATCATCAACGGGTCGTCCTTTAATTAGATCGTAAACACCACTAAGAACAGGACCATAATCCATTGAGACGTAATGATCGCCAGTAATTGGCTGCTCCATACGTTGTAAAGCAACCCGATCGGCTATATAAAGCATCTTAAGCAAGCCTAGGTGTTTCATAGGCTTGCCATGTAACTTTAATAGAACTGCGGCGGCTTCAACAGCTTTTTCAGGATGAAACCGAAACTGGATTGACATAACCATTTAAAAAATCACCTCTATATCCCCATTGTATAGGTTACCCACTGTCAAGCATTATTTTGGGTTATGTGAAAAACTTATGTAACAAAGCTTGATGTGATAAAGCGATCGCACCCTACATCAATAAAATAATGGTTTCAAATCTAATATGCGATCGCATCTGCTACTTTAGCCGCTCTAGTTCTTCTCGTAACACTTTTCGCAACGTAGTCTCTAAAGGCTCCTTTTGTTGGTGAATATGTTGACGCAACGCTTCGTTAATTAAGCTTTGATAATTGCCTCCACCCGCCCTATGAACTTGCTCTTTGAACCAGACAAGAATTTCCTCATCTAACCGAATCGTAATGCGAGTCTTTCCTGCGGTTACAGGCTCGATTGCTCCTCGTTTTCCTTGACTGAAATCGTATTCTTCATCCATGATTTATCCCTCTTCTAAATATTGGGTTAGTTCTAGCCGCGTTGCTTTTCGAGCCGAGATTAAACGAATCTCCCCGCCACGCAACGTATACACCACTACGAGAACTCGACCGAACGCATCAATACCGATGGTGATAAACCGTTCTTCCTCAAACCGCTCATCACTGACTGTCACTGCTAAATCGTCCGAGAACACCGACACCGCATCGGCAAAATCAATTCCGTGCTTGTTGATATTAGTAGCAGCTTTGTCGTTGTCCCACTGATATACCATACTGCTATTGTATGTACAAATGTACATGATAGAGCAATCAGAATTTTGGAGAATACTTAAGAGGCGATTTTAATTAATGGTTTCCAATTTAATATGCGATCGCCTAAAGTTGCTATTTTAGTAAAATCTCAACAATTGGGACAATGAAAAAAGTAGCAGTGTTTGGCAATGCTGGCGGCGGTAAATCAACTCTCAGCAAAAGATTATCGCAAATTACTGGTTTGCCACTTTACGTTTTAGACAAGATTCAATATCCATCCGGTGACATTGAGCTTCCACCGGATGATTATAAACGCATCCATGAGAAAATTTTAGCTACTGACCGATGGATCGTTGATGGGTTTGGTTGCAAGGAAACTCTCTGGCTACGATTGAACGAGGCGGATAGCCTAGTTTTTGTAGATTTACCGCTATACGTGCATTTTTGGTGGGTGACTAAACGATTAATTACAGGGTACTGGAAACCACCAGAAAGCTGGTCGCAAAACAGCCCAATTTTGAAAAGTTCCCTGAATAGCTACCGGGTGCTGTGGTTATGTCACAAATATTTGACCCCAAAATATCGGGAGTATATCAAACAGTCCCAGAGTACCAAAAGTGTTTATCACTTAAGATCGGCCCTACAGATTTCGCAATTTTTTGAATTGATTGAAAACAAAACTAATTTTGAAGATGGCGCATCAGCCTATTGATGGCTTTAAATTGTTCAGTATGCGATCGCGCTTGTTGCTACTTTACTAAACTTTGCGGATGGCGATTGTATAAGATGCTCGTTGCTTGGACTCTCGTTGAGTTTTCACAATCCGAAAATCGCGATCGCAGTAAAGATGCTCTAATTGAGGAGTGGCTTGGAGAATTTTCTCCACCTTTTTAGTGGTAGTTCGATCTAAGTTCTTCAATTTAGTCAACTTAGGAGAAGCAACGGCTTTTGTAAACCAGGCATCTGCCATCTCCACAGTAAAAGACTTAGCTCGGATTCGCAACGCTTGTTCAACGCCTACATTTTCAATCAACCATTGCCGATCTCTGACTTCGTACCGTTGAATTAGCATAAAGTCATAAGCCACCAGCCACGAGGATAGATTTTTTAATATAGGAATGCGAGAACCGGGCGCGTACCGTGCCATATTTGCGTAGTAGCCATCGGGGTGAAAGATTTGGTAGGATTGGTCGCGGATACGTCCCGGAAAAATGTCTTGAAAGGGAATAGTAGACCAGAGGGATAGCCAAACTCCCTGAACTAAAGAAGCCTGATCGCTGGCTACTGGAAATGGATTGCGCTGCTGAAGTTCTGCAAATAGTGCTGCAAGTTCTGTCTTGTAAAACTGATTTTTTTGTGCCAAAGAATCACTATCGCGCCCAGTAACTAGACGCAACACAGCTTGTTTCAAATCCTCTGTACTTTTTTGGGTGAAGTTATCTAGGTTTGCCATAGACGTTACTATTCATCTTTTAGTCTAGTTTGTGGGGCAAAGTGTCTGTAGAAACAATTTTATTAACGGTTTTAAATTCATTGGCGATCGCATCAAGGTGCTACTTAACAAAAATCTTGATGACTAAGAGTTTACAAAATCAGTTCGCGCAAAAGCACGGAAACTGGGAAGTTTATTGACGTATACTAGCAGCATTTTTCTGTGCTTCTGCATAGATTCGTAAAGCCGCAGCCATATGTTGCTCGGCTTCTTCTCCTTTGGATTGAAACCATAATAAAGTCTCAGAATCGACACGAATAGCGACAGTTGCTAACGAAGAAGAAGGCATCCGCAATTTTGCTTTTGAGAAAAACTCATCGGTAAGAGGTGGAATATCAGATGTATCAATCTCATCATCTGACATTGCATCAATTCTATTCCAATCCGTTCTTGAGATATTGTTCATAATATTTCCTTTCATAG
>JAPJOW010000020.1:11720-27504 GCA_030826005.1 Aliterella sp. RAGGC_92
GTTTCTGCGTCAGGCTCGGTATAAACAACCACTACAACCCGTCCATCTAGCATTCCAGTCCCAATCCATCGATCTTCACTATAATCACCACGCTCATCAAGCTCAACTGCCATCGGCAAATCAAAAATTCGGTAAGCGTCAGCAAAATCGAAGCCATGCTTATCAATATTAACTTTATTTTTTCTCTCATCCCACTCAAAAAAATTCACGATTCATACTCACTGCACCCACACTATATACTCAGCACAACTGATAAGTAAAATTTTTGTAAAGTGGCTAAAAACCTTACTTTTTGCTCGGCTTTTATGACATCGATCGTCCACCATCCCTATTACGCTTAAACCATACATCAGTTAATAGTTTCGTAGCAGGTTTAGAACCATCGTAGTAATTTACATCAACAGTTTCTCCATAGAGACGAAAGCGGACGCGATCGCCATCTGTTGCAACAACCTCAATTGTATTTTTATCAGTGCCTTCATGTTCGCAGTAGTAGAAATTTGTAATCCAGCCACCTTTACTATCATCATAAGATTCTGGAATAGCTGCCATAAAGCCAGGTTTTATTAAGTCTTCTGATAAGCTTGATTCCACAAGATTGAGTTCCCAATGAGGTTCGGCATTCAATTCTTCGGTATCCTTTTGCTGCCTTAATGCTTGTCCAGCAGAGAGAAAAATCCAAAGGTTCATCATCCTATTTTCCTCATCTATATAAAGATTCCATTCAGCAAGCTCAATTGAATAACTTTCAAAACCATTAAATCTTTCAAGGACAAGAATTTGATTTTCAGGTGACGATAATTGATTCATAACCCCCAAAAATTTATTTCATAATTTCCGTGTAATTATTTATGATGTCATTTTAGAAGGTATTACACCGTAAAATTCTGTAGCGGATCTTGAAGTGTAAGAGCGATAGCGCAAGCGTCCGGTTACGGGCTTCGCATTTATTACCCTAAAATCAAAAACAAACCCTAAAACATAGCTCTAGTGAAATATTATATTGTCGATGTGTTTGCCCAGGAAAAATATAATGGCAATCAATTAGCCGTATTTATGGATGCGGGAACTTTAACCAGTCACCAAATGCAGCTTATAGCCAAAGAAATAAACTACTCTGAGACAACCTTTATTACCAATAACCAAAGCCGCGATGGTGGCTACGATGTGCGAATTTTTACCCCAGCGCAAGAACTTCCTTTTGCTGGTCATCCTACTTTAGGGACTGCTTACATTATTCAGCAAGAGATTGTTAAACAACCTGTTGAAAAAATTACTTTAAACCTAAAAGTTGGGCAAATACCTGTAACTCTGCATTACTTGGATAATTCTGTAGACTTGCTGTGGATGCAGCAAAAACCACCGACTTTTGGACAGAAATTTGCTAGAGATGCGATCGCACCTCTGTTAAATTTAGCTGTAGACGATATAGATAATAGCTTTCCGATTGAAGAAGTTTCCACAGGTGTACCTTTTATAATCGTCCCTGTAAAAACTCTAGCCGCCGTTAAAAAAGCTAAAGTAAGTCTAGAACCATATTTTGAATTGATTAGTAATACCGAAGCTAAGGCAATTTTGATATTTTGCCCAGAAACCTATCATCAAGAAAATAACTTAAATGTGCGCGTATTTTGCGATTACATAGGGATTCCCGAAGATCCGGCGACAGGAAGCGCTAATGGTTGTTTGGCGGGATATTTGGCAAATTATGCTTATTCTGGGACTGATTCTATTGATATTCGCGTCGAGCAAGGTTACGAGATTGGGAGAGATTCACTTTTATTATTGAAAGCTCAGAAAAAGGACGCAGATATTGATGTTTTTGTTGGGGGTAAAGTAATTATGGTAGCTAAAGGGGAATTTGTCTAAAGACGTGGATCTCAAACAACGTTTATACGATCATCTTATTCAACTGGTACGCGATCGCGATCCTTACTTCTCGACGGCGGGACATTTTTTCGTTCAGCAATACATCCACGAGCAATTGCAACAGTGGGGAAGGGTAGAAATTCACGAGTTTCTAGTAAATGGACGCACTCATCAAAACTTAATTCTGCATTTACCCGCCGCTACTAGCAGCAAGAAGCCACCGATTTTGATTGGCGCACATTATGACGGCGTACCCGGAACACCTGGCGCAGATGACAACGCTACGGGGGTTGCAGCGCTACTAGAATTAGCAAGAATCTTTGCAACGCAACCGATAAAGCACCCACTCCAGCTAGTTGCTTTCGATATGGAAGAATACGGTTTACTGGGGAGTATTGATTACGCGACTAAATTGCACAGCCAACAACAACCGCTAAGATTAATGCTTTCTCTAGAAATGTTGGGTTATTGCGATTCTACGCCCGGTTCGCAGCGTTATCCGTCGCCTTTAGAGCGTATTTACCCAAATACCGGAGATTTTATTGCTTTAATTGGCAATTTGCCCACAATTCCCGATTTAATCGGTTTAAGTGGAAATATGCGTAAACATGGTACAGCTTGCCAATGGCTACCTGCACCTAATCGAGGCTTAATTGTTCCGCAGACGCGCTGGAGCGATCATTCGCCCTTTTGGGATCGAGGTTATAAAGCAATTATGGTAACGGATACAGCTATGCTGAGAAATCCTCATTATCATCAAGAAAGCGATCGCATTGAAACTCTAGATATGGACTTCTTTACTGGAGTTTGCAATAGTTTAGCTCAAGCAATACCGTTGTTATAGTCTGGCGGTTTTGAACGTATTGCATTGCTCTACATCTCCCGTTTGGATGCCTTTTTTAAACCAACGCACTCTTTGAGCAGAGCTACCATGAGTAAAGGATTCTGGAACTACATAGCCTCTAGATTGACTTTGCAGTCGATCGTCTCCAATACTACTAGCAGCATTTAACGCTTCTTCGATATCACCCGGTTCTAAAACTTGGCGCGAATTTTGGGCTTTATTTGCCCAAATCCCTGCAAAACAATCAGCTTGCAACTCTAACCTAACTGATAGTTGATTTGCTTCAACTTCACTGACTTGACTCTGCAAAGATCGGACTTTATCAGATATTCCCATCAAATTCTGCACATGATGCCCAACTTCGTGAGCAATTACATAAGCTTGAGCAAAATCTCCTGGTGCTTGCAAACGCTCTTGCAAATCTCGGTAAAAACTTAGATCGATGTATACTTTTTGGTCAGCAGGACAATAAAATGGGCCAACAGCCGCTTGAGCATAACCGCAGGCTGATTCTACTCTATCGGAAAACAGGACTAAAGTAGGCTCTACATAAGTGCCGCCCATCTCTCTAAATATAGGCTTCCAAGTATCTTCAGTATCAGCTAAAACTACCGAAACAAAGTCTGCAAGGCGATCGCTTTCGGGTGAAGTTTCCCTATTTATAGCCGTTGGATTATCGTTATTAGGTGCAACTTGCTCTAAAATTGCCGGATCTACACCTAAAAACATAGCAATTAGCGACAACACAACAAACCCAATCCCGCCGCCTACTACTGGTGCAGAAACTCCTGTACCGCGACGATCTTCAACATTGCTACTTCTTCGCCCAAATTCCCAACGCATGACAACTTCCCTAGTGACTTTACTTGCAAGTTTGATTTACTACTACTAACACTTGCAACTTACTTGAGTGTTAGTTTTCAGCTTTTCAATGCTACCCACAACGACAGATTTTAACTAAGACAAGAATTATTTTGCCGTGCGATCGCAGCAACATCAAAAAGCTAGTAGTAATATTGCATAGCCACCTGCACCAGCAGCAAAAGCCCAAAAACGGCTCTCGCGTTCCTCTGGCAATTCTTCTTTAAGTACATTCAGCACAACTCCCCCAGCCAAAAAAGAAAAAAGTAAAGCAGTTATGCTCTGTGATATTTCTGTACTACGCCCCACTATCCAGCCAAAGATAATGGCGGCGGCTAATAGCCAACGCCCAACGCGATCGTAGTTATATTTATAGTGTTCGCGCAAGCCATTATCGTTAACTACAAAATGCAATGCCATAGCAAAAGCAAAGAACAATAAACTTGTAATCCCTGGTTGTTCTCTATGGAGTAGCAAATAACCAATTAAGGCGTTATATGCTGCAAAAGAGATAATATGCAGCCAAAAAACTTCTAACTCTGTAACATCTCCATTGCCTGCTTTTTGGTTGCGTCCGCGTGATACTTTAGCCGCCCGTTCTAAACCATAGAATACAGCTAAACCAAAAAGCGCTAATAGGTATACGTGATGTTCCAAAAAGGTAAAGTTTTCATTTAATGTCTGCTTAATAGTTTCTTGGGCTTCGCTCAAGTCGGGGAGAATATGCACGAAAACATAGGCAACAGATACACCACTCCCCATTGATAGCCAAATACTCCGAGGCGTGGAGTTAAGAAAGCGTAACTTACCAATATAAATATGAACAATAGCAAGTCCAATTGCCAGAAATGCAGATAAAAAAGTCACAAATGGGCTAGGTATCGACGCAGTAACTGCAAATAAAAGTTTATCCATCTCGTGCCTAATTGCCTAGGCAAAGGGAAAAATTACTTGATGTTACGTTAGTTAAGATAATTTCAAGCAACTTCTAGCGCTGGAATGATTTTAATCTGGTGCAGGTTTGAAAAAATAGTTTTGCTTAGGGCTTTAATAAATGAGACGCAGATATGCCGCAGTATTTTGGACAGTTAGGGACAATTGAACAACCTTGGTTAACCCTTGGCGCTGTAGAAACTATCAAACGCGATCGCACTTCCCTACAGTTACACTTTGATAGTGCTTGCCTAATTATTACTGTACTTGCAGCAAATTTAATCCGCGTCCGTTTAGCCCCAAAAGGCGAATTTATGCCCCGTCGTGATTGGGCTGTAGCAATAGACGATCGCGAGTTTGAAATTGTACCTTTCGATCTCGTTGAAAATGACGAAGTTATCGAAATTACTACCGAACTAATCAAAGTTAGAGTCAACAAAAATCCTTGTCAAATTAGTTGTTATGACAAGTGCGATCGCCCTTTTGCTCAAGATATTGCGCCTATGGGCTGGCGTAAAGGCGGTGTAGCAGCATGGAAAAAAATTGAAGAAAACGAACATTTTTATGGTTTTGGCGAACGTACAGGCTTATTAGACAAGCTTTCCGAACGTAAAACCAACTGGACGGTGGACGCTTTGGATTACGGATCGCTTAGTGATGAGATGTACCAAGCAATTCCATTTTTTATAGCGTTGCGTCCTCAAGTTGCTTACGGAATCTTTTTTAATACTACTTTTTGGAGTCAGTTTGATATCGGCGCAGAACAGCCGGGAGTTTTGCGAATGGAAACGCGGGGACAAGAACTAGACTATTACATTATTTATGGCGCAGAACCTGCCCAAATTTTAAACACCTACACTCAACTTACAGGCAGAATGCCAATGCCGCCAAAATGGGCGCTAGGCTATCATCAATGTCGCTGGAGTTACGAATCGGAAGACGTAGTACGCCAACTAGCTAAAGAGTTTCGCGATCGGCGCATACCTTGCGATGTAATTCATCTCGATATCGACTATATGAACGGCTACCGGGTGTTTACCTGGAGTCCCAAACGCTTCCCCAATCCTGACCAATTAATCGGAGATTTGGCAAAAGATGGCTTTAAAACCGTAACAATTATCGATCCTGGGGTGAAATACGAACCCGAAGCCGACTATCACGTATTTGATAGCGGTATAACTAAAGATTACTTTGTTCGCAAAGCTGACGGGCAATTATTTCACGGTTATGTATGGCCCGAAAAGTCTGTTTTTCCCGATTTTATGCGCCCTGATGTGCGTCAGTGGTGGGGTGACTTGCACCAAATCCTTACTAATATTGGCGTGGCGGGGATTTGGAACGATATGAACGAACCGACAATAAACGATCGCCCATTTTCTGAACCAGGCGAAAAAATCTACTTTCCCTTAGATACACCCCAAGGATCGGAAGACATTGCAACCCACGCCGAAGTTCATAACTTGTACGGTTTAAACATGGCGAAAGCAAGTTATGAAGGTTTAGAAAAACACCGTCCCAACGAGAGAAGTTTTGTATTAACGCGATCGGGCTATGCTGGGGTGCAACGTTGGTCATCGGTATGGATGGGCGACAATCAATCGTTGTGGGATCACTTAGAGATGTCTTTACCCATGTTGTGCAATATGGGCTTATCGGGAGTTGCTTTTGTAGGTTGCGATGTCGGCGGTTTTGCCGGAAATGCGACGGCGGAATTATTCGCGCGGTGGATACAAGTAGGAATGCTTTACCCCTTTATGCGCGGACACTCGGCTATGACTACCGCCCAACACGAACCTTGGGTTTTTGGACTTCGCACCGAAAACATTTGCCGCGAATACATTAATCTGCGTTACCAATTACTACCTTATTTCTATACGTTATTTTGGCAAGCTGCAACAACGGGAGCGCCCATTTTACGCCCACTTTTATACCATTTTCCTAATGATGCAAAAACTTACGAATTATACGATCAAGTCATGTTAGGTGATTCCATTATGGCAGCCCCAATTTATCGCCCAGGAGTCGAACATCGGGCGGTTTATTTGCCTCAAGGTACTTGGTTTGATTGGTGGACGGGGGAAGTTTACAAAGGGGAAAGTCATATTTTGGCACACGCACCTTTAGAAACAATGCCTTTGTATGTCTGCGCTGGGGCAATTATTCCTATGCAACCAGTAATGCAGTATGTAGACGAACAACCCGTTGATTCTCTAACCTTACGCATCTATCCAGGCAACGGCGAATTTACACTATACGAAGATGATGGACATAGTTTTGCATATAAAAACGGCGAATTTGCGACTACAACTATCCGGGTATACGAAGAAGAACAGCAATATATAGTAGAAATAAGCGATCGCGTTGGTAATTGGCAACCAACAAAACGGGAAATAATTGTTGATTTAGTAGGTGTTGGTCAAGAAAGTTTTATTGATGATGGCTCGTCTCGGAGTTTTGGCTTTGATAGAGTTAAATAGGCGATCGCACTTGTAACAGTATTTATCAGCATAAAATTGAAAAAACTAAACCCAACGGCAATCTATGCTAAAAACCATCGCCGGGATTTACAAAGATGGACAAATTCGTCTTACTGAGATACCACAAGATGTTAGCGAATCCCAAGTTCTTGTTACCTTTATAGATCCTAGTAAAATCAACCCCGCCAAGCTACTAGAAATAATTGCTGGTATTGGACAAGGCTTTGAGGAGTTAGAGCGCGATCAAACTAGCCTTATGGAGTTCATTGAGATTGAGAGCAGCATAGACCCAACCCAGCCTCTAATCTACTTGTGGGAGATTCTCGATTCTCATGGAGAGGTAGGCTATCGTTATGTTGGCAGAGCCTCTCGCGGTGCGAAGCGACCGCGCAAGCACTATCGCCGTAACGTCAACAACTTGCTGCTTGGAAATCCTTATCGCAAGAACAAACCGGATGAGTTCCGACCTGTACATCGTGATCTAGCAGAGGCTGTTAAGAGCGGTCAAACAATCCGCCTTTCATTCATTTGTAATGTATTACCACACGAAAACATTGATGTCATTGAGCGCAAATGGCAGCAACACTATGGACTGGTGTAGCAAGTAAATTCGGATTAATAATTTATTCAATCTAAATCCGCTCGGATTGATTCAGACGTTACTTTACATACGTTCTGAGTAGAAAGAGATCGCATTTATTCCACAGATACACAGAAGTGCGATCGCGCCTGCTAATTTAGATGAATAGGCGATCTTCTTTATCTGCTACTCTGACTAGGAGTTATTTAAGTACGAGGTATAGAAATGCCAACGGCTGAACAGAGTATCAGATGCGTTTTACTATGCCAATCTTTGACAAATACGTTTACCTCTATTTTCGTTGTTCGCCTCGATGAACGAACAGGTAATGTGTTTATCTTAGCGGGAGATAATATATAGAAGTCTATCGGAACGGTCTTTGGAGATTCTTATGATCGAGCCTGACTTTAATAGCATGACTAAAATTGAATTAAGAACTTACGTTATTGCTCACCCCGAAGACAAGACAGCATTTCATGCCTTTGTTGACCGATTTACCTCTGAAGCTTCAACTGAAACTTATGATATTCCAAAATCAAATGCCGAAATTGAGGACGTTGAAATATTGATTAAACAAAAGTTAGGGCAATTGAAGATGGGCTAAGGTTAAAAATGGTAGTGGTTGACGGCGATCGCATTTATTCCACCGCTACAAAAGGAAGTGCGATCGCGCGTCTGCTAAAGTTTCCTTATGCGATCGCTGTTCGGGGCAATATTTAGAATGACTAAAGAGTATTGTTGATTTCCACAATCATTTCTCCTTGTTGCAATCGTTCTAACGCATCAGGTAAAGTTGCTGTCAGTAATTGCCGTAAATTGCGATTGGTAACATTGCCACAAGTTAGCCACAAAATCTGAGGGGGTGTTCCCAAACGACATACTAGGTCTATGAAGTCACTATCTTTTGTCATAATCAAAGCATTTTCGGCTCGTGCGGCTTCAAAAATTTCGATATCTTGAGCATCCCGAAGTGTTAAATCTACTAATGCGACAGCTTGTAAATCAAAAGTGTCTGACAACCAAACTGATAGGGTTGGAGGAAGTTGAGCATCAACCCAAATTTTCATGCCGTTAGTCTAGGAAAATCAGTGCGTCGTGCTGCAAAGATTAAACTTGCTTGAATATCTGCAAGTTCTAAATCGGGGAAGTCTTCTAAAATTTCGCTAACACTAACGTTTTCCGCTAACATTTCCAAAATATCAGTAACTCTAATTCGCATCCCTCGAATGCAGGGACGACCGCCACATTGACCAGGTGTTTGAGTAATACGAGCGAGCAATCCTGTTGTTGAGATCATGAAGGGGCGACCAGAGGTTACTTTATCTATTTTACTGAGAAATTACAAGCATATATAACTGCTGGAGTGGTTGGCGATCGCACTTTCAATAATTGCAAGTTAACTTGAAAGCGATCGCCAATTTAAAAACTAGCACATTTATCAAGAGCCTAATTTACTCCAATCTCCATCATGAGGTATGTGCTGACATAGCGAGTTATGACCTCACAACCAAATCGGCTTGAGATAGAACTAACAATACCTGCTACTCATCCTCAATTATTAGAGGGCTTAGATTTATGGTTGCGCTTAGGTTTACTTTCGCAAACTCAAGTTATCCGAATTTGTCGCACTCAGCTAGTTTGTGTTTTACCTACACCTGATGTAACTCGTCAAGCAGATTTCGTCACTACACCACTAGAAGAAACAATAGTTCCGGTTAGAACTCGTCCTGCACCTATATTCAGCCGCATTTTATCTTCCCTTATGGAAGAAATTAGCGTTGTGTGGCTGCTGTTTCTAGGCGTGTTCATGGTGATAGTATCGTCTGGATCTTTAGCGGCTAGTCAGTGGCAAAATTTTTCCGCCGTTGGGCAATATGCGATTTTGTTTGGTTATACTTTGGCATTTTGGATTGCCAGTTTGTGGACGCGACAACAACCAAATTTAAGTTTAACAAGTCGTATTTTACAAGTTACTACCCTATCTTTGATTCCAATTAATTATTGGGCAATTGATGGACTCAAACTGTGGCGGGGTGGATTGGGATTAGTTATAGGATTTGTCGCATTTTTTAGTTTAGCTGCGATCGCCTGGACTTTATTGCGATCGGTAATACCCATTAAATGCAATACTCTGGCGCTGAGTTGGTTGCAACTGGGTTGGGTTATACCTGGATTTCCCTTAATTGCTATTTATATAGGTACGATAAGCACCGCAGGGGTTTTATGGCATAGAGTAGAAAAACGCCGGGAAAGCTTAACAGAACTGGGGATTAGTGGTGTTGTTATTGCTATTGCTACCTTACTACTTTTGGGTAGAGGCGTATTACGGGCAGGCGTACCCGTAAATTCAATCGGACTAGCGTTAGGAATAGGCGGCGGGATACTTTGTTGGTTAACTCGCCATCAGGTGCAACCCCTTTTTACCCGCACGGGGATTGGATTATTAGGATTAGGTTGGATAGTCGCCATTAGTGCTGAACCACCTTGGCAAGCGATCGCTATTAGTATTTTAGGTATCTATTTATTAACCAGTCGTCTGCAACGACTTTGGCAAGTACGAGATTTACTCGCTGTATTTTTTATAGGATTGCAAGCTTACTATCTATTGTGGCGAGTTATTCCTAGAGTAGGAAGATTACAAATTATTGACTTTGTAACGCAAGTTGCAGGGGGTAGTTTATTCCCAGGCGAACTTGTCGGATTACAGCTTTTTCCATACATTATTATCACCCTAGTAATTGCCTCGCGCTTACGTCGTGCTTCTAAGCCAAATTTGGCTAACTATACCGAAGGCATGGCATTAATTTTAGGCATTGTGCTTGCCTTAATTAGTCTATTGCATCCTCTAGTGCGATCGCTCTATCTACTTGCCTCTACACTTACTTTAATAATTATCCTCCGTCAGCGTTCTACTCCCGCCGCTTGGTTAGTTTATCTCACTCACGTTACGGGCATATTAGCTATAGGTGCGTGGATAGATTGGAGTTTCCCCGATTTAGATGCTCGATTTTGGGCAATTATTTTATTAGTTGGGATGGTAGCCGAGTGGGGTTGTAGTTTAGCGTCTCATCTTCTGTGGCGGCGCAGTGCGTGGCATATCGGTTTAGGATTAGCAGGATTGAGTTATCCCTTACTGGTAGCATCAAATCCCTACTGGGGATTAACTTGGTTAGTCACTCCCGCTTGTCTTACATTTCTAGGTAGTCGTGCTAGTTTTCTGCAACCAAGTTTAGCAAGTTGGCTGAGTGTGATTACGCTACTTTTAGCCCAGTTTTTAACCGAAGCTGAGATAACGCCTTTACTAATTAGTACAGCAGTTGCAACAAGTTTAATGTTAGTAAATACACAGCAATTGCGATCGCAAGTTGTAGCCGCCATAACTGTTGGTTTTGGCTTAAGTTTTGTGGGAACTTGTCTGTGGCAGCTTTGGGACACAATTCCCCTTCATTGGTTGCCAACCTTGATTGGAGTTGCTTTGTGGGGTTTATGGATTTTACGACAATTTGCCCCTACGGGAATTTACGCCCCAGCATTGGATAGTTGGGCGATCGCACTAAGTATAATTGATTTAACTTTTTTAACTTTATGGCGGCTGGCATCTTACCCCATAAGCGATATATATCTAGTTGTAGCCGCCGTTATAATTACTGGGGCAATTGTTTATCGTAATTGGCGACAGCAAGCAAATTTAGGTTTTTACGGTATTGCTTGGGGAACAGAATTAGTAATAGTTGGTACTATATGGTGGATATCGCCATCAGTGATAAATATTGCGCTCGCCAACTTAGGATTAGGACTAGCAACTCAATTAGGTGGCGATTGGCGCTTACGTCGTTCTGCTTTTCCCTACCTTTCTAGTTGGCACGTTATCCCGCTTATATATGCAGTCATAGGATTAATCTTTGCCCATAATACATTTACGGCATACACCGGGCTTTACTCTTTAGCCGCCGCCTTAGTGGGACTTGGAGTAGGGAGACGTTTACCCCGTCTTAAAACAATTACCTATATATCTATACTTGGTGTTTCCTTTGCTGCTTACGAACTGCTGATTTATCAATTAATGCAGTCTCAAGGCGGACAAGCAGGAGATGGCATACTATTACTATCTGCCCTAGCTGCGGCGATCGCAATTACCTATCGTTTTTGTTCTCGTTGGTTGCTATTTTATTGGAGAATTGCACCCCAAGAATTACTCGTAATTACTCATCTTCACTGGGGAGTTGGGAGTCTTTTTTCTCTACTGGCGTTAGGATTTACTTTAAGCAATGTTGGTAGCAATCTTTGGCTAGGAGTAACAATTTCATTAGCAGCTTATGCCGCTTGGCAAGGGCGCAGCCGGGATTTGTGGGTATATTTGGGAGTATTGCAATCAACAATTGCGATCGCCCACTTTTTCGATCGAATTTTACCTTCAATTGCGTTCCAAAATTGGGCAGCCGCGATCGCTTGTATTTTTGCCTATATTTTATACTCGTTACCTTGGCAAACTTGGGGTTGGTCAAAACAACCTTGGCAGCGTTCCGCTACAGTTTTACCAGTGATAATTGTCTTACTTACATTTAGCAAT
The DNA here is from genome assembly GCA_030826005.1 of Aliterella sp. RAGGC_92. Classification (GTDB taxonomy): domain Bacteria; phylum Cyanobacteriota; class Cyanobacteriia; order Cyanobacteriales; family Chroococcidiopsidaceae; genus Aliterella. The sequence goes on from JAPJOW010000020.1 coordinate 23,855, forward strand.
ATTGCAATTGCAAGTTTATTTCTCGTTGCTGCTTTTTACGCTTGGTTAGCGAGGGTAGAAAATAAAATTCGCCTCAGTTATTTAAGTATTGTTTTAGCTGATTGGGCAATTATTCGACTGCTGCAAAATTGGCAGCTTACCGAGGCTTTGTGGTATGTATCGGTATTGAGTGGTTCGTTGCTTTATATTGCCCAAATCGATCCGCTACTGCGATCGCCTACCGAAAAAGAAAAGCGTCATATTTTACGCACCTTATCTGTGGGATTGTTTTGTTTTACAGCTTTATATCAATCAGATGGTAGTTTGGGGCAAGGAATTTTAACTATTTTCCTTGGCATTAGCTTAATCTTAGCGGGAATAGGATTTCGCACTCGCGCTTACTTATATGTCGGCACGCTAACTTTTATAATTAAAGTCCTGCGGCAACTATGGTTATTTATTGATAACTACTCTTTCCTGTTATGGGCAATTGGAATTGTAGTTGGGTTAATATTTATTTGGATTGCCGCAACTTTTGAAGCCCGTCGCAGTCAAGCAAACGCATTGATGCAAACTTGGATTCGAGAACTAGAAACTTGGGAATAAACTTGTATTGTTGCCGCAAAAAAGCTAGAAATAGGAATTTTTCAGTTAATTGCGTCTCTACAAGGCAGTTATATAGATTATTTATAAGTAAATGAGATCTTCAGTACATATGATTTATAGTCGTTTTATTTTATGAAACATTCAATCGTACTAGATGGGTTAATCGGTTTGTGTGTTGGGGATGCTTTGGGAGTTCCGGTTGAGTTTTCTACTCGTGAAGAACGCTCTCAACAGCCTGTTATTGATATGAATAGTCCAAATTCTTGGAATCAGCTTCCCGGTACTTGGTCTGATGATAGTTCTCTTACTTTCTGTTTAGCAGATTCTCTATGTGACGGTTTTTCGTTACAGAAAATCGCTGATTCCTTTTGCCAATGGTATTACGAGCAGAAGTGGACTGCACGAGGAAAAGTATTTGACATCGGGATTACAACCCAAATGGCAATTGAGAAACTCCGCAAAGGAGTACCGCCTTTACAAGCAGGAGACACCGCAGAGCGCAGTAATGGTAACGGATCTTTAATGCGAATTTTGCCTCTAGCTTATTACTATAAAACTTTGAGCTTCCCAGCGCTACTTGAACGAGTGCATCAGGTTTCTTGTATTACTCACGCGCATCTGTGATCGCAAATGGCTTGTGGTATTTATATCAGTATTGTTATTGCTTTGTTAGAAGGTAGCGATCCTAAAGTAGCTTATCAACAGGGCTTAAACCGAGTTGAGCCTTTTTACCAAAAGTACCCTTACAGCCAAGAAATGTCTCATTTTGAGCGAGTATTTAGCCGCGAAATTAATACTTTGCCAATTGAAGATATTAATTCTGAAGGCTATGTAATAGATACTTTAGAAGCTAGTTTGTGGTGTTTTCTCAATGGGTCATCTTATGTAGAATCAGTTTTAAAAGCTGTGAACTTGGGAGAAGATACTGATACGACCGCAGCAGTTACAGGAGGTTTAGCAGGGATCTACTACGGAGTTGATAATATCCCACAGGAATGGATAAATACAATTGCCCGTAAAGACGATATTGTCGCCCTGGCAAGTCGCTTAGAGGCAGCAATTTATCGCTAACTAATGCGGCAAGCCGTTTATATATAATTTCTCGGTAGAAGGCGATCGCACTTATGAATAATGTAAAAGCGGCTATTCTCAATACAGGGATTACAGCGTGGATTTTTGAACAATACACCCAGCGCTTGGCGCAAGTGATGAATATCGAAATTAGCGATCGCCCTGGCGAATATAATTATCTACTTGGTTGGGACGCTTCCCAGCCACCCACCGGAAAAAGTTTCATTCCTTTTGAAGCCATTTGTTTAGCCTCAGACAAACGCCGACTTGCAGAAGTTTTTACCACTCATCAAGTTGCTATTCCTAGAACTTATCTACTTGAATCGGAAGACGAAGTTAATCGACTTCTGCAAAAAGAACATAACAGCCAGTGGGTTCTTAAGTGGCCAACGGGTTGTGGCGGTTCTGGTCATCGTTTGCAAAAACTAAATATGCCAATTCCCCAAGACTGGACGCGCCCTTATGTACTTCAAGAGTTTATCGCTCTTGAAGTGCCAGAGGTATATCGGTTATATTGCGTTGCTGGCGAAAATTTTGGTTGGAATGCTAGGCGCTTTCCCTCCCATAACAAAACGTCTTTATTTGTTGCTCATGCCCAAGGTGCAAGGTACGAAGCAGAAAGTAATGTCCCATCAGAAGCCGAGTTTCAAGCCCGTCAAGCTTTAACTTGCACAAACTTAATTAACTCCTTTGGATGTGCTGACTTGATGAAAGATAAACATGGCAACTGGTTAGTCTTGGAAGTCAATACGGATGGTATTTTTAATTTCGTTGACCGAGATATAGACATCGGCAACATTTCCAATGAAATTGACAACCGTTTAGCCAAAGCTTTTCATACATGGAGCAGTAGTTAAAATTAGCCAGCACTACCTTTAGACTGTTACATAAATGCCAGGTTTGTCTATAAACTCATAAAGTAAGAGCGATCGCCTATTCGCGATCGTCAAAAAATATTCATTTAGAAGTTTAAATTCTCTAACAAAACCCCAAATCCCCTTTTGGGCAAGGGTTTTGTCTTAAGCCGATGGCGGGATTTGAACCCGCGACCAACTGATTACGAATCAGTTACTCTACCACTGAGCCACATCGGCACACAATTGTTTATATTATCATTTTTAAATCATCATGGTCAAACAACCCCAAAATAAACGGTTTACAAACGAGCAATACGATCGCCTAAAAGCCGAAGCAGCCGCACCTTATCGAGGGTTACGAAGATTTATATATATAGCTTTTGGGGCTTCGGGTTTTGTGGGCGCGCTGATATTTTTGGCGCAATTGGCGGCGGGAAACCAAGCGGATGCGCCCCTATCCAACCTCGCTTTGCAAGTGGGAGTTGTGGCTTTGATGGTGTTTCTGTTTCGTTTAGATAAAGAATCGCCAAAACGTCCTAAGTAAGGTAAAACGCCCTCGGTTACGCAATTTTACTTACATTTTTTAATTTAAGTTAAAAAATAGCCACGTAAACACACTAAAGATAAAGAAATTGTTAGGGAATTTACCTAATTTAGTGGATGCGGTGATAATAAGTATTAATTGAAACGGGGTTAGCCAATTTAAAAACCCTGACGCATAAAACCAACTTATTAAAATCGGGTCAATTATATACTAGACCCAGCCGATAACAAAACAAAAACGCCAGAGCATCCAATGGGACACTCTGGCGTTTAATTTATGAAACTATGGTCGAACGACGTAAGGAGATGCGATCGCCGCAGCGCGTCCAGTATTCACCAAAGCTTGATAAACAAAGGCTGCAACCTCTGCCCGCGTAGCATCGCGATTAGGATTTAGCTGCGTAGGAATAGGATAATTCACTACTAATTGCCGCACTGTTGCTGCCGATACGGGGTCGGTAGCATAATTGGGAATTTGAGCAGCATCAGCATAAATAGATAAAGCATTAGGATTATCTGACTTTAAACCCAAACCATTAGCCAGAGAAACTAGCGACTGTACCCTAGGAATTGCTTGCTGGGGTTGAAATAAGC
>JAPJOW010000275.1 GCA_030826005.1 Aliterella sp. RAGGC_92
GATTTAAGAAGATTTAGCAAAGCAAGCAAGCTAATTTTATCTAGCAATAATTGCTCAAATAATAACGCTAAGTCAAGTCAATTTGCCTAATAGCTTAGTGATGATTGTTAACTTTATAAGTAGAGAGTGATTGTGATTGCAACTCAAAATTTATCTTATGCCATTGATTGCGATTTAGACCAGACTCAGAAAGAACAATTAAGTAGTGAACCAAAAGAGCAGCAAACTACAAAAATGTTTCCTTTCCATCTTTCGCTATGTATAAATGATATGGAAACAACCCGTCATTTCTACAAAAATGTTTTAGGAATTGAAGAACGCCGCGCTTCAAAAACTTCCGTGCATTTCGATTTTTATGGATGTCAACTTACTTGCCACGAAGTACCAGGATTTAGCGCCAAAAACATTCAAAGAGAAGTAGATGCGGAAGATGTTCCAGTACCGCATTTTGGAGCAGCTTTAAGCTATGAAGTGTTTGAAATAGTTAAAGAGCGTTTAATTGCTCATGATACTAAGTTTATCAAAAAACCCCGTATTCGATTTTTAAATACCGGACACGAACAGCACGTAATGTTTATTGAAGATCCTTCAGGTCATGGAATTGAAATTAAATCTTTTACCAAAGCACCTGTAGGAACATGGGCTTAACCATAACACAGCAATTAAAAGTGCTAAGTTACAAGTTATACAAATAAAACAATTGTGTATAAAGAGCATTAGATTTATATGATGCTCTTTTTAACTGTTAGTAAATAAAATACTATGACTACAACAGAAATATTAATTTTAGCGATTGGCGGGTTAGTTTCAGGAATTATGGCAGGCTTGTTAGGTATTGGTGGCGGCGTGATATTAGTACCGCTTTTAGTATCTTTAGGTAATGAGCCGATAAAAGCGACAGCTACCAGTAGTTTAGCAATTGTAATTACTTCGGTTTCTGGTAGTATTCAAAATTGGCGCATGGGTTATTTTAACTTAAAAAAAGTGCTGTACTTAGGCATTCCAGCTTTAATAACCGCTCAAATCGGAGTAATTTTAGCAATTAATATTCCGTCTTATTTGCTACTAGCTTTATTTGGAGTTTTACTACTTACTAATATTTATTTAGTCCAGCTACGGAAACAATTGCTTGCTCAAGAACATCCAGGTAAAAAAACCATTAACCCAACTATTTCTAGAATAGCAACAGGAAGCGCAGGAGGGCTTTTAGCAGGTTTATTTGGTGTTGGTGGTGGTGTGATAATGGTGCCATTGCAAATGTTGCTATTAGGGGAGCATATTAAATTAGCAATTCAAACTAGCTTAGGAGTAATTATTAGTACGGCGGTATCGGCTTCTGTAACCCAAGCTTATGCAGGGAATGTACTATTTATTCAAGGGCTAATCTTAGGGTGCGGGGGATTACTAGGAGCGCAAATTAGTACGCGGGTTTTGCCGAAGTTACCAGATAATGTCGTTAGTATCGTATTTCGCAGTTTTTTAGGAATCCTGTCAATATATATTTTTTATCGAGCTTGGTTGAGTTATCAAGGGTTAGCCAGCTAATATTAGCTAAAAGTTTGCAATAACCAGCGATTGATTGCGCCGTCATCTTCCGTTTGGCTGCGTTTTAAGGCAGATTCTACGAGGGAAATTACCAGCCCTGGTAATACTAACGATTCTTGAACTGTACCGCTACGCCCATCAGAAATAGAAAAAGCAATAACATCATCTGAATCTGCATCGATTACCCAATATTCTTCGACTCCTGAATTTTCATAAAGTAATCGCTTTGTTCCTAAATCGTCGTTTACAGATGATGCACCAATTTCAATTACCAATCGAGGTGGATTAAATTCATTCACATTAATTGGTGTATTTGTCCGAGGTGGCAACTCAAACTCTGTACCAATGTAGTAAGACAAATCTGGTTGAAATTCACTCTTAGCTGGTTGACGAAAACTAGCATTAACTAGCTCAACAATGCGAATATTTTTGACAGTAGCATAAAGACTAATAACTTTAGAAATTATAGAATTTTGTCTAGCATGAAGCGGCCCTACTGGTGAAATTTCAACCCTCATGTAACCCCGATGATAGTAAATTTTAGCCTTCGGGTGATTTATTTGCTCGGCTATTGCCAAAAATTGTTCTGGGCTAGATTTTACCCAAGTATCTGTTTCTAGTTGTAAATTAGGAGCTATAACCATTGCGTTCTACCTCAACTATTTCAGTATATTCAAACTCGTTAGGACTTTGCTTAACTAAAGGATAGCGATCGCCATCTATAATAATTGCATCTTCTTCACAGTCTAATTTAGGCGAATTGTAGGTAAGTATGTATTCTCTACCGATATAATTTGCCATTTCCTCGGCAACTTCGCCGCGCCATTGGGTTTTAGAAACTAATACAATTAATTGATTTGCTAAGTTAGGAATTGTTTTCGCAATTTGTCGCCGATAAATTTCATCTAGGCTACCAAAAGGAGAATCCATTACTATTGGAAAGGTACTACTATCTGTACCCATTAAAAGTTTATTTTCGCTCCATTCTCGTACTCTGTCGATAATTGCCCCAATAAAAGATAAGCTAAGTATTTGATTTTCTCCGGTAGAAGCTGCAACGGTTGCTTCTTGCCAAGTAGTATTTTCTATTAATGTTAATTCGTATTTGTCGCTAAGTTTGGGTATATAAGGAGTGAAGGATATTTGAGCGAATATTTGCTGTACTTTTTGCTCCAATAATACGCGAAATTGTTGCTCTAATCTTTTTCTTACTTCAATTAAACGTTCGGTAGCTTCTTGAGTTGCAATAATTCTGCGTTGCGCTAAAGCTTGCTTTTGTTCGTTCATTTTTTGTTTAGCGACTTGTTTAGCTATTTCCGCCGTTTCAACATTGAGATCCTCTATTTTTTGTTGATTTGCTCCTTGTTCTAAAAGCAACTCGCGGATAGTTAACTCTGTAAAATCTAAACGTTTTTGTAACTGTTGGATGTCTTCATTTGGATAGTTTAATAACTTTTCTCTAATCGTATCTACATCGCTTTCTATTCTCGATATTTCTGTTCTATACTGCTTGATATTATCTTGCTGTCGATCGACTTCTTGCCAAAATTCCGGGACTTGTTTATCGATTTCATCTACTTGCGCGCCCATGCGAATAGCTGTTTCTTCTACATCTGAAGAACCTGCTTTATTTAACCAAGCTGCTACTAAATGATGGGCGTGAGTGCCATTTATTAATTCTGCGCCACAAATGCAACGTTGCTGTTCTAATAAATCGCCGACAAACTGGCGTTTAATTCCTGTAGGTAATTCGCCTCTCTCTCTCAATCCATCAATAATCTTTCTAAACTCGGCAGTAACATCAGAAAGTAAAACTGTATATCCGCGTGTAGAAATAACTCTTTTTAAAATATCTTTTGCTTGTCTCAGTTTTTCTCGAAATAGTTTCTGTTGTTGTTCGAGTTCATCACGCCGACTTTGTAATTCTTCCGCACCACTTAGTTCTAATAAACAAGTTCCTAAATGTTTTTTGATTTCTTCTTGATTTTGTAATTCTATTAATATCTCTTTTTGTCTTGCGGAAAGATCGTTTATTTTATTTTCTAAATTTTCTTGTTCTTTTAAGAGTTTTTTAGTCTCCGAGTCCCCGATTGCTTTTAATTCGTCTTCTAAAGTTCTTTTTGCTGCTTTTAAATGATCTATTGCCCGATTTAATACTTTTATTCCCAATAATTCTTTCGTCGCTTCAGCAATTTCGCCTTTTTTCTCATCTCTAACAATTCGCTCGATTCTTTCGCCATCAAAAAAGAAGTATTGATACAATGTCTCTGGCAAAATTCGCCCAATTATATCTTCCGATGTTTGGGGAGATATTACCCAGCGTCCATCATCGGCGGATATGTAAGGAGATAATATACTTTTAGTATGCTCAATTTTATCGTTATTTCTATAAGCTTTACACGCGCGTCTAAAACGATAGCGTTTGCCATCATGTTCAAATACGAGACTTACCCAACATTCAACAGATTCACCTATTTGTACTTCGCTAATTGCGCGTTTATTTACTAATTGTTCTTCTACTGCAAAGGCGGCGGTAAATTTTTCGTACAATACCCAAGTAAAAGCATTAAGCAAAGTTGTTTTTCCAGCGCCATTATTACCATGAATAACTGTCGTATTGCGCTCCGTACCTGCTAAAAATATTTCCGGCGTTGTGTGATAAAATTGACGAAAATTACTTAGCTGAATTGACATCAATTTCATTGCACTTCTTCCTTGATAATTTTGAGAATATCATCGTTAATATTCCAAGGGCTTTTCATATATAACTTGTCTTTTTCTGCTTGCAATACTCGCTCAATAATATTTTTAACTTCTGGCGGTGCGTTTGTAATCGGTGCTTGAATGTCGTTAATATTAGTTTCTTTCATATCATTATTGCCTCCAAACCCCCGGTACTGGGGAATAAGAGTTTAGTTGTTCCTTTTCAAAATAGCGATCGCTCTTACTTATAATTACTAAAAAGAGGAGCTTACAAGTCTAGCAATCCGTACTGTTTTTGCAATGTTAGTAAAGTTCGTCTAGCTTCGCCAGCATTGTCTGCTAAGTCGGCAAATTCAATAAATCTTTTTAACTCTTTTTTCAATAAGTTACGTTCCACTTCCCAAGTTTGTCTATCTAACTGCGGAGGCATAACAATCATGTCAAATAGAGTAGCGCGTTGTTTGCCAGGATAGGGGCGTAATATTCTACCCCGCCTTTGAATAAACTGGCGCGGATTGCTGCTACTAGCTAAAATTACGGCGGTTTTAATCGCAGGAATATCTACCCCTTCATCTAAACAGCGAATGGCGACTAATCCTTGCAAGTCGCCATTTTCAAATTGTCGGCGCAATTCTTCGCGCTGTGCTAAAGGTGTTTCGGCGGTGTAAGTATTGACGCGATAATTTAACTCTGCGCCTAAAAGC
>JAPJOW010000276.1:0-1165 GCA_030826005.1 Aliterella sp. RAGGC_92
CTTATCTTGACGGAAATAAGCATAGCTCCACTTAAGGATTTGCAGTGCGATCGCATCTCCAATTGAACAATCTTTAAAGTAGTTAATTGCTTCGGCGGCTAAAAAGTAGGCGCGATACTTATAAAAATCGCCGCAATCGTCCTTAAAATCTATTAAAGCTTGAATAAACGCTTCTTTCTGCTCTTTTGCTACATCTTCTCGACTAAACCAATCTAAAATCTCGGCTTTGTGTTCCTTCTCAAAGATGCGGTAAGTGTTACTTGCTAAATTGTCGTCAACGTGGTTAAAGAAATTGTGCCAATCATTCATTTCCTCCTACCCATTTGAAAATATGGGGCGACAGGGACATAAATTCTATGGTAATCGATTTTACAGGAAATGTTAAAGACGTTGCACCGCAACGTCTCTACAGTTATTGCCCTAAATATGCTTCCAATACTTGGGAATTGGTTTGAATTTCTGCGGGTGTTCCTACTGCTAGATTTTGACCTTCTGCTAGTACCCAAACGCGATCGCACAAAGACATAATTACATCCATGTTGTGTTCGATAATCAAAAAAGTCATCCCTTCAGAATTCCATAACTTAATGCGATCGCATATTTGATTAATTAGCGTTGGATTTACCCCGGCTGCGGGTTCGTCTAATAGAATTAGCTTAGGATTTGTCATTAATGCCCGCGCCATCTCTAATAGCTTGCGCTGTCCCCCAGAAAGCGCCCCAGCGTATTCGTTTGCCATGTGCGCTAGTCCCACCGATTCTAACAAAGCGATCGCCCGCTCTTTTAATTGCCTTTCTTCAGTAACTACAAGCTTGCGTTGAAACCAAACCAGCCAAAAGTTTTCGCCTGTCTGCTTTTGCGCCCCTAGTAACATATTTTCCATTACTGACAAACGGGAAAGAGTACGAGCAACTTGAAACGTCCGCACCATACCCTGTTGAGCAATTTGATAAGGTTGCAATTGTTGGATTTGTTCGCCGTCAAAAATTACCGTACCGCGATCGGGACGAATAAAATTAGAAAGTAAGTTAAAAAGCGTAGTTTTTCCCGCTCCATTTGGGCCAATTAACCCGGTAATGCTGCCTTTTTTTACTTCTATCTCTGCGTTATTTACAGCTTTGATACCGCCGAAGCTTTTAGCAATACCTGTGGCTGTAAGTAAAGG
>JAPJOW010000276.1:1265-4924 GCA_030826005.1 Aliterella sp. RAGGC_92
AAGCAGAGTTAAACTCGTTATTTACCAAGGGTTAATTCCTCCTTTTTACCTAAAATGCCTTGAGGTCGCCAAATCATCATTACCATTAGTAAAAACCCAATTACCATAATGCGAAAAGCCGCTAAACGCGCTGCATCTAGGGGAATGATTTGGGGTAAAACATTTCTAGTTAGTTCTTCGTAAGCAAAGAAAACGATCGCACCCAGCAATGTTCCGACATTATTACTAGCGCCACCCAAAATGACGATAATCCAAGCATTGAAGGTAGTTTGCGGTTCAAAACTATTAGGATAAATAGTAGTAAGTTGCCATGCAAAGAACGCTCCCGCAAGTCCTGCGATCGCACCGCCCAGCATAAATGCCTGCAACTTATACCAAAATACATTTTTACCTAAAGCTTTGGGAACTTGCTCGTCTTCGCGGATGGCTTTAAGCACGCGACCCCAAGGACTTCGCACTAATAATTCTAATAGCCAAAATACCATCGTTAGCACGACTAACACCGTTACCATCAGCCCAGATTTTTCGTATCTGCTGTAGTCAGAAAGCGCCGTTAATCCGGTAAGGTAAATTGTCATAGTAAAGCCTACAGCTACAATGCCCAAAATGAGGCGCACAGCAAAGGAATAGCGAGGATTTTTTGAGTTGTTTTGTCCTTTAATCCAGCCCCACATTCGCCACAAACACAAGCCAACAACTACGGTTAATAGCCCCATTGTTGTCAACTTAAACAAAGGATTGGGAACAATATTTGTTAGTGGTAGCGGATAGCTTTGCAGTCCTTGGACTCCATCAACAAAACCGCTAGGGGTAGGTAATTGTTGATTATTCACAAATAATCTAACTAACTCCGATACGCCAATAGTAACGATCGCTAAATAATCTTCTCGCAATCGTAACGTTGATAGTCCAATCAATAGCCCTAGTATTGCCGCTAAAAAGCCACCAATTAAAGCTGCAAATATTAGCGGTACGCCATACAGAGTCAGCAAAACCGTAGTATATGCACCGACAGTCATAAACGCGACGTGACCGAAATTAATTAGCCCCGTAAAACCCCACTGCAAATTTAAACCGAGGCTGAATATTGCAAAAATCCCTGTAGATATGGTTAAAAAAACTAAATACCCTACCATTACACCAAGCTTGAAGAAGATAATCGCGCACGACTAACAATAAAAATGCTGTTGTCATGCTACGCAAGGCGATTAGATTGTACCGCAGTGGGAGGATTCGTTAGTAGCTTTGGCAACGTATTGGAAACGCCTGATACTTTTTCTACCTTTGCGCCCAGTAATCCATCTTCCTTCGCTTCAGCGTACAGGGACGGCGATCGCTTGGGATAGTGAAAAAGCTCTACAACTTGCTGTTGCTAAACGTTTGATAGAGTTTCAAATTGAAAAAGTAATCGGACTTTGGCAGTTTAAAGCATATTCTCCTAGTTTACCCAGTGAAAACAAAACCGCTAAAGATTAAAATATGTAAAGAATGCGAGAAGGATACAAAAACTAAATGCGGGTTGCGATCGTCGGGGCAGGACTAGCGGGGCTGGCAAGTGCTGTAGAATTAGCAGAAGCAGGCTGGGAAGTAGAAATTTTTGAATCCCGTCCGTTTGTTGGCGGCAAAGTTGGCAGTTGGGTAGACGCAGATGGCAATCATGTAGAAATGGGATTGCACGTCTTTTTTGGTAACTACTACCAACTATTTGAATTAATGAAAAAAGTGGGGGCGTGGGATAGCTTGCGCTTAAAGCAACATACCCATACTTTTATTAATGAAGGCGGACGAATTGGCGAATTGGATTTTCGTTTTCTGACGGGTGCGCCCTTTAATGGCTTAAAGGCATTTTTTACGACTTCTCAACTATCGCTGCTAGATAAAGCCCAAAATGCGATCGCTCTTGGCACTAGCCCGATAGTCCGAGGCTTGGTAGACTTTGAAGGGGCGATGAAAACTATCCGCAACTTGGATAGTGTCAGCTTTGCAGATTGGTTTCGCCGCCAAGGAGGTAGCAATGGCAGTCTCAAGCGGATGTGGAATCCTATTGCTTACGCCCTGGGCTTTATTGACACAGAAAATATTTCCGCCCGTTGTATGCTGACGATCTTTTTAATGTTTGCAACTAGAAGCGAAGCTTCTGTACTGCGAATGCTAGAAGGTTCGCCCCACGAATATTTACTCAAGCCAATTGTCAAATACTTAGAAGATCGAGGCGCAAAAATTCACACTCGTCGCCGCGTGAGAGAAATTCAGTTTACCGAAACAGGCGAACAAACAATTGTTTCTGGCTTGGTAATTGCTAAAGGCGAAATCGAAGAAACAGTTTTAGCTGATGCCTATCTATTTGCGTGTGATGTCCCAGGGATTCAAAAAATATTACCCCCCCAGTGGCGCAAGTGGTCGGAATTTGACAACATTTACAAATTAGATGCCGTACCTGTAGCCACCGTACAGTTAAGATTTGATGGTTGGGTAACGGAGTTACAAAATACTACAGAACGGACTCAATTAGACCGTGCGGCGGGGATAGATAATTTACTATATACGGCGGATGCTGACTTTTCTTGTTTTGCAGACTTGGCTTTAACTAGCCCTAGCGACTACTACATTCCGGGACAAGGATCGTTAATGCAACTGGTATTAACACCAGGAGATCCATTTATTAAACAAAGCAATGAAGAAATTGCCCACCACGTCCTTAAACAAGTTCATGCCTTATTCCCCTCATCGCGGGAATTAAATATGACTTGGTACAATGTCGTTAAACTCGCTCAGTCCTTGTATCGCGAAGCTCCGGGAATGGATATCTATCGTCCATCCCAAAAAACCCCTGTAAGTAATTTCTTTCTAGCGGGGAGTTATACTCAGCAAGACTATATCGATAGTATGGAAGGAGCAACGCTTTCTGGTCGTCAGGCGGCTAAAGCAATTTTGGCTAGTAAAGAAGAACTAGAAAATCGCCAGCAATTATCTACCGTAGCGTAGCCCAAACAACAATAGAGGAAAACTAAATGGCTGATTGGTTAGAGCATAGCGTACAGGTTGAAGTAGATGCTCCTATAGATGTAGTTTGGCAGCTATGGGCAGATTTGGAGCAAATGCCTTTGTGGATGAAATGGATTGATTCGGTAAAAGTTTTACCAAACGATCCGCAGCGATCGCGCTGGAAGCTAAAAACGGGTAGTTTAGAATTTAGCTGGCTATCGCGCATCTCAAAAATTGTCCCTCACCAGATTATTGAGTGGGAATCGGTAGATGGATTGCCCAATAGGGGCGCTATTCGCTTTTACGATCGCCCCAACAATTGCAGTATTGTTAAACTCTCTATTGCCTACGCTATTCCGGGCATTTTGGGCAAAATTATGGATAACCTATTTTTAGGGAAAGCTGTAGAATCGACGATTAAAGCCGATCTTGAACGGTTTAAAGATTACGCTATGCAAACAAAATCTCAAAAAGTTGGGACGCATTCTTAATTAAAGGCTCGTTTTTATAAACTTGAATTTTGCTCTGAGTTAACATCGTTGCTTGCGGAGGCAACGATGTTATTTTTTAGAGTCTTTTAGGACTAGCATTTACAGTACATTAAACAAAATTTTCTCTACCAATATAGGTAATTAAAAACTATTCTGCCTTGCAAGTCTCCTCAAATGTTAAGT
>JAPJOW010000021.1 GCA_030826005.1 Aliterella sp. RAGGC_92
CAAGAACGAACAGCGCGATTGATAAAATTGTTAAATTTAGATTTGATGTCCGACAAGTTGCAGCAGATGATAGCAAGTATTGATGGGGATGGTAGCTATAGAGCTTTTTTGGAGCGTTGGAACTACGACACCGAACAAAAACAAGCAATTAAAACGGCAATTAATAACTTTTTAGATAAACACTAACCTTGCAAAATTCCACCGAGTATTTTTGTGCTTATTGCGGCGAACCTAATATAGCCTTTATTGATTTAAGTGCTGGTAATTATCAGTCTTATATTGAAGACTGCCAAGTTTGTTGTCGCCCAAATGTGTTGTATATTCAAGTTGACGAAGACACTCTAGAACTAAGCGTAAATAGCGAGTATGTAGAGTAACACTTATTTTAAGGACAATAAAATTATGGAATTTAAAACAATTATTTCTCGTTATTTGCCTATAGTTCTAATATTAGTTTTTTTACTAGGAGGAACTATATTTTTTGCTGGGCAAACTAAGTTATTAGCAGGTACTAAACCTAATACCCTCGGTATAGCTACAGGTCAATTACTAGCTTGTCCTGCTACGCCTAATTGCGTCAATAGCCAAAGTTTAGATGCCGAGCATAGTATTATGCCCATAACTTATACTTCCTCTACTGAAGACGCTTTTAAGACTCTTAAAGCCGTTGTGCAATCTTTCAAGCAATCTAAAATAGAACAGGAAAAAGATAACTATATCTATGCAGAATTTACAATTCCCGTAGTGGGATTTGTTGATGATGTGGAGTTTTTATTAGATAACGATGCCAAAGTAATTCACGTCCGTTCGGCTTCGCGTTTGGGCGAGTCAGACTTGGGAGTAAATCGCAAACGAATTGAGACAATTCGCGCTAAGTTTAATCAGTTGCAAAGTCAGACAATTTGACAACTAAAATCAAAATTTTGGTAGAGTGTCTTCACCTAGGCAGAGGAATTTTTCGTTACAATTATTTACGTTAGTAATAATATACACAATTGACTTCAGCTATTCCCATGTCTGACACCGTAACCAAGCTGACCTATCAGACTTTTCAAAATGGTAAAAACTACTTTGGTTTAGCTCATAAATACTTAAGTTCGCAAGTAATGGGCTTAGTATCTCCTCAGTTAAAACCAAAACCCGCGCCGATTACTCCCCAATTGCTGGTAAAACTGCAAGCAAGATTAAATCAATTGCTTGAAGCAGATTGGCAAGATGCGGAAAATGGAGTATATCCTCATAGCTTGCTGTTTGATAATCCTTGGGCTGAGTTTTTCCGTTATTATCCTGAAGTTTGGCTAGATATGCCGCAAATTTGGCAGCGATTAAACCAGAAAAATTATCAAGATTTTTCTGTAGAGTTAGCCAAAGAAGATTATCCTAGCTACTATTTACAAAACTTCCATCATCAAACTAATGGTTATCTCAGCGACTCCTCGGCTAACTTGTATGACTTGCAAGTTGAGCTATTATTTGGTGGTTCAGCCGATCCGATGCGGCGGAGGATTTTAGCACCGCTAAAAGCTAACTTAGGTGCAAATACAAAACCTCGAATTTTAGATATAGCTTGTGGTACGGGAAGAACGCTGAAACTACTGCGAAATGCTTTTCCTCAAGCTTCGCTATTTGGGACAGATTTATCACCTGCTTACCTGCGTAAAGCAAACCAGCTACTATCCCAAATTCCTGGAGAATTACCACAACTTCTTCAAGCCAATGCCGAAAAACTGCCTTATTTAGACAACTACTTTCATGCAGTAACTTGTGTATTTACATTCCACGAGTTGCCAAGTGCTGCGCGTCAGCAGGTAATGGAGGAGTGTTTTAGAGTAGTGCAGCCAGGAGGAGTATTTGTTATTTGCGACTCAATTCAGACAATTGACTCTCCAGAAATGACCCCAGTAATGGATAGTTTTCATGAAACCTTCCACGAACCTTACTATAAGCATTATATGACTGATGACTTAGTAGAACGGTTGGAAAAGGCGGGTTTTGAGGATATTACAACCCAAGTACATTTTATGAGTAAGTATTTAATTGCTCATAAAAAAGCAGCTTAATTTAGTAGAGGGGTTTAAACCCCTCTATTATTTAGCGATCGCATTACTACTAAATCAAATAAACCTGACAGGCGGTAAAGTAGGTTTAAAGCAATGTATTTTAGGAGTTATTAGTTATGACTAACGCCGATGCGATCGTAAATCAACCCATAAATAGCGAACAATTAGTTGACGAATTGATTGAAGAAAGTCCATCTAGCCACATAGACGTAATTCAAACCGTAATTGCCAGTCTTGAACAAGACAATAGTGCAATGGTTAGCCAAACAGAAAAAAGCTACTTATGGAAATTTAAGTACGGTAGCGTAGAAGTATTCGTCCAACTTAGCGGACTAACGGATGAAGATACAATTTCAGTTTGGTCTAAAGTATTAAATTTACCGACTCAAAACGATGCGGGATTAATGCGGAAGCTTTTAGAAATGAACTGGACAAATACCTTTGAAGCTTGTTTTGGTATCGATAAAGAGCAAGTAGTTGTATTATCAAGCCGTACCTTGGCAGAATTATCACCAGGAGAAATTTCGCGCATTATCACGATTGTTGCTACGATCGCTGATGATAATGATGAAGCCTTGCAAGCGGAGTTTGGTGCAGCATAAACCCATTTGGCGATTAATTCCACTCTTAGAAGCTTCTGGGCGGATGCAAATGGCAATAGATAGGTGGTTATTAGAACAACACTTGTCAGGTTTGCATCCGTCAACTTTGCGCTTTTATACTTGGTCGCCTGTGGCAATTTCTTTAGGCTATCATCAATCTAAATTTCCTAGCCATTGGCAACAAATTACTTGGAATGGCAAACCTGTAGAATTGGTACGTCGTCCTACGGGGGGAAGGGCGGTATTGCATCAAGGTGATTTAACTTATACTGTGGTGACATCCGAACTAAACGGCAGTCGAATACAGGTGTATCAACAGCTTTGCGAGTTTTTGATTGCAGGGTGGCAAAGTTTGGGAATCCCGTTGCAGTATGGTGAAGCTGGACGGGGATACATTCATAACCCTAACTGTTTTGGTACGGCTACAGGGGCGGATTTGGTGCTAACCGATGGGAATAAATTAATTGGCAGCGCTCAAATGAAACGCGGTAAAGCAATCTTACAACATGGTTCGATGCGTTTAGCACCAGATAAGGAGTTATTTGGGCGAGTTTTTGAGACGGAGGTTTTTCAATCTATTAATCTACCTTTAATTGAACCAACTGTTGTAGTAGAAGCTTTGACTACTGCGGCTAGAAATTGCTTTAACATTCAATTAGAGGTAAAACCTTTGTCTGCGTTAGAGTGGGAGGCAATTTTGCATCAGCAACCCGTTAACCCGCCTAGGGTTAAAACCCAAGGCTAATAGCTAAAGTTGGCTGAAGCCGACTGGGTTTCAATAGACTTCTTGCATGAATCTAGGAAAGCCCCCTAAATCCCCCAACTTTGGGGGACTTTAAATCTATTCTCCCCAGACTTGGGGCTAAGAGACAAAAGATTATTCACGCAGGAAGTCTAATCAAAAGGTTAATAGAGGCGGGGTTTAGGGGTTGTAACAATTAGCTTTTTGTCGATTTTGCGATCGCACCTAACTGCAATGTAGGCGGAAAACTGCCATCTTCTTTAACCCGCTTGATATCAGCTTCGGAAAAGGGCTTATTAAGCTTTGCACCTACCGCCCGGACAATATCGCCGCGATCTATTACCCCGGCTACCGCTTCTGCGGGAGAAAGGACGACAATCCTTGGCAATTGCTGGGTTTCTAGCTGGTTAATTACTTCGACAAGCGGTGTTGACTCTTTGACGGAGGGAACTTCTGTCAACGGATGCAAGATGTCTTGCAATGTTTTAGTTTCCCACTCACTACGTTCTACAGTTCGCAAATCGTCTACTGATACCATGCCTCGGTATCTACCCTCCGAAGCAGCAAAATAAACCTCTGGAGCGGTAGTTTGGAGCAAATAAGAGTCTGCAAAAGAACGCAGGCTTTGGTCGGCATCAATGACCCGAAAATCGCTGCTAATAGCATCACTAGCAACTAGCTTGAGCAATATTTCTTGCAAAGAAGTGACGCTATCGTAAGCATTGGCGTTGCGAATCCCAAACCAGCCAAGTAAAGCAATCCACAAGCCTGTAATTAATTCGCCTGTAAAAAAGTCAATTGCTAAACCCGCCGCGATCGCACTCCAACCCAAAATTTGCCCCGCTTTTGCTGCCCAATGTACGGCTTTAAAGCGGTTTCCTGTGGCTTTCCATACCGCCGCTTTCAAAACTTGTCCGCCGTCCAAGGGTAAGCCGGGAATGAGGTTAAATAGCGCTAATACGATGTTGATTTTGGCTAAGTCTCCCGTCATAGCGCTAACTAAACTACCGCTTGGTAAGGCAATACTTAGCAGCGTTAAAATTACAAATAGCCCAATACTAACGGCGGGTCCGGCGATCGCAACTTGAAACGCGCCACCGGGGGTTTTTGATTCTTCTTCAATTGCGGCAATTCCACCAAAGAAAAATAAAGTAATTGATTTAACCTTAATTCCTTGCTTTTGGGCTACTAAGCTGTGACCCAGTTCGTGCAACAATACCGAACCAAACAGCATCAGCGCCATTACTAGCCCCGCACTCCAAGCAAGTACGCTACCCCATTGAGTATAAGCAACGCCAAAGTTTACCGTAGCGATCGCTAATATCCCAAACCATAGGGGGTCTAAAAATAAAGGTATTTCAAATAAAGATCCAACGCGCCAACCTGTTTGCATGGCATTTTCCTATAACTAAATATTTCCAGGCAACCGATCTACTAATACATTTAGCCATAGCAGCCTGTAATACCTAGAATAGACAATTGACTGTCCGCATTGTGACGCACAACTATTCGCATAATCCGTACTTGCAAGCAAGCTAATAATCGGTAATTTTGAGCGATGGGGGAGACAAGGGAGACGGGGGGAAAAGTGCTTTGATAAGCATTTCAATAATAAAGGACGCACGAATGCGCCCCTAACAGGAATTTTCTAGGTATTTTTACTTCAAGACACCAATATTTGTCAGTCCTAAGACGGTAGCAATACCGAGAATGTGACCGAAACTCATGGAAGCTAAAAACGTACCAACGCTGGGGTTATTAAAGAGCGAAGGAAACGGTAAAGGCATCTTAGGGCCAGTTTGGGGGTAACGGATAGTTCTACCCGCAATAAACAAAATGAATAAGCTAATACCTACAATAATCCCCGTTCCCGTCCAACTCCATCGCAGTGTATCAGGAACGGTTGGTTGAACGGCAGCAAGTAACATCAAATTAATCAAGGTGATTCCTCCCGAAAAAAGGATATTAACAACTTAAGGATTATCAAAATAGACTGGCACAGAACTAAAATCTGTTTTAAAAGTTAATTAAAGATTTAATACGAATTGCAATGCGAGTCAAAATTTGCGGGATTACTAGACCAGACCAAGGGAAAGCGATCGCCTCTTTGGGTGCAAACGCCCTTGGGTTTATTTGCGTACCAGCTTCACCGCGTTACGTTACTGCTATGCAAATTCAGGCTGTCAGGGAACTATTATCAGACAATGTAGAGCGCATCGGCGTTTTTGCAAACTCTCCCATTGCTGAGATAAATCGCATAGTAGCGGATGCGGGTTTAACGGGGGTACAGTTACACGGCGACGAATCCCCAGATTTTTGCGCCCAGCTTCGCCAAGTTTTGCCAGATGTAGAAATTATCAAAGCTTTAAGAGTAAAAAACGCTCAAGCATTAAAACAACTAGATATTTACACGAGCTATGTTGATACATTACTACTTGATGCCTACGATCCTCAACAACTAGGCGGTACAGGTAAAACTTTAGATTGGCAAACTTTGCAAGCATTTAATCCTAAATGCTCTTGGTTACTAGCGGGAGGATTGACCCCAGATAACATAATTGATGCTTTAAGTCAAGTAAAACCTAATGGAATCGATTTATCTAGCGGCGTTGAACGCAGTCCTGGAGATAAAGATTTAAGTAAAGTATCTCAGCTATTTGAACAGTTAAAAACTATTGAAAATTAGTTGAATGCAGTAATTGAACTTTATTGATTCAATTACTGCATTAATCGGCAGGCTTTTGTTGTCTTTGATACAAATTAACTGGGGAATTATTCTAAATGTCTTATTAGGTAAAACAACGTTAATGAAACCAAAATCAATGACAGCGAAAAAGAATCTTGTTGTAGTGGGAAATGGCATGGTAGGGCATAAGTTTCTAGAAGAAATTATTGCCAATGGTGCGATCGCTTCTTGGAACGTGATAACATTTTGCGAAGAACCGCGCGTAGCCTCCGATCGCGTTAATTTGAGTAGTTACTTTTCTGGCAAAACCGCCGCAGATTTAACATTAGTTACGCCAGGATTATATCAAGAAAATAATATTAATATTCATATAGGCGATCGCGCTATTGAAATCGATCGTCAGCAAAAAGTAGTTCATAGCGCCAACGGTTTAGCAATTAATTACGACAAGTTAGTATTAGCAACGGGTTCTTATCCTTTTGTTCCGCCAATTAAAGGAAAAGAAAGCTTAGGAACGTTTGTATATCGTACCATTGAAGACTTAGAAGGAATGTCTGCGTATGCCAAAAATTGCCAAACTGGGGTAGTAATTGGTGGCGGATTATTAGGTTTAGAATGTGCTAACGCGCTAAAAAACATGGGTTTAAAAACTCATGTAGTGGAGTTTGCACCGCGATTAATGCCAATGCAAATAGATGACACTGGCGGTAATATTTTACGCAACAAAATCGAAGAATTAGGTGTTAGCGTTCATACCAACAAATCCACCACAGAAATTATCAGCATTGACGGTAAAGTTACCAAAATGACCTTTGCTGATGGTACGGAGTTGCAAGCCGATATGATAGTATTTTCGGCAGGGATTCGCCCCCGCGATGAAATTGCTAGAGAATGCGGCATCAAAGTAGGCGATCGCGGTGGTATTGTAATTAACGAACAGTGTCAAACTTCCGATCCTGATATTTATGCGATCGGTGAATGCGCCCTTTATCAAAATAGAATATATGGTTTAGTTGCACCTGGTTATACAATGGCAAGTGTAGCGGCTAAAGTAATCAGTAATATTCCAAATAGCACCTTTGTAGGCGCTGATATGTCTACAAAGTTGAAACTTCTAGGCGTTGATGTAGCGAGTTTTGGTGATGCTTTTGCTAAAACCTCTAATGCTAAAGAGATTGCGATTACAGATACAGTTACCGGAGTTTATAAAAAACTCGTTGTTAATTCTGATGGTAGCCGTTTATTAGGCGGAATTTTAGTCGGTGACGCGGGAAATTACGGTACATTACTGCAATTTGTGCAAAATAATATCGCTTTACCACCCCACCCCGAAGATTTATTATTACCACCCCGCGAAGGTAAATCAACAAACGCAATGGGGGTTGAGAACCTCCCCGACTCGGCGCAAATTTGCTCTTGCAATAATGTTAGCAAAGGACAAATTTGCACGGCTATTCAAGAAAACAATTTTACTGATATAGGTAGCGTCAAAAAGTGTACTAAAGCGGGTACTGGTTGCGGTGGTTGCGTACCATTAGTAACAGATTTGCTTAAGTACGAAATGAAAAAAGCCGGGATAGAAGTAAAAAATCATCTCTGCGAACACTTTGCTTATTCTCGTCAAGAAATTTACCATTTAGTCCGCAGTCAAAAAATTATTACTTTTGAGGAATTGCTGCAAAAACACGGACAAGGTAAAGGGTGTGAAATCTGTAAACCTGCGGTAGCTTCTATTCTCGCCTCAACTTGGAATGATTACATTTTGAATCAGCCTCATGTAGGTTTGCAAGATACCAACGACGCATTTTTAGCAAACATTCAAAAAGACGGTACTTATTCAGTAATTCCTAGAGTCCCTGGCGGCGAATTAACACCAGATAAGTTAATTGTTTTAGGACAAGTAGCAAAAGAGTTTGGACTTTATACTAAAATTACCGGGGGACAAAGAATCGATCTATTAGGCGCAAGAGTCGATCAATTACCGCATATTTGGCGCAAATTAATTGAGGCTGGCTTTGAATCGGGACACGCTTATGGGAAAGCATTAAGAACAATCAAATCCTGTGTAGGTAGCACTTGGTGTAGATTTGGCGTACAAGATTCTACAACATTGGCAATTGATTTAGAATTACGTTATCGTGGATTGCGATCGCCCCACAAGTTAAAATCGGCGGTATCTGGCTGTACGCGGGAGTGTGCGGAAGCGCAAAGTAAAGATTTTGGCATCATCGCCACCGAAAAAGGTTGGAATTTGTACGTCTGTGGTAACGGCGGAATGAAGCCACAACACGCAATTTTACTTGCTGAAGATATAGATAGAGAAACCTTGATTAAGTATTTAGATCGTTTCTTAATGTTCTATATTCGTACCGCCAATAGATTAGAAAGAACTGCAACTTGGTTTAACAAGCTAGAAGGTGGAATTGACTATCTAAAACAAGTAGTAATTCATGATTCATTAGGAATTGCCGAAGAATTAGAACAAGAAATGCAGCATTTAGTAAATACCTACGAATGCGAGTGGAAAGCTACTATCGAAGATCCTGAAAAACTCAAGCGATTCCGCCATTTTGTTAATTCCGATACACCCGATCCAAGCCTAATGTATGTAGAAGAAAGAGAACAAAAACGCCCCGCTTACGAATCGGAGAAACTAACAGCCCAAATCTCATAGTATTGTCAGGAAAAATTAGAGGAGACATCAAAATGGTTCAAGCTTTACCAAAAACAAAATGGATTGATATTTGTACAATTGCAGACATCGCCCCCAATACCGGAGTATGCGCTTTAGTTAGCGGCGAACAAGTAGCAATTTTTAGAGTGGGAAATACAAACGATGTGTACGCGATAAGTAACTACGATCCATTTAGCAAAGCATTTGTGCTATCTAGAGGAATTGTAGGCGATCGCAATGGCATAACAAAAGTAGCATCGCCAATTTACAAGCAAAACTTTAACCTTGCAACCGGACAGTGTTTAGACGATGAAACCGTTAGCCTAACCACCTATGCAGCAAGAGTTGTGGAAGATAAAGTACAGATAGCTACAAGCTAAGTGCATTATCCTAGAAGATAATCATGCCAGGATAAAAGAGTTTCGCCATGAGCCAGAATACAACCGATAGAGTGCGCTGGACTACAGCAGACATAGAACTCTTAGCCAATAACGATGGTACGCGCTATGAAATTATTGACGGAGAATTGTTTGTGACTAGATCGCCACACTGGATGCACCAAGAAACTTGTGGCAATATTTACTCAGAGTTACAAAATTGGTCAAGGGCTAAAGGTTTAGGGCGAGCTACTATCAATCCTGGCATAATATTTACAGATGCAGACAACGTAATTCCCGATGTAGCTTGGGCTAGTAACGAACGATTAGCAATTTTACTAGATGAAGCGGGGCATCTGACAGGCGCACCAGAATTAGTAGTAGAAGTATTATCGTCTGGTGCAGAACAAGAGCGTCGAGATAAGGAAGCCAAACTCAAGCTTTATTCCTTAAGGGGAGTACAGGAATATTGGATTGTCAACTGGCGGTTGAAGCAAGTTGAAATTTATCGCCGCGAAAATGCTGCATTGGTATTAGTAGCAACGCTAACAAGCGATAATGAATTAAATTCTCCTTTGTTAACTGATTTCGCTTGTCCTGTAGAGCGGTTTTTTGTGGAATAGAGATTTGATGCGATCGCATATTCTCATTGGTAAAAAGCGATCGCTTTCAATACTTAGAGGTATAACAATTTAAAATTCTCGCCCCTGAACTTTACACATCGAAATGATAACGAATCGCTCCGCTTTTTGCATCATTACTGATCTCAGCATAGCCAGCTTTGGTTGCATCTTCAAGCAAGCCTTTTAATTGTTCAGTTTCTAGCTGAGTGTGCATAGCTGCTTGAGCAATAGATAGTTGACCACCATTTTCTTTTGCAGCCTTCAAAAGCCTTTGCATGGGGCTAGTTGAAGCTTCAGAGGCAGGTTGTGTTGTTTGCAACGGCTTAAGTTGTGGAATATCACCAATATTCAGCGTAACTTGTTGGGTCACATTTGATGTCCTACTACCATGTAGCCCACGCAGGTATAGATTACGCTTGTCAACCATCCCAGGAATGAGAACTAAATCAATAACTTGTCCGAAGCCAAAAAGACCCCATGTGAATAAGTATATTAGCCCAATACCAACATTTCCAGTATAAAACCTGTGCGCCCCACCTAATCCAAAAAGCCATAAACACCAAAAAATGTATGCTGTACCTGAATTTAATTGCTGCATAACTGTGTACTACTATTTGCCTTGAAATCTATATAGTTATTCTTCCCAGATTGGAGTGATAACTAACTATTTGTTAGGCTGACTTCGTATATTTAATATTATTCCTTTGTCACTTTCATCAAAAATAATCTACAACCCTTGTTATTAATTGTCTTTTCAACAGAAGCATTTAAATGACAATGCTTGAGAGGCGCTCTCTAAATCCTGATTCTACTTAAGTTTTAAGGTAGTCATCATATTTTTCAATAAGCTGTTCAAGAAAAGCATTTATATACCTCCATTATTTCAAGACCAAAATAGAATCAAGGCGATCGCCTTTTGCTCAGTATTCCCATTGCTGATAAAAAAATCGCACCCCCATAAA
Source organism: Aliterella sp. RAGGC_92 (assembly GCA_030826005.1). Classification (GTDB taxonomy): domain Bacteria; phylum Cyanobacteriota; class Cyanobacteriia; order Cyanobacteriales; family Chroococcidiopsidaceae; genus Aliterella. The sequence continues at coordinate 10,727 of JAPJOW010000021.1, forward strand.
AACGATGCGATCGCATCTTCTAGCCCGGATACGCTAATCTATTTTTAATTGGCAAAAAGGAAAGGGCGATGAACTGGTGGCAACGACTGAAAAAAAATCCTCTAGCCCGATTTGGGGCGATATTGCTGTTAATTTTTTATATATCAGTATTTGCGGCGGATTTTGTTGCCCCTTACGATCCTTACGATGCTCAAGCAAATGGCTCTTTATTGCCACCTACTAGAGTTTACTGGAATGACGAAGCGGGGTTTGGGCCTCATGTTTATCCTACAACTCAGGGTAAGACAGAATTAGAAACAGGCGATCGCAAGCTGATTGTAGATCGTCAAAAACCCGCTTGGTTGCGGCTATTTGTTACTGGTGCGCCTTACCAAATGTTTAAGTTTAGTTTGCCTTTACCTCCCACTTTTCAAGAAGTAGAAATATTTGGCGGTATTCCAGGTAATTTGCATCTATTTGGGACATCGGGAGACGCGAAGTTTAATCTTTTGGGTACAGATGAGCAAGGGCGCGATCAATTTACACGATTGCTGCATGGTGGGCGAATTAGTCTTAGTATCGGCTTGCTTGGGATTGCAATTACTTTTCCTCTCGGTATGATTGTCGGGGGTATTTCTGGGTACTTTGGCGGCTGGACGGATAGTATTATTATGCGCTTGGTTGAAGTGCTAATGACGATTCCCAGTTTGTACCTGTTAGTTGCTTTAGCGGCAGTTTTGCCCCCAGGATTGAGTAGTAGCGAAAAATTTATTTTAATTGTTTTAATTACTTCTTTTATTGCCTGGGCGGGTTTAGCAAGGGTAATTCGCGGACAAGTGCTGTCAATTAAAGAGCGCGAATTTGTCCAAGCAGCTAAAGCTATGGGTGGCGATTCGTTTTATATTATCCTCCGCCACGTTTTGCCCCAAACTGCAAGTTACATTATTATCTCTGCAACTCTTGCCGTTCCGAGCTTTATTGTGGCAGAGTCGGTACTAAGTTTGATTGGTTTGGGGATTCAACAACCCGATCCTTCTTGGGGTAATATGCTGTCGCTGGCAACTAATGCCTCTATTTTGGTGCTGCAACCTTGGTTAGTTTGGCCCCCAGCATTATTAATTATTCTTACGGTATTGGCGTTTAATTTGCTGGGTGATGGGTTGCGCGATGCTCTAGATCCCCGTAGTATCCGGCGATAGAAAGTTATCAATCCCAAATCCTACAGCGCGATTAGGGTTAGCTAACTCAACCGCTAGATTTAGGGCGGCGTTTCTGCCAATTTCTGTTTCAAAGGAGGAGGAGAAAACCGCATCAATAGGGTGAGTTTGGCAAAACTGACGCAAGCAAGAAGGATAACCAATAATACTAGGTTTAACTACAAATATCCCTCGCCAACCCTTTTGATAGCAAGCTTGGAGTTGGTTAAAAGTAGCAACCGATTCATCTAGAGCGATCGCAGTTCTATAACTATTACTCAATTGCTGCATTTGCTCAAACTGTTCTACCCCTAGCGGCTGTTCGATAAATTCTACAATTTTACTGTTGTCACAAGTTTGCAACCATATCTTAGCTTCGTCGTAAGTTAGCCCACCATTGGCATCTAAGCGCAATTTAGCCGATTCTGGTAAACAGTGCGCGATCGCTGTAAATATTTCTAATTCTTTGGCGAACGAGTAAACTCCAATTTTCCACTTAAAGGTACGATAACCTTGTTCCCAAAGCGCTCTCCATTGTTCTAATGCGGCAATTCCAGCACTTAGCAAGCCACTGTAAGTTAGATGGGAGGAGTTTTGCTTGTTTGCTACTAAGGCTGACTCAAAGCCAAACTGACAAGCTGGAAGCGAGTCAGGAATTGAGTAAATAGTTTCTGTAGTAATTTGTGTTGGTAGTTGACGGCAATAATTAAGGGCTTCGGTAAAAGTTTCTGAACCAAACCAGCTAATCGGCGCAATTTCTCCCCAATTTGTCTTACCTGAGTTATCTGTAAAACTTACAATAATTCCTTTTCTAACTTCCCAAGTACCGTGACTGGTTTGCAGAGGTTGCTTAAACTTGCGTTGGTAAGGCTGAAACTTAAATTGATACATTAACCGCCTGCAAGCATAAATCCCAAACTTAAAAGTAATCCACTCCAAAAATGCAAGGCTACGGCGATAAACTTACAATTACTAACTACGTCTGGGCGATCGTGATTTTGCTTGACGTGGCGCGCTAATTTAACAGCCAAAGGACAACTCAACCAAATCAGTAATGTCCAAATTGGGAAGCTTCCCAAAGCTACTAATATCGTTGTCAGGGCATAAATACTTCCGCATAGCCAAGGTAACAAGTTAGCAGCTTTTAGAGTACCTAAACGTACAATGGGCGATTTTTTCCCGGCGGCTAAGTCGTCGGTAATTTGATGAAAATGCGAACAAAATAAGATTAAACTTGTCGCAACTCCCACTACAATCGAAGCTGTAACGCTAGTTAGAGAGAAGCTTTGCGCTTGGCTGTAGTAAGCGGCGGCGACAGCCAACGGGCCAAAACAAATAAAGCAAATGATTTCTCCTAAACCCTGATACCCCAAACGAAAAGGCGGCCCTTGATAGGTGTAGCCCAATCCGCAACATAACAAAATTAGGGCAATAATCGTTACGTCTTTTTGCCAAAATGCGATCGCTAGTATCCCCAATAAACCAAAACCTAAAAACAGATTGCCCAGCCAAAAAATTAGCTGTTTATTTCCGGTTAAGTTTACTAAAGAATGCGCTTTGTTTTTGTCAATGCCTGTTTCGGAATCAAAAACATCGTTACTCAAATTAATCCAAGCGACAATTAAAATTGCGGACATTAAAAAAGTGGCAAAGTGCCAAAGCTCAAACCTTTGAGTTTGATAAAAAGCAACTGCCGTTCCTACCCAAATCGGAATAATAGCGACGCTATACATTGGCGGCTTAATTGCTGCCATCCATAAGTTAGGTCTTGAATAAGAAATTAATTCTGTAGTCATATATCAATTAAATTTTTATTGTTGTAGCCAAAAAAGAGTTTAGTAGAGACGTTTCAGTAGCACTTCCCTTAAGAAAAAAATTGCTTTATTTACAAGCAATTGAATATAAAATATTTAGTTGCTTAATAACATTTAATTGGTGTTTTTACATTATTATTTTCTATAACTTAATTTTTCAATTAGGGCAGTCATTAGGTAACATAATGAGATTATCCTAAATAATAGCTAGGACTTTTAAACTAGAACGGAGACAAGGTTATTGCCGCAATGAGCATAAAACTTAATCTTTGACTAAGTGGCTAAAAGTCGCCCCAGTATGATACCTCTAGAAATATCATCACAAGAACCTGCTTTTTAAGAACGGAAGTTTAAAAAAGTTTACTATTTTTACATCCATGCCAGTTCTACCGTGTCGTACCAGTTTTTCCTTAGACTACAAAAAACTATATCAATTTCTTTTAGCTTGCCAGCAAAAATGTCTGCTCAATAGTTGCCAACAATTCGTTAGCATACCTGTGGCAATTGAACAAGTAGATCCGTTAGTTATTTTTGAAAATATTGCCGAACCCCAACAATTAAATTTTTATTTTGAGCATAAGGGCAATCAAGAAGCAACGGCGGCGATGGATGCGATCGCTCAATTACACTTGCATGGTAAAAATAGGTTTAATAAAGTCCAAGATTTTATCAAATCATGTCAAGCAAAGACAGTGATTTTTAGCAATCTTAATAATATTTCCTTAGCGCCGCGTTTCTTTTGTAGCTTTAGTTTTTTTGACGACAACGAGCAAAATTATCCTTTTCCCGCCGCTACAGTATTTTTACCGCGCTGGCAAATTACTAAATATAGCGACTTTTGTATACTCATCGCCAATCTAGCAATCGATGCTAAGACAAATTTAGAACTACTATTAGACGATTTACAAAGTAGTATTCAAAATATTCTCAGTTTAGATTATCAGTTAAACAAATATCATCTACCAGGCAAGTTAATCAAAAAAGACGTATCAAGTATAGAAAAATTTAAACAAACAATAACCTCTGCCCTTGAATCTATTCACAAAAAAAAGTTAAATAAGATTGTTTTGGCTCAAACCTTAGATGTATTATCTGGTAAAGATTTTAACCTCTACGACTCTTTAAACAACCTGCGACAAATTCACCCAAATTGTTATGTATTTTCCACTAGCAACGGCAAAGGACAAAACTTTATTGGTGCAAGTCCAGAGCGTTTAATTAGTATACGCGATCGCCAATTAATTATTGATGCTTTAGCAGGTTCAGCACCAAGAGGTAAAACTACTATTGAAGACGCAGACTTAGCAAACCTTTTGTTAAATAGCGACAAAGAAAAACGCGAACACAAAGTAGTTATAGATTTTATTACTCAACACTTGCAGGCGTTAGGAATAGAAGCCGATATCTTAGCGCCAAGACTGCGCCAACTTTCTAATATTCAACACCTGTGGACACCAATAGAGGCAAAAATTCCCAATAACGTGCATCCCCTAGAAATTGTAGCGCAACTGCACCCTACTCCCGCCGTTGCCGGAGTTTCGAGAGACTTAGCCTGTGCGGAAATTCAACGCTATGAAGACTTTGAACGCGGATTGTACGCCGCACCTTTAGGTTGGGTAGATTACCAAGGAAACAGCGAATTTATTGTCGGGATTCGTTCGGCATTAATAGATGGCGATCGCGCTAGACTGTATGCAGGTGCAGGAATTGTGGCGGGTTCTGACCCTGATAGGGAATTAGCCGAAATTCAACTAAAACTCCAAGCATTGCTAAAAGCATTAGTCTAAATCTCGATGCTTAAAAGTTTTACCATCAACCCCAGTATAAGTTGCGGCAATATGTCCATCTCCTACGAGTTGATACTTGTAGGTAACTAGCCCCTCTAAGCCCACTGGGCCGCGCGGAGGTAGCTTTTGGGTACTAATCCCTACTTCTGCCCCAAAACCATAGCGGAAGCCGTCAGCAAAGCGCGTAGAACAGTTGTGGTAAACCCCAGCGCTATTAACTTGGGTAAGAAATGTATTTGCAGCTTGAGAATCTTCTGTAGCGATCGCATCAGTATGTCCCGAACCATAATAATTAATATGGGAAATTGCTTCGGGTAATGAATCAACAATTTTAATTGATAAAATTAAGTCGCTGTATTCTGTCTCCCAGTCGCTATCACTGGCGAAAGCCACGTCGATAATTTTGCGCGTACTTTCATCGCCTCGCAATTCTACGGCACGCTGTGTTAAAGCGGTAGCTACAATGGGAAGAAATTTTGCTGCAATATCACTATGAACTAATAGCGTTTCTATTGCATTGCAAGCGGCGGGATATTGAGTTTTGGCATCAATAGCAATTTCTACAGCTTTAGCGACATCCGCCGCCGCATCTATGTACAGATGACAAATTCCTTCGGCGTGACCTAATACGGGAATCTGCGTGTTATTTTGCACAAAACGGACAAAAGAATTAGAACCTCTAGGAATAATTAAGTCTACATACTTATCTAACTTTAATAGTTCTAAGGTTTCTTCTCTAGTTGTGAGTAATTGCACGACTTCGGGACTAACGTTTGTTTGGGCAAGTCCTTTGTGAATTGCTGTTAAAATTGCTTGACAAGAATGAATCGCCTCTTGCCCACCTTTGAGGATTACGCCGTTTCCTGACTTAATTGCCAAAGTAGAAATTTGAATTGCCGCATCGGGTCTTGCTTCAAAAATAACGCCCAAAACCCCTAATGGGCAAGTAACGCGCTTGAGAATTAAATTATCATCTAGTTGACGGTGAATAGAAATTGCACCTACAGGGTCGCTTAAATTAGCAACATCTCGTACCCCCGCAATAGCATCGTTTAGCTTGGCTTCGTCTAGTTTTAGACGGTTGTATAAAGGCTTGGGAATCCCCGCATTGACGGCGGTTTGGCAATCAATTCCATTAGCGGCGATAATATCCGCCTTTGCCGATTCTAAAGCAAGTGCGATCGCATTTATTGCCCGATTTTTCTCCTCAGTGGTAAGCGTGGCGAGGTTTTGGGCGTTAGTACGGCAAATAGACGCAACTTCAATTAAAGACTTACTCATACAAATATTGCATTGTGATTTTGATAGTTTTATTTTGACTGAGAGCAAAACTTGCTTCTTTAAACTTGGGGGGACGAGTTTTTGCTTTGGGATTATTAGAAATGCCAAAACCCTCGGAAGGAATCCCCAAAAAGTTAGTATTTAGCTTGCTGTCGTTGTTTTTATCTGCATACAAAGCCACTGCATAAGTACCGGGTTTTAAACCGTAGAAGTCTTTAGCTGCCGAGTTTCCCGTAACTTTTGTACATCCACTTTGCACGACACCTTTAGCACTTGAAGGAAATCCTTGCTCGTTTGAATAAATTCTTAGGCAAACTTGTCCTGAATTATGCCGCAAGCCATTTACAACTACCGTTAACTTAGCGCTAGGTTGCGCTTGGACTGAAAAAGGGATGAGACTGGCAAAGGTTGCCAAGAAAAAGAAGTGAAGTTTGTTCATAATTTATTTTAGGCAAAATCCCCACGAGTATATCAGGCTCTAATCTTTAGCATGGTGACAAGGGGAAAAGACAACTTCTACTCTGAAGTAAAGTAAAGATAAGAAAGTTACAGCAATTACTATTTAGGCTTTAAATGACTAGCGTATCACCTGCAACATCGCCTTTGGAAAGTCGCCAGCCAAGGGAAAACGATTGGCGATTATTCCTCCGGTTAGTACCTTATGCGCGTCGTCACGGGCGATTGCTATCAATTTCGATGTTATTGCTCGTACCATTAGCGATATCTGGGGCGCTGCAACCTATTTTAATCGGACAAGCAATATCTTTGATTCGCAAAGAATCAAGTGCTTATGAATTTTTGCGGAATCTGCCATTAGCTCAAGGATTAGGGATTCTTGAGGGAGTATTATTGCTAACTGTTGTAATTAGGCTAGTATTTTCTGGTATTCAGGGTTATTTGGTGCAAAAAGTCGGGCAGCAAATCACCGCAGATATTCGGGATGATTTATTTGAGCGCGTTACCTCTTTAGCAGTACGTTTTTTCGATCGCACTCCGGTGGGAAAATTAATTACTCGGCTTACCAGCGACGTTGAAGCCTTGGGAGATGTGTTTACAACCGGGGCGATTGGGATTGTCAGCGATGTATTTTCCATGCTGGTAATTGTCGTATTCATGTTTCGGGAGCAATGGCAATTAGCTTTGATGTTGGTGTTGATGTTATTGCCAATTACTGGATTAATTGTTTACTTTCAGCAGCAGTACCGCAAAGCCAATTACAAAGCTAGAGAAGAATTGTCAGCACTCAATTCTACTTTGCAAGAAAATATAGTCGGCATTAATGTAGTTCAGTTATTTCGTCGGGAAAGATTCAACGCCGAGTTGTTTCGTACTACTAACCAGCGTTATATCAAAGAAGTCGATGTAACTATTTTCAATGACTCTGCTGTATCGGCAACTTTAGAATGGATTGCTTTAGTTGCGATCGCGGCGGTACTCTGGTTAGGTGGCTTGTTTATTTTGCGCCAGCAGTTAGATATTGGGCGTTTATCTACCTTTATCTTATTTGCCCAGCGTTTATTTGACCCTTTGCGCCAGTTTGCCGAAAAATTCACCGCGATTCAAGCAGGTTTTACCGCCGTAGAGCGAGTTAGCGATATTTTAGACGAGCCAATTGAGATTAAAGATCCAGAAAAAGGCATTAATGCGAAGTCCTCTACAATTTCTATGGGCGAAATTCGCTTTGAAAATGTCTGGTTTGCCTATAAAGATGACGATTATATAATTAAAGACTTGAGCTTTACTATCAATCCCGGCGAAAAAATTGCTTTAGTCGGCCCGACAGGCGCAGGTAAAAGCTCGATTATTCGTCTACTATGTCGCCTCTACGAACCTAGCCGGGGGCGTATTTTAGTTGATGGTATAGATGTTCGAGATTTACCCCAATCCCAATTACGCCGCCGTATGGGGGTAATTCTCCAAGAGGGATTTTTATTTGCGGGAGATGTGAAAAGTAATATTACTTTGGGCGATACCTACTCTATGGACGAAATTCGTTCCGCCGCCCAAAAAACCAATGTAGATAAATTCATCGAACAATTACCTCAAACCTACGATACCCAGTTGCGAGAGCGGGGGACAAACCTGTCTAGCGGTCAAAAACAGCTATTAGCCTTTGCACGGGCGGCGATTCGCAATCCGCCGATTTTAGTATTAGATGAAGCCACTGCTAGTTTAGATGTGGGAACAGAAGCTTTAATTCAAGACGCGCTAGATAAGTTGCTAATTGGACGCACGGCGATTGTAATTGCTCACCGCCTTTCTACTATTCGTAATGTAGATCGAATTTTTGTCTTGAAGCGCGGACAACTAATCGAGTCGGGTAGTCATGAGGAATTATTGCAACAAGGGGGATTGTACGCCAGCTTGCATAATCTGCAAATGTTTGGTAGTTAGATTTTGTGTCATAATTTTCAAATATGACATTGTTTAATTAAAATGACAGAAGCAATAGTCCGTGTCAATGAGCAAGGGAGAGTTGTTATACCAGTAAATTTACGTCAGGAATTGGGTTTAGTTACTGGATCTAAGTTGATAGTTCGCTTAGAAGGTAAAAAAATTGTTTTAGAGCAGCCAGAGGATGTTTTTAGGCGGTTGCGTTCTACCTTTAATTCCCCCACCTCTTTAGTAGATGAGTTAATTGAGGAGCGACGTACAGAGGCGAAACATGAGTAATTATGTTTTAGATGCCTCCGCAATTTTAGCCTTGCTCAATAATGAACCAGGAGCAGATATAGTCCAAGCTGTTTTAAGTAACGAAACTTGTATTATGTCTGCGGTAAACTGGTCGGAAGTGGCAAAAAAATTGTCTGGCAGAAATTTAGCAGTAGAGTCAGTCGCTCAAACTTTAAAAGGGCTTGGTTTAGAATTTCAAAACTTTGACTACAACCAAGCAGTCGCTACGGCACGTCTTCAAGCTCCTGCCTTATCCCTGGGCGATCGCGCGTGTCTGGCGTTAGCTCAATCATTGGCAGCCGTTGCGTTGAGTAGCGATCGCATTTGGCAAACTTACAATCTAGGTATTTCTATTCAACTTATTCGCCCTTAACGGCAAGGTTTTCTACCAAGGGCTACCAACAACTGTAAAAGCTGACCAATAATAAGGATGAGCTAAATTTCTGTTTCCCAAGTTCGCAAGTTGAGGGGGGAGTTTGATATTACCTTTAGCAGTCCGCAATTGCCCTTTTTCTAAACGCACTTTGCCTTTAATCATAGCTATTTGCGCTTGCCTAAGCGCTTCTGCTTTAATTGGCGATGTTCTTAATTGTTGATACAGTTGGGACATTAAAGCCAAAGTTCCCTCATCGCTGACAAACCACAAACTAGCTATAGCAGACTTAACCCCCGCATTCACCGCTAATCCAGCAAAACCTAATTCCGCATCGCGATCGCCTATAGCCGTCTCGCAAGCGCTTAGTACTAATAATTCGACAGGAATTTTTTCCCAACCCAACTGTTTGACTTGATTTAACTGCAACCTTGTATTCCAAAATTGCACGTAAGAATTACTTGGCGCACCGGATTGGAAATTAGCGTGAGTTGCTAGATGCAGAATCCGAAATGGCTGTTTTTGCAGTTGGGATTGCAGATTAGTTAAGGTGAATTCTTGATTGAGAAAAGAGCGGTTCTGGCGGCGATTTTGAGTAACTAGCGATAACTCCAAAGGTACGCCCGGTAAGGAAGTTTGGTTATTAAATCTCGATGCACCCATTGCTAGAATCGGTGCATTTTTGATGTTGGCGTACACTGTATCTGTTAATTTGAAAGCAGGTATGCGCCCGATACTATACTTTTCTATTAAAAACCGTTTGCCGTCGTGTAAAGCAGCTAAGGGCATTGTCCGCAAACCAACGCCTACACAAAACATCAGGGTATCTATTTTCTGGGCTTTTAAATCTGCTTCAATTGGCGCGACTATCCACTGATAAAGCTGTTTCGATACAGGTAAGTAGCGGTTGGTACTTCTTTGGGAGGGAATAGTAAGAGTATTTTTAAATTCTTTGATTTTAGCTTGTAATGCTTGGTTGTTAGCTTGCTTGATGCGCTTATGAACTGGCTTTTTGCTAGGAAAAACTACCACAATTTCTAGCTGCTGTTTTTCGGGAATTAGATAAACTAAGGCAGTTTTTTTACCTGTAGTGCGGGCAATTCTATTTAAAGTGCTAGATATAACTAGATCGCTGACTGCGCGATCGGCAAATTTAGTTTTGAAGTAAGTTTCGTATTGATTTTCCCAGGTTGCTTCTATTGCTGGTACAACTTCCTTCATGTCACCGCGATTGAGCGCTGTTTCCAAACTTAAGCTGGTTGTTTGATTAGCTATGCTCGGTTTTGCTGATACTTGTTGGCTGGCGATCGCCACAGGATAAGCTACAGCCATTAATAAGCTAATACCACTCAATAATAATTTCATAGATACCTCGTTTAGGCTCAGTATAAGGCGAAAAAATCTATTAATTGGTCAATTTCATCTAAATGCTGCTCGTAATATAACCAAGCTGCTCTTAGGTCTTGATAGTTTAGCCCTGGATAATTTCTCAATAATTCTTCCTCGGATGCGCCCTGCTGACGCAAAGAAACTATCGTCCAAACAGAAATACGAGTATCTCGAATCCGGGCATTTGCGCCGCAAACACCTACAGTTTTTTGAATTAATTTATCCTGGTGCTGAGACATTACTATTATCTGTTATCGCTTGATAGGATAACCTTAGCTTTTAATGCGCTACGTGCGCGATCGCCCTTGGCGCTACGTGCGTAATCGCCCCTGTTGGTTAATTCACCTCTTTAACCTATGCCTTTATACTGCACCAAAAACCACATAAACCTGTCAGGAAGCAGCTTTTGTACCAGTTGCGGCGAAGTTTTGTGGCTGCCTCCAGAGTATATTCTCGCCAGTCGCTATCGCATTGTGCAACAACTCGGACATGGTGGTTTTGGACGCACTTATTTAGCTGAAGACTTGCATCGGTTTAACGAGCGCTGCGTACTCAAGCAATTTGCCCCCCAAGAACAAGCAACTAACCAGCTAGAAAAAGCTAAGGCGTTATTTGAACGCGAAGCCAGCGCCCTCTACAAGCTCTCACACCCGCAATTGCCAGCATTTAGGGAGTTTTTTACCGCCGACTTAGGTAAGGGCGCAAAAGGCTTATTTTTAGCCCAAGACTACATTGAAGGTACAACTTATAGCAACTTACCCAAACCTCTTAAGGAAACTGAGGTAATTAATTTAATCAGTCAACTGCTCCCCGTACTAACTTACCTTCACTCCCAAGGGACAATTCACCGCGATATATCTCCCGATAATTTAATTTTACGCAAAAGCGATTGCCTGCCTGTATTAATTGATTTTGGCGGCGTAAAGCAGTTAGTTACGGCAAGTCTTAACCAGAATGGAGGCTTGACTAAGTTAGGCAAGCAAGGCTACGCTCCAGAAGAACAATTGCGATCGGGGGAAGTGCTGCCTAGTAGCGATTTGTATGCGTTGGCGGTGACGGCGCTCGTATTAGTTACCGGAAAAGAAATTGATGAACTGTACGATAGTCATAAAAGAACTTGGCGCTGGGGAAAAGAAATTAAAGTTAGTTCCAAGTTTGAGAAAGTATTAAAAAAAATGCTGGCTTATCAGCCGAGCGATCGCTATAGTTCGGCGTTAGATGTAGCCAAAGCTTTGAAACTTCCTACCAACTTACCAGAAACAACTAATATTTCTCATATTGCTACAGTTAATGTCGTCGGACAAAAAAGCTTGGCAACCCCTACTAGCCAACCCCAAGGCAATACACAAGTTTTGGTTGCTACTCCAAGTTTTGGTTGGTTGCAACCAGTTTTAATAAAAGTTGCTGGGGCAGGTTTGCTAGTATTTATAGCTGTAAATGCCATCCCATTACTAAGTTATTTAAAGTCTTTTGTACCAGTAATTGCCCCAACTACACCTGTTAGCGATGCTCAAATTGTTAACTTAGTCCGCCGCCGCCAAGCGCTCAAAATTAATTCCAGGTTTTTTAATCCCACTGTAAATGAAGCTTTTTATCAAAAACATCCGCAATTAAATAGAAGAAGCTTAAAGCCTGCTCCTGAAGACGCGGCTTTGAGGACAGATTGGTACAATATTGCAGACGAATTGCTCGATAAATTAGAAAATCTTACTCCCGCTTCCCGGCGCAAACTAGGTAGTTATTCAGCAAATAAAACTCGCGGGAATTTAACAAAACAAATCGAGCGCCAGTTTTATCAATGGTTTCCGCAACAAAGAGGTAAGAAACTTAACCCTAATACCTACGGTCAGATTTGGGAAGCGATCGCTTTTGATAAAGCCAGCCAATTAGAAAGGCGATAATAGAACATTAGTGATGTTTTCTTGACTGCCCATGCCGCCAACAACTCCTCAATACTGCACTAAAGGACATGAAAACCCTTCAGGAAGTCGCTTTTGCCTTCATTGTGGCGAACAAATGGGGTCGTCGTCTGCACCCGATCCCCAAGGTATTTATGCAGGACTAATACTTGGAAGTCGCTATCGAATTATTCGGCAACTTGGGCAAGGTGGTTTTGGGCGGACTTATTTGGCTGAAGATGTCAATCGCTTTAATGAGTTATGCGTCCTGAAAGAATTTGCTCCCCAAGTGCAAACTAGCGCGGTTTTACAAAAAGCTGAAGAATTATTTGCCCGCGAAGCGGGAGTGCTGTATCAACTACAACACCCACAAATTCCTCGCTTCCGCGAATTGTTTCGCGTCAATGTAGAAGGCAAAGGTTATTTATTTTTAGTTCAAGATTATGTAGAAGGCAAAAACCTATTTTCCCTGTTGCACTCCCGTCAACCACCGCGATTTACGGAAACTGAAGTAACCCAATTATTACTAGATATTTTGCCAGTTTTAGAATACATCCACTCGGCGGGGGTGATTCACCGCGATATTTCCCCCGATAACTTAATACTGCGAGATTCTGACTCGCGCCTGGTACTAATAGATTTTGGCGGAGTTAAACAAGTTGCCGCTACCGTGTCGCAGTTAGCCCAATTTGAAGCCGGAAAAGCTTCCCCTCCAGCAACATTGTTAGGTAAAGTAGGTTACGCTCCTAACGAGCAGATGCGGACAGGGACAGTTTACCCCCACAGCGACTTGTACGCCTTGGCGGTAACGGTATTAGTCCTGCTAACGGGCAAAGAACCCCAAGCCTTAATTGACCCGCGCACGTTATCTTGGCAGTGGCAGCAAGAAGTAAGTGTTAGCAACACTTTAGCTACGGTACTAAATAAAATGTTGCAGCCAAAAATGAGCGATCGCTACCAAACGGCGCGAGAAGTTTGGCAAGCCTTAAATTTGACTTGTGAAGATACTCTAGCTGTTGCTCCAGCTTATACCGGGGCTTCGGTAATTAGCCAACCACCAATGCTTAGTAACTACAATAGCTCTGCTAGATTTCCTCTCGGCAAAACTATCCTCGGATTTTTGTTTTTATTTGGTTTAGCAAGTGCAACTTTTTGGGGTGTTGGTAGCTTGTTGCAGTCTACGAATGTGCCATCGCCAATAGTGGAAACGCCACCTCCACCCGTTGCTAGTATTAGCCCGTCCATTACTCCCTTACCGACACCCACCCCCCAGTTACCCGCCGCCGAAAGAGCGATCGCCGATGCTTTAATTGCGAGAAGGCAAAGTTTAGGCATTAATGAAAACTATTACTTTAGCATTATGGATCGATTATTTTGGGCAAAATATCCCGACTGGCAAGGGCGCAAGCTGACAAACGATCCAGCCTACGCGCAAATGCGAGTTGAGTGGTACAAAATTGCCAATGAATTGCTCGATAAACTCGAAACCCTTAGCCCCACATCGCGGCAAAAGTTGGGGAGTTATACCAAAGCCGATCGCGATCGCACGGTGGCGGGAATTAATCAAGTATTTGTAGGCAGTCGCTCGTTGTACGATCTTACCGATGCTGCTTTTTTTAACTTATTTCCCGACCAAAAAGGCAAGAATTTTGTTACTCAACCTATTGGGCAAATTTGGAATGCGATCGCTTTTGATAAAGCAAGCAATATTATCGCTGGTACGGCTTACGAAAAGATTGCTTTTGCTCCTGGTACTACTAGCAGTCAATTAAGCGGCAGTCTCAACCCCGGTGAAGGCAAGGTTTTTGTGGCTCAGTTAGCGCTTGGGCAGTTGATGCAAATCGATTTGCAGGCAGAAGATCGAGTATTAATTTCTATCTATTCTCCTACAGGTAAAACTGTATTGCTAGAAGACTCTACAACTCGCACTTGGTCGGAAACTTTACCAGAAGATGGTTACTACGAAATAGTATTAGTTTCTAATGCCTCCGCACCGATGGATTATCAGCTTAATTTAAGCGTAGAAGATCCAGCGCCGCCAATAATTGAGCCAAGCGTACCGGAAACCCCAGAGCCTACACCTACAGAAACTTTACCTAGCCCGTAGTTAATTTCCATTAATAGACCGCTTGCAAAAGGAAAAAAAAATTTTGCTTTAGTCGGCTTGAGCCGACTTGACCTATTAGCCTGGGGTTAAAACCCTAAGCGGGTTAGGCGGGTTAGGCGGGCTGAGTCCACGAGGTCTAATCTATACCAAAACTGCCAATTTTTTAGTTTCGCACCCTTGGTTAGAGCAACCCATAGCTCGATTGCGTCCGGCGGCTTTAGCTTGCAATAAACAGCGATCGGCGCGATCGATTAAAGTAATTCCACTTTTATCATCTACGCTTTGCAAACAAGCTACACCAATACTAATAGTTACGCTTAAGCTGAGAGAATCTAAAGTAAAAATTTGTTCTCCAATTACACTACGCAAACGCTCGGCAATAACTAACGCGCGATCGCAATCGTTATTACTTAAAATAATTACAAATTCTTCCCCGCCGTAGCGAAATAGCTTGTCTGGAGATCGCAAATTGCCCCGCAGACGATAACTTAGGATCTGCAAAACGCGATCGCCAACCACATGACCGTAGGTGTCATTAATTGTTTTAAAACAGTCAACGTCTAGCATTAATAAGCTTAAAGGGTTTTTGGTAGCGCGACTTTGCAAGATTCGCTCTGGTAAATCACGTTCCATTGCCCGCCGATTATTTAATTCTGTCAAAGGATCGGCTAAAGCGATCGCCGATAGAGAATTATTTTTGTCGATTAATTCTTGGTATTTTTTACTATTGCGTAGCCCTACTTGAATGTGCGCCAGAATGAGGCGATTAGTCGCACTTTGTTGAGCTTCGTCTTCCCCTGAATAGAAAAAAGGTACGTAAGCATCAGTAATACTTTCTAGCATTGCGGCGGCTTGTTCTGCTTCCCAAGCACTACTTAAACGATCGACGCTGAGGCGATCTTCTAAAAAAATGCAATAAGGGCAAGTTAAAGGAGTTTGCGCTTTACTCCACTGGCAAAATTTTTCACTATTGGGGATACTTGCTTGGACTAACAAAATATCTGGTAAATAAATTTGCGCCCATGACATAGCTTCAGCGATACTAGAGGCGACTTTTACATTAAAACTTATATTTTCACGAATTTGCTCTGGTAGCGCATTTAAAAATTCGTAACTCCCCACAACTAGGATTGAAGTGTTCATGATTTGTCGCTCAAATAAAAAAGTAGTACCATTACCCCAATGAAGCGGATCTAGTCCTTTCGATTGCACCATTATTGGCTATTTAGGTTTTGATACTAAAGAGCCTAAACTGGACTAGAGTTTTGTTTTTATACCCAACTATTTCATAAATACACCTAGGCTTTGGGCGATTTCGGAAAATTGAGCTAAATAAATTTAGAACAGCACTCGATAAATCGTTTGGGCAAGTCTAAGTTACCGCCAAAATGAGTATGAATGTAAGAAGCATGGAGCGAAGGCGATCTCCATCCCTCAGCAATAGTAGGTGAAAGGGCATCGTAGCCCCGCACTTGAAATAATGGCTCTGGAGGCTCTACTGACAAACTAGAGCGATGAAATTCATGTCCCCATACTACCGAGCCAGGAGTAACTAAAGGGCTACCTTGGAGTGCTGTAGCTTGGCGATAGCCTAAAGTTAAACGTTTTCCCATAGTTGCCGTTGCGGGAATAACTCCAACTAGAGAATGCGGAGTCATTTCAAAATCTACAATGCGCTGACACAAATACATCAATCCCCCACACTCGGCAATAGTAGGCATTTTGGCTGTAATTGCTTGCCGAACAGACTCTAAACTCGCTCGATTGTCTGCTAACTCGGCGGCAAATACTTCAGGAAAACCACCGCCAAAATACAGCCCTTGAATATTATCGGGCAAAGAATCGGTAAGGGGACTCCAATAAACTAATTCTGCTCCTAGTTGGAGCAAAATGTCTAAATTGTCTTGGTAGTAGAAGTTAAAAGCGCGATCGCGGGCGATGGCAATGCGTGGAGTGGGGG
>JAPJOW010000022.1 GCA_030826005.1 Aliterella sp. RAGGC_92
GTCAGCATAGTATACAGATTCACTTATTTGCATTCCAGAATTTTCAGCTTCTTCTACTTCTTCTCGGTAACTATAAGAGTAAACCGAACCTTGGCGTTTGCTACTTTTGGGTTCGCTATTTGCTTCGTAGCTTCTAGAGTCTTGGGGATAAGAGGTGGTGCTGTCGCTTTTGGAATCTACAGTATTTTCTTCATAGTTCCAATCTTCATCATTAAGAGGATCTTCTAACCAATCATCAGCGCGATCGCTACTACTTGTGTCTTCAACTGGTTGTTTAGTATAAGTATTAGCAGATGGTTGAGGACGAGGCGGCGGCTTAACTTGGCGCTTGTTGCTAGATTTGGGTTGAGCAAAATAATTTGCTAAATTAAATAAACTTGCGATCGCAAGGGATGTACCCGCACCGGCAACTAAACTAATTAAAATCCATACCGCTAGTGGCAATTGTGGGGTTGTCAAACCCAAAAACACTAAGGGAAGAACGGGAGACCAATTTTGCACTAATAACAGTGCTAATCCTCCTAAAATTGCCAATAGCAAAATGACTTGCATAAATAGTTTTAGTTAGATGAGAAGAAAATAGTTTTAAATTGCAAAAATACTTACAACCTAAAACTATTTTCTATTGTGCCTTTAAGTACGTCCTTGCCACCGCTCAATCGGAATACAATCAATATCCAACTGGTCTAAAGTGCGGGCTACAACAAAATCCACCAAGTCTTCAATAGTTTGAGGATGATGATACCAAGCTGGAATTGCTGGTACTATCCTTGCTCCAACCTGTGCTAAAGTAGTCAAATTTTGCAAGTGAATGAGACTAAAAGGAGTTTCGCGCGGCACGACTACAAGTTTGCGTCCTTCCTTTAACTGTACATCCGCCGCCCGTTCCAATAAATCCGAGCTTAAGCCCGCAGCTAACTTAGCGGCGGTACTCATACTACAAGGTATAACTACCATTCCTAGGGTACGAAAAGAGCCACTAGCGATATTCGCACCTACATCCCCCCAAGGATGACAAGTTAATTTACCCAAGCAGCTTTCAACGCCAGCTTGCTCCCGCCAGAATTGTTCTTGCGCGATTGGTTCTACAGGCATTCTGATATCTTGTTCTGATTGCCAAACCATATAACTAGACTTAGAGGCAACAAGTTCGATATTATACCCCGCTTCCAAAAGAAACTTGACGGCGCGGACAGCATAAATTAGTCCAGATGCGCCAGAAACGCCTAATATTATTGGTAAATTTGGCACAGACAAAGAATCGTCTTGAGTAGGGTTAGACACGCAACGTAAAAAATAAGGAACTATGGCTCATCGTCAGTATAAGGTTCGAGATCGTCTTCACTCAATCGCTCGTCATCATTGGCAGCATTAAAGTTGTCAACATTAGGAGTAGTTGAATTGGCTTCGCTATTATTACTATTTACCGTGACTAAATCGATTTGCTGGCGATAATAGTCAACACTTTTTACTTGCACTTCTACGCGATCGCCCAAACGGTAAGAAGCGCGGTTTTTTCGTCCAAACAACGCTTGCAATCTAGCTCGATATTCGTACCAGTCATCTTTAAGGGAACTGACATGAACTAAGCCTTCAACTTGTAGTTGTCTGCCATCTTCAGCTTGCAGAGCAATTTCTACAAAAAAGCCGTAAGACTGAACGCCAGTAATCAATCCTTGAAAAACATCGCCCGTGCGCTGCTTCATAATTTGCGCTTTTTGCAGTCCGAGTAAATCTTCCTCCGCATCTAGCACTTCTTTTTCGCGATCGCTCAAGGGAACAATTAACCGTCCCAAATCTGCTTCTAGTTCTTGATGAAGCTCGGTAGGCAAAACATTCCAACTAATATTACCTTTAGCCGAACTATGGCGCAAATTAACGCTTTCTTTGGCGCGGGTTGTACGGCGATCGCGTCCTTGTTCAAATACGGCGTGTAACACTCTTTGAATCAGCAAATCGGCATAACGGCGTAAGGGAAAAGTACAACGGGTATAGCCTTGCTCTAACGCTAAACCAAAGTGAGGTTGAGCTTGCATGGTATAAGTAGCGTTTTTGAGCGTCGCTTGCAGTAAATAATTTAATACTTGCTCCGAGGGCAAGGTGGCAAACTGCTCTAAAAAACGTTGAAAATCAACGGGTGTAACCGAGTTATCGCTAAGAGTTAATTGCGCTCCTAAATTAAGCGCAAGTTTAATCATTTCTTCCACATCTTCCCCATCGGGGGCTGATTGCGCTCGATAAATTGCTGGCACTCCCAAAGCTTG
This sequence comes from Aliterella sp. RAGGC_92, assembly GCA_030826005.1. Taxonomy (GTDB): domain Bacteria; phylum Cyanobacteriota; class Cyanobacteriia; order Cyanobacteriales; family Chroococcidiopsidaceae; genus Aliterella. Next base: position 2,265 of record JAPJOW010000022.1, read on the forward strand.
CAGTTGATGGGCGACAACTTGGTTTGCTAGTAAAATAAATTCTGTCAGCATTAACCCCATTGTCGGTTGTGCGTTTTCGTTAACGTTAACTACTACCGCCCCTAACATTCCTTCATCTTTGTAATGATTGAGACGAGGTGGCAGCTTAAGTTCAAAACTACCTCGCTGCAAGCGCTGAACTCTAATTAACTCGCTTAATGCCTTAAGCTGTTCGATCTTGCTACTTACTTCTTCTCCAAGGCTATTATTGAGGGCTTCAGTTTCGGTCAATTGACGATCTACATTGATTACGGTTGGTTGAATTTCAAATTCAACTACTTGTCCGCTTGTAGCATCAATAGTAATCAGTACCGAAATGCAATTGCGATCGCGCCCTTGCACCAAAGCGCAACTCTCTAATACCGCTTCTGGTAGCATTGGCAGCACTGTGTCGCCTAGATAAACCGCACTGCCTCGCTTCAACCCCTCTCGGTCTAAAGCGACTAATTCTGGTGTAACGTAGTGAGCAACATCGGCTATATGCACTCCAAGCTGCCAGTGTCCGGCAGAAGTTTGTTCCAAAGAGAAAGCATTTTCAATTAGCTTTGCTTCCATCTCTGTATCTTCAACAATTGTTAAAGTCAAGAGCGATCGCAAATCGAGCCTTGTTTTAATCTCGTTTTTACTGACAGTTTTCGGTAAACTTTGCGCGGCAAGTTCGACAGACGATGAAAAAACTCTTGGCAAATCGTGCTTGCAGCAAACTAAATCAATATCGGCGGCGGCTTCCGCATCGCTACCGAGAATTTGCACTACTCTACCAATCGGTGGAAATTGCGCCAGGGGGTAGCGTTGAATTTCTATGTGGACGAGGTGATTGATTGCTTGTGTTAGATCGCGATCGCTATCCGGTTGCAATTCAATTTCAAATAGCAAGCGATCGTCTAGGGGTACGGCGCGCAGCGCGCCGTTGTTTCCTTGCTTAATTCTTGCCAGTAAGCTGTGATTCGATCGCTCGATAATTAGCTTTACTTCTCCTTCCGGGCTGCGACGGCGACTGCCTTCTTTGGTCAGCTTAACTAAAACGCGATCGCCATTCCAACCTGTACTCAGGTGACTTTCGCGAATATAAATATCTTCTACTCCTTCTCCTTGCTGAATTGCAAAGCAAAAGCCTTTACTAGAGCAACGTAACTTTGCCTCGATTAAATCTTCTTCATATACGCGCCGATATTTGCCGCGCTCTTTAGCAACGATGCCAACTTTTTCTAGCACATCTAAAGCGATATGCAGTTTGTTACTGGATTGCTCGTCTAAGCAGTCAAGTTTTTTTTCTAGAACTTTGGCGGCAAGTAGTTTATCATCGGTAAAATTTGCTAGTAATGTAGCGATTGAAAAAAATTCCATGTAGCGAACCGCCCTCCGGTCGAAAAATCATTATTATTGCGCTCTCAATGTAGCGATCTAACCTTAATGCTACCCAGTAGGTAAACCGTTTGTATGGTTTACTCAAGTAAGATGACAAGAATTGACTTGCGCTGCTAAATGCTTCTTAGCGCGATCGCACCCTTGTTATCGCCCTTAAGTTTTAGCTTGGGTTTTACCTACATTTAGTGGACTATATACTAATTGCCTCAACAGATTAAAGTGCGCTGCCTAATTAGCAATGTTAGTAACCCTTAAACGGGTAGCTTTGGTGAACTCGCTATTGAATAGCGAACTATCGTTATATTTATTCTAAGATCGAGCGGACGGATATCAAACGGCTATTTGCATCCATAAACAATTAGGATAAGTAGGTAGTAGTAGTAGCTTGCTATGCAAAAATCAACAATTTGTTCAGGCAGATATCTAAAAAAATTGCGATCGTATACTGCCCGATTGTATTATGGCGTTGATTTTTAACCTTTGCCCTTGCTCTACAAGCGAAAGCACCTAGCTTTGCAGCGCTATATGTATATAAGTTTCTGTATGTTGTTATTTGTTTAAGTATGTTGGCTCAATTCCAAGAACGCTACCCTACCGCCAGTCTCTTATCTAAGTTACTGACTATTTATCAAGGCAAATTTGTAGTTCAAGTATCCGTCCAAATTGAAGGAGTAATTCAATTTTCTGGTTTAGCCGCCGCCGAAACGATAGAACTTGCCGAAGATCGAGCAAGATTAAGAGCTATAGCTTTAGTTCCTTCCTTTATCCCGCCTCAAGAAGGCGTTTCTACCCCAGAAACCGATTCCACTGAAGCTATAGATTTAGATAATTTAGAGAGCGAATTTATATCTCCTCTAGAAAACTATCCAGAATTTACTCCCAATAGCTCGACAGATTATCTGTCACCCTTAGTGACGGATGCTAACTCGATTGCTGATGAAGACTTTGGAATTGAGCCGATTAAGCCTGTTAGTACAGTTACGCCTTTTACCCTGCGTACAGCTACCCCCGATCCCCAACCCTTCGATGCTATAACTCCAGAATTCCCGCCATCCGTTCCCGACCCTATAGATTTATCCGATACATTGATTGCAATCGAAACGGAGCTACGCAACTTGCGTTGGACAGCCAAGCAAGAACGTAACTATATCGAACGCATCTACAACAAAGAATCCCGCGATTTGCTAAGTCCGCAACAACTGTATGAATTTTTGCAATATTTACAAGTGTTTGCTCAAACTAGCAAAGAACTGGAAAGATTAGGGTGGGACAATCAACAAGGGCAAGATTACCTAGTACAAAACTATAACAAGAAGTCGCGCCAATACTTAACTTATCAAGAATTACAAGAATTTTTGCAGCATTTGCAGGCGATGGGCTAATAAGTTTGTTGAGTTTTCCTTTAAAAACAATCCCCTCGACCATTCGAGAGGATTGCTTGGATTTGCTTGGATTTAGCTAACAACTGCCATCGGTCGGCTACCTGCCGCATGACGGTCAATTACTTGGTCAATTAGACCGTAATCTTTAGCTTCCGTTGGAGACATAAAAAAGTCTCGCTCAGTATCTTCCGCAATCTTTTCCAGTGGTTGACCTGTATGTGCGGCTAAATGCTCGTTTAGTTTTCTTTTATGATAAAGAATTTCTTTTGCTTGAATTTCAATATCTGTAGCTTGTCCTTGCGCTCCTCCCAGAGGTTGGTGGATCATAATTCGCGAATTAGGCAAACTCATGCGCTTGCCTTTTGTACCCGCACTAAGCAAAAAAGCCCCCATACTGGCTGCAAGTCCAGTACAAATCGTACAAACATCGGGGCGGATGTGCTTAATGGTATCAAAAATGCCCATGCCCGCAGTTACCGAACCGCCAGGAGAATTGATATACAAAAATATATCTTTTTCTGCGTCCTCGGCATCTAAAAACAGCAGTTGAGCAACAATTAAGTTGGCTAAGTTGGAGTCAACTTGCTGTCCTAAAAACACTATCCGCTCTCTTAAAAGGCGCGAATAAATATCAAAAGCGCGTTCCCCGCGCCCGGATTGCTCAATAACGATAGGAATCACTTAATTTTAGCCTTGCTTATTTTTAGAATGAATGTTTTTTAATTTTAACGATTATTGAGAGTTATCCTCGACGCTGTTATGTAGAGGTTTCCCTAATCTCTACTTACTTGAGGGCTGGGACTGGGTTTAACGACTATCGGCTGGCTAGGTGGCAATTTTTTAATCGCAATTAATGATTCTATTACTGATTTGACGACTGGGGCGGCGGTAGTCGAGCCAAAAGCAATTCCTTTTGGTTCATCTACTACAGCTAAAATTACATAACGCGGAGACTCTACAGGAAAAATACTGACAAAACTTGTAATTTTTGCTCCGCTCAAATAACCACCCGTAGGACTTGCTTTTTGAGCCGTACCAGTTTTTCCTCCCAAACGATAGCCGGGAATTTGGGCAGCTTTACCCGTACCTTCTTTGACCACTTTTTCCATCATCGTTACTACTTGCTGGGTAGTTTTCGGCGAAAAAAGTTGCTGTGGTGGTGGTAGAGTTGGTTGCCAGTGGGTTTCTCCTGCCGCATCTACTAGCCCGCGCACAACGTGGGGAGTAACTAATTTACCGCCATTTGCTAAAGCGGCGTGGAGTTGTACGAGCTTGATGGGAGTAAGAGAAAATCCTTGCCCAAAGGAAGTAGTAGCGCTTTCAATTGGATAATTAATAAACTGTTTGCGGTCTTTAATTTGACCTGCGGCTTCAAACGGCAAATCTATACCCACAGGTTTATGCAATCCTAGTTTTTGCAACCATTTATAATATTCAACAGGTTGCAGGCGTTGCATGATTTGTACCATGCCCACATTGCTAGAGTACTGCAAAATTCCCGCCACCGATAGCGAGTAGTGACTTTCTTTTTCAGCATTTTTAATTGGCCAACCACCGACTTTAATTACGTCAGGATCGCCAAATACGCTATTTGGTTGAATTACGCCTTCTTCTAGAGCGATCGCGACATTTATTGGTTTAAATGTCGATCCTGGTTCGTACAGGTCTGATAGCGCCCAATTTTTAAATAACTTAACGTCTGATTTGTAATAAATATTAGGATCGAAAGATGGGTAAGAAACCATTGTTAAAATTTCCCCATTCTTGGCATCCATCACAATTACGCTACCCCGTTTAGCACCAAACTTTTGCAATTGTTCTTTCAGCCGCAGACGGGAAGCTCTTTGCAAACGAGTATCGAGGGTAAGCTGTAGCCTTAAATCATCTACGTGTAAAAATCCTGGCGGCAAGCGATCGCTCATTAGCGCTCCATCACCCCTGCGATTGAGCTTCACTTTGCCAACGGAGCGTTCGAGCCATTTTTGCTGGCTGTATTCTACTCCCGCTTGACCGTTACGATCGAGATTGACATAGCCAACTACATCGCCAACTAAGTCTTGTTGGGGATAAAAACGCGAGTACTGCTCGATTAACTCTAATCCATCAATAGGTGACTTATCAATCTGTAGAGAGCGAATTTTTTGAGCAACTTCTTCAGATAATGCTGGAGCTACGCGAATACCAGTTGGGCGGAGGCTAAATAGCTTGACTAGCTCTGCTGGAGGGCGATTTAATGGTTCGCTTAATGCCTGGGCGACTTGTGCCGGGGTTTCTTTAAATAACTTAGGATGAGCATATAAAGTATAAACCGGTCGATCGAGCGCCAAAACATTATTAGACCTATCTACTACTGGGCGACGGGGAATAAAGGGGCGCAAAGAAGTTACTTGCTGGTTTTGAGCTTTTTTAGATAGCTCTTTTCCCTGAACGATCTGTAACCGATACAAATTTACGAACAGTCCCATAACTGCGGCAAATATAATGCCCCAAACTAGCAACAGCCTAAAATAAACCAGTTGCGGTTTTAAAGCGTCACGTTTTGCTTGGTGGGGGCGCGACTTTGCTTGCCGTGTACCTTGAGGCAATAAATTCTTCGAGCGGCGATCGCGTTTAAAGCTAGAGGGTGGACGAACCGAAGTTGGCATTGATTACAACTAATAGCGAGTAGGTTGTTAGCTTAGTTCGAGCATTTATTTAGCACGTATTGGCATCGATATTGCTCTAACTTAATATTTAGTTAGCTTTTTGCTCAATTAATATCCGCTAGGGATGTCAATTTTGGGTTGAGCTTGAGTACTAATCTGTTTGGGCAAAACTTCGCTTTGCTGGCTAGAAGGCTGTAAAATAATCGCGTCTGCCGGATTTGGAGAGCTAAGTTTTGCTCCTGGCTGTTCGGCTTCCGAAGCTAGTTGATTTTTTAACACCTCGTTAGTAGTTGTTAGCCGCCTTTCGTAACGTTGCAAGTCGTTTAACTTGTCATATTCTTGATGCCACTTTTGTTCTAAATAAACAGTCGAGCTATAAACGACTAGCATTCCTGCTATCAGCAGATAAGTTGCGATCCCAAAACGACGCTGTAAAGAGCGCAAGTATAAAAACCACATTGGCAACCTTCTTGACTGTAATGAAGTTGGCGCTTGTTGCGTGCCAGGAGTAATTACTACGCGGCGATCGCGCTTTAAACTAGATTGAGATGAGCGAGAATTCGGTTTACGGTTAAAAACTGCTGAAGAATTGGAAACATTCATAAATTAAGTTCTCAAAGTTGCTTGAGCTATTAGTCAATTACTGTCGATTATTTTAGAATTTTAAGCGATCGCAAAATGTTTATTAGACAAAAAAATCTAGGCGTGGGAATTGTTAATTAATAATTTATTTTTTAGCGAAAACTTAGCTATCTTAGCTTGCTAATATCATTTTTGCTCGCAAATTAGCAACCTTTCGATGTTTTTTGCCTTTTTGCGGCATTTTTTAACTAAAGCTATACCTAGGGACGTAGGCTGTAGAAAAAAAAAGTGTTATGTTTGCTAGGAATATTGGCAACGACAACAATTAAACATTGTCGCTTACAAACGGTAGGACATATCGTTTCAGCTTGCACGCAGGATCTTACCTAAAAGTTAGCAATAATTCTAGGAAGACCGGATGCAGCAAGAATCCCCGTACTATTTAAGTATGGAGAGTGTCAAATCAAGCTAATTGGTTGCTCTTACTAATTTTCCTAAAATAGTAAGATAGCCAAGATTTAAACAAGTACATTTGTGCTGGTTTAACAAAAGTCAACAAATGCGGTATCTTAATCAACAAGCGGCTCAATTATGTTATGCCGTAATTGGTGAAAGAGGAGTTTATGAAAATAAAAGTCATTGGTATTGCTTTGGTATTCGGTCTATTAGCAGGCACTTTAGGAGCTTGCAGTCAAACTGGCACTGATGGTGCAAGCCCGTCACCAGCAGAATCTCCAACTACATCCCCCACAACTACGCCTTAGAAGAAAGAAAAACAACTTCTTTAAAGTCGGCGCAGTGTTCTCCTACAAAAAAAATTTGCTCTAGCAAGTTAGATCGAGGCAAGTAATCCTAAATTTAACAAGCGATCGCCGTTTATTTGTAGGAGAATTATTTTAATTTAGTTAAACTGCTAGGAAGTTAATGCTGTTACTGCAATTTAGTACATCTCATTATTGCCGTAAAGCAAGACTAGCACTAGGTTACAAAAAAATATCTTATCAAGTAAACAATCTTACCCCAGGCTTGCATATCCTCAAGCTCAAGCCATTAACGGGACTGACAACCGTACCTGTGCTGTTACCCCAGCAACCGGGGCAAGTAGAAGCTGTAGCCGACTCGACAAATATTTTTAAATTTTTAGAAACCTACTGCCCAAACCCCCCACTATTTTTAGCCAATCCCGCTCAACAGAGCGAAGCAAATATGTTGGAAGATTGGTTAGATGAAAGCATTGGTACGGCAACAAGGTTTGTATATTACCACTACCGTGCTAGAGAGGGAAAAGCAATCGACCCCTCAATATTTAGCCAAGTATTAATTCAAGTAGTACAAAAACAATATGGCATTACCGACGCTACAGCAAAAAAAGCCACCCAAAGAATCGAAATAGCTCTAGTAGAATTATCGCGGCGATGGGAGAAAAATAATTATTTAGTTAGCGAACAAATTAGCATTGCCGATCTTACCGCCGCCGCCTTGCTCAGTCCTCTAGCATTAATTCCTGTATATCAGCAACAATATCCTTGGCTATTCGAGCAAATTAAGCAAATTCATCTAGTTTGCAACGAACCATTACCACCAGGGATATCAAAATAATCATATCCGTCAATTTCGCTCTTACGCAAAATAAGAAATTAAGGTATGTTAGGCAAACGCCAACAATTATTTATTTTTGGTGTAGGTATAAGCTTAGTTGTGGGGTCAAGTCTATTTATCCCTAAACAAATTGCCCTTTCATTACCACCCCAAACAGAGATTCCAGAGGAAGTACTGCGGACGGAAATTATTACCGTCGCGCGATCGCCTATTGATGGAAAACCTCTGTCTGCGGCTCAGTATGCCGAACTGCAAGCTCAAAATCAAGACTATGCACCACCAAAACTAAGTCCCAAAGTCAGGGAAACAATTTTTCTCCTGCGTTTGCGCCAGCTAATTCGCACCTTTGCCCCATTTTTGCCGATCTAAGCGCCGCAAGTTATGGACAAAACCTAGATCCAATATGTATAAATATGACGATAAGAAGTAATTTTATATGCAAGCAGGTAGCTCCATGTCTATAACCCTAGCCCCTGAACAGGTAGATCGGATTGTTTGGAATCAACACCAAGATCCGTTTGAAGTGTTGGGCGCTCACGCCACCGAGCAAGATGGTAAAACGGTTTGGGTAGTGCGAGCCTACTTACCTAATGCAGACAGTGCTTGGGTTGTACTGCCAGAAGAACGAATAGAATACCAAATGTATTCGGTGCATAATCCACATTTTTTTGAATGCACAATTGACAGCACCGAACTAACAAATTATCAACTGCGGCTACAAGAAGGCGATCGCGATCGCGTAATTTACGACCCCTACGCCTTTCGTTCGCCCAGAATCACAGATTTTGACCTGCATCTATTTTCCGAAGGCAATCACCACCGCATCTACGAAAAACTAGGCGCTCACGCCACAGAAATCAACGGCGTTAAAGGCGTTTATTTTGCAGTTTGGGCCCCCAACGCGCGTAATGTCTCTTTGCTCGGAGACTTTAACTACTGGGACGGGCGCAAGCATCAAATGCGTAAAGGGACAACCGGAGTTTGGGAATTATTTATTCCTGAAGTCAAAGTTGGCGACAGCTACAAGTACGAAATTAAAAACCAAGACGGTCATATCTACGAAAAATCCGATCCTTACGGTTTTCAGCAAGAAGTCCGCCCCAAAACCGCCTCGATAGTTACAGACTTAAACACTTATCAATGGACTGATTCGCAGTGGATGGAGCAGCGCCGCCATAGCGACCCCTTAACGCAGCCGATCTCCGTTTATGAGGTGCATTTAGGTTCGTGGCTGCATACAGCTTCTGAAACCCCAGCGATCGCGCCTAATGGAGAAAGCGAACCTGTGGTTACGGTTTCCGAACTCAAACCAGGGGCGCGATTTTTAACTTACCGAGAACTTGCCGATCGCCTAATCCCCTACGTTGTCGAACTAGGCTACACCCATATAGAAATGCTCCCCATTGCCGAGCATCCTTTTGATGGCTCGTGGGGCTATCAAGTGACGGGTTACTACGCCCCTACTTCGCGCTACGGCAGCCCGGAAGACTTGATGTATTTTATCGACCAGTGCCATAAAAACAACATTGGCGTGTTAGTCGATTGGGTCCCCGGTCACTTTCCTAAAGATGGGCATGGATTAGCATTTTTTGACGGCTCGCACCTTTACGAACACGCCGATCCTCGTAAAGGCGAACATAAAGAGTGGGGAACTTTAGTTTTTAACTACAACCGCCACGAAGTCAGAAACTTTTTAGTCGCCAATGCTTTGTTTTGGTTCGACAAATACCACATTGACGGCATTCGCGTAGACGCGGTGGCATCCATGCTTTACCTCGATTACTGCCGCAAACCGGGCGAATGGCTGCCCAACCAGTACGGCGGGAGAGAAAACTTAGAAGCTGCCGATTTTCTGCGCCAAACAAATCATGTAATTTTCAGTTATTTTCCGGGCGTACTGTCCATTGCCGAAGAATCTACTTCGTGGCCAATGGTATCTTGGCCAACTTATATGGGTGGATTGGGCTTTAACTTAAAGTGGAATATGGGTTGGATGCACGATATGCTGGACTACTTCAGCATGGATCCTTGGTTTCGCCAATTCCACCAAAACAACATTACTTTTAGTATGTGGTACAACCACAGTGAAAACTTTATGCTGGCGCTGTCTCACGATGAGGTCGTGCATGGCAAAAGTCATATCATCGGTAAAATCCCCGGCGATACCTGGCAAAAACTAGCGAATATGCGCTGTTTGTTTAGCTATATGTTTGCTCACCCCGGTAAGAAAACTCTATTTATGGGGATGGAGTTCGGGCAATGGAGCGAATGGAATGTTTGGGGCGATTTGGAGTGGCATTTGTTGCAGCACCCACCGCACCAGCAGTTAAAGCAATTTATGAGCGATCTCAACCGAATTTATCGTCAAGAAAGTGCTTTACACACTCAAGACTTTGCCGAGGCAGGTTTTGAGTGGATAGATTGCAGCGATAACCGTCATAGCGTAGTGGCATTTATTCGTCGCGCTAAAGATTCGGAGGAGTTTTTGATTGCTGTGTGTAACTTTACGCCTCAGCCGCATTCTCACTATCGGATTGGCGTACCAGAGCCAGGATTTTATACCGAGTTAATTAATAGCGATGCGCGGGAGTATGGTGGCAGCAATATGGGTAATTTGGGCGGTAAGTGGGCAGATGAATGGTCGTGCCACAATCGAGCTTACTCGCTGGATTTGTGTTTGCCACCTTTGGGAGTTTTAATATTGAAACTCGATCGCGAGAAAACTGCGTCGATGCAGTAAAGGGCAAATAACTAATTTTTGATGGTACGGGTAGATTGCCTGTACCATCATTTTTTTGTCACTTTTTATTGGCGCGGGTGTTGCGTTTATTAGCACGAATTTCCGCTTCAAAGCGGCGGCGATCGCGCCAAGAAGCGGCGGTTAAATAAATAATTCCCCCACTGACTACTACCAGCAACCCAAACGCTGATACAGCCAAGATCGGTAAAATATTCGTTTCCACGTTACTTATAATCCATTACGACCCCAAACTACCATTGCAATCGACCATGTAAACAAAACTAATAATGAAACCCAACCTAGTGTCAAAATTTCCATACCAGCAAGCTCGAAACTAAAATTACAAAACAACTCTAAACTTTATAATACTTCTAAGGGAGTACCGATTGGCTGCGGGAGGGCGATCGCTAAAATTTAATAAGCTTATTTACAAAGTCTCTAAATAACTCAGCAAATCTGCCATTTCTTTAATATTCGGCTGAAATTGAGGCATTGGTGGAGTTTCACCGCTTACAACTTGGTGAATCAAGCCATAACGAGATTTGTGTTTAGAAACTCCCTGTAAGCTTGGCCCTACACTACCATCTCCTTGCCAACCATGACACCCAGCACAATTCATCTGAAAAATTGCCTTACCTCGCGGCGCATCTCCTGGAAGCGCTAGGACGCTTTTGATGTACGGGTCGGATACTTGGATTCTATAAATACCAAAGACCCCCACTAGCAGCGTCAATAGCACTGCTACAGCTAATAAAATTAGCTGCTGAATAATTGCGTCAGGTTTGGGAAGTTGTTTATCCAAGTTTACAATTAGCGAAATGAGAATTACAAAAATATTCGTCCCTACACATAGCTTAAAAGTTCTTGTAAGTGTCGGCAAGTAAAATAACTATTTTGCCCGAATAACTTTTCTTGAAAAACTACCTGTCAGCACGGGATACCCGTAGCGCTGCACCCGATTGAGTAGTGGTTTTTATACCAATTTGACCTAGCATATTTTTTAATATAATTATTATTTTGCTAAAAATTGATAAGAAACTTAAGATTATTTTAAATAAATGCAATAGATAAAACTAATAAATCAATTTGCGATCGCCAAAATTTTCCAACTATTAAGTTAGGTGGAGTTTACACAAAAATCAACATAAGTTATTAATAAGTCGAAGGGCAAATCAATTCTTAACATATACGGACAAAGTCCTAACTAATTGGTTGTGATAAACTATTGAGCGCAAGCTGAAAAAAGCAACTTGCAAGGTAAGTATTAGACCGTGCCAAGCATGATATTTAAGTAGTAGCTACCGTGAAAATACTGTAATTATCATCAATCTATAAAAATTGCGATCGCCCTTTGGCAAACTAGGAGAATCGTTATGGAAATCGATCTACAAGTTCAAGGCATTAACTTAAGCAGCTTTGAAGAACGAGTAATTAAAGCAAGTAGAATTCAAGCTCACGGTTTGCTTCTGGTCTTACAAGAGCCAGAACTAACAGTAATTCAAGTTAGTAGCAATACAAATAATGTTTTCGGCTTAACTCCTCAAGAAGTTTTGCATAAAAGTTTAGAAGAATTGCTCGATCCTTTTCAAGTAGAAAAAATTAAAGTAGGGTTAGCCGCAGACAATCTCGAATATATTAACCCCGCCAAAATTTGGGTAAGAAAAAAAGGCGACGAATATTCAATATTTGATGGTATATTCCATCGCAACCTAGATGGTTTTTTAATTTTAGAACTAGAACCAGCTATTTCTCAAGAAAATATCCCATTTTTGAGCTTTTACCACCTAGCTAGAGCATCTATAAATCAACTCCAAGAAACCTCAAGCCTGCGAGACTTTTGCCAAATTATTGTTAAAGAAGTCCGCAAAGTTACCGGATTCGATCGAGTAATGTTGTACAAATTTGATGACGATGGACATGGCTCGGTATTAGCAGAAGAAAAGAGCGAAAGTATGGTTTCCTACTTAGGCTTGCACTATCCAGAATCCGATATTCCCAAAGCAGCAAGAAAACTATTTAGCTCTAATTGGATTAGATTAATACCCGACGCAAAAGCCGAATCTATAGAAATTTATCCTGCCCAAAATCAAGACAATCAGCGTCCTATAGATTTAACTTATTCTATTTTAAGAAGCGCCTCGCCTTGTCACATCGAGTATTTGCACAATATGGGTGTTGGCGCTTCTTTGACAATCTCTTTAACTAAAGATGGCAAACTTTGGGGACTAATCGCTTGTCACCATCAAACGCCAAAATATATTTCCTACGAATTGCGGAAAGCTTGCGAGTTTTTGGGACGAGTGATATTTGCAGAAATCTCAACAAAAGAAGAAACCGAAGACTACGATTATCGCAACTCGCTAACACATATTCAATCAGCATTGATTGAGTATATGTCCCAAGAAGAAAACTTTATTAACGGTTTAGTAAAATACCAACCTAACTTACTCGATCTTACTAGCGCTCAAGGAGCAGCCGTAAGCTTTGGTGATAATTGTGTAGTAATTGGAGATACGCCAAAAGAAGAAGAAATTAACTTTTTAATTCAATGGCTAAAAACCAACGTTAAAGACGAAGTTTTTTCGACAAATTCTTTAGCGCAAATATATCCTGATGCGGAGAAGTTCAAAAATGTAGCTAGTGGTTTATTGGCAATTCAAATATCCAAGCGCAACTATGTATTGTGGTTTAGACCAGAAGTAATTCAAACAGTAAATTGGGGAGGAGATCCAAGTAAAGCCTTTGCAACTACCGAGTCAAAAGGAGATGTTCGTCTATCTCCTCGTAAATCCTTTGACTTGTGGAAAGAAACTGTCCGCTTGACTTCTTTACCTTGGAAACAAGTAGAAATTAAAGCAGCTTTAGAACTTAGAAAAGCAATTGTTAATATCGTGCTGCGTCAAGCCGATGAATTAGCTCAATTAGCACAAGATTTGGAGCGTTCTAACGCCGACTTAAAGAAATTTGCTTACGTCGCTTCCCACGACTTACAAGAACCCCTAAACCAGGTAGCTAATTACGTCCAATTATTAGAAATGCGCTACCAAGAGCAACTAGGAGAAGATGCGAAAGAATTTATTAATTTTGCCGTAGAAGGAGTGAGCTTAATGCAAACTCTAATTGACGATGTGTTGGCGTATTCTAAAGTAGACTTGCAGGGAATTGAGTTTGAACTAACCAATGTAGAAACAGCCCTCAATCGCGCGTTAAACAACCTCCGGGGACGGATTAAAGAAACCGAAGCTGTCGTAACCTACGACGAACTACCAACAGTTTTAGCCGATAGCACGCAGCTAATGCAGCTATTTTTAAACTTAATTGGTAACGCAATTAAATTCCGCAGCGATCGCCCTCCTCAAATCCATATTAGTGCCAATAGACTAGAAGACGAGTGGTTGTTCGCCATCAAAGATAATGGTATTGGGATTGATTCACAATTTAGCGATCGCATTTTTGTCATTTTTCAACGCCTGCATACCCGCGATGAGTATCCTGGTACAGGAATGGGTTTAGCAATATGTAAAAAAATTGTCGAATGTCACCGGGGACGAATTTGGGTAGAATCAGAACTAGGACAAGGCGCAACTTTCTACTTTACTATTCCCGTAGGAGGGCGCGAACGTGAGCGTAGAAACGGACGAAAGACACAAAACAATCTTTTTAGTTGAAGACAATAAAGCCGATATTCGCTTAATCGAAGAAGCGTTGAAAAACAGCACCATACCTCACCAAGTCATTACGGTAAGGAATGGTATGGATGCTATGGCTTACTTACGTCAAGAAGGCGAGTACGCTGGGGCTACTCGCCCAGACTTAATACTGCTAGATTTGAATTTACCGAGAAAAGATGGTAGAGAAGTCCTAGCAGAAATCAAAGCCGATCCCCTGCTCAAAAGCATTCCTGTAGTAGTTTTGACTACTTCTAGCAACAACGAAGACATAGTTCAAAGCTACGAGTTGCACGTCAATTGCTATATTACTAAGTCTCGCAATATCAGCCAGCTATTTACAATTGTTAAAGGAATTGAAGAATTTTGGCTCAAAACTGTTACTCTGCCTTCAGAATAAATGCAGCCTATGCTTACGAGCTTAATCAAAGTTTTATTAATTGAAGACAACAAAGCTGAAGCTAGATTGTTGCAAGAATTTTTGCAAGCATCCTCAAGTAAGCAGTTTAGTTTAGTTCATGTCAATCGCTTGCAAGACGGTTTGGCGCAACTACAGGAAAATTGCTTTGATGTAATTTTACTTGACTTAACATTGCCAGACAGTCAGGGACTAACATCTTTAACCCCCTTAAACAAGTTAGCGCCTAGTTTACCGATTGTAGTGCTAACTAACACTAACGATGAAGAATTAGCAATTGAAGCCGTGCGCCAGGGAGCGCAAGATTATTTAGTTAAGCGTCAAGTAAACAATACAGAATTATTAGTGCGATCGCTAGTTTACGCGATCGAACGCAAGCAAGTAGCCGAACAATTGCGATCGGCAAATCAAGCATTGCAAGTGCAAGTCGAGGAAGAAACAGCACAATTAGCCAAAGCCAAACAAGCAAATCAATTAAACTCTGAATTTGTCTCGATGTTTTCCCACGACTTACGCAGCCCTTTGACAGCAATTTTGCTTTCTACAGGACTATTGCAATACAACGAACATAGATTAAGTCAAGAAACAAAGTTTACCCACTACCAGCTAATTCGCACGGCGATTTCTAACATGGATCGCTTGCTAGAAGAAGTTTTATTAATTGGTAAAGCTGATGTTGGTAAGCTGGAATGCCATCTTGAAGTGCTAGATTTGGCATCTCTTTGTCGTCAAATAGTGGCGGAAGTTCAACCGAATCTTACTCCCAATCATCAGCTAATTTTTACCAATAGCGGAGAATCAAGTGCAGGTTTATGGGATGAAAGCTTGCTGCGGCATATTTTAACTAATCTCCTCTCCAACGCGATTAAGTATTCTCCTCAAGGCGGTACAGTCCGTTTTAATCTAACCTCTCAAGCAAAAACTGTAACTTTGCAAATCCAAGATCCGGGAATTGGCATTCCAAAAGCAAACTGCTCGAAACTATTTCAACCATTTTATCGGGCAGAAAATATTGACAAAATTCCCGGTACGGGCTTAGGACTTGCCATTGTGAAAAAGTGCGTCGAAGTTCACGGCGGTCAAATTTTCGTAGAAAGCGAACTAGGTGTAGGGACAACATTTACAGTAATTTTGCCTCTACAAGACTTTTCTAGCGATTAGCACTGTGTTGAATGGATAGCGCTAATAATTCAGGAATATTCATTTGCTGCCTTGTAGATAAACTCAACTGCTCAACCCAAATCTTGATTGCTTGCAGGGAATTGCTATTTACATTTCCTTTTAGTTAAAAATTCAGCTAAGAAATTTTCGCGCTCGGTGTTATTTCTTGCTAAATGACGGGAACAATAGCAACAACAAGCACCACTGATTCAGTCTATTGTCACGCCAGAGCCATTGAGACTATCTTATGCCAGCAATATCTTTTGACGCAGATACTACCAAAGGCGATCGCCAATCGTCCTTAGAATTCGTACCCGATGACAGCCTCCTTGAAGCTGATTCTTTGGTAAATGACCTCCTTGGGGATACATCTATCGAACAAGCTGCAAGCCAACAGCAAAGCGCCAATCGTCGCTCTACAGACTTAGTTCGCTTGTATTTGCAAGAAATTGGACGGGTTGATTTATTGGCGCGAGATGAAGAAGTCGCCGAAGCTCAAAAAGTTCAACGCTACTTAAAAATGAGACTTCTTTGCTCGAAAGCGGCGGCGAAAGGAGATGAAGTGCTTGCTCCTTTTACGCGCTTAATTGAAGTTCAAGAGCGTTTGACTTCTGAACTTGGACACCGCCCTTCTTTGGAGCGCTGGGCTAAAAATGCTGATATAGAAGTAGCATTGCTCAAGCCAATTTTGTCCGCAGGTAAACGACGCTGGGCAGAAATTGCTGACTTAACAGTAGAAGAATTAGAGCAAATTCAAACTCAAGGGATTCGCGCTAAAGAACACATGATCCAAGCAAATCTCCGCTTGGTAGTATCTGTCGCCAAAAAATATCAAAACCGGGGCTTAGAACTATTGGATTTAGTCCAAGAAGGCACTTTAGGATTAGAAAGAGCCGTAGAAAAGTTCGATCCTACTAAAGGCTATCGTTTTAGCACCTACGCTTACTGGTGGATTCGCCAAGGAATAACTAGAGCGATCGCAACCCAAAGTCGTACCATCCGCTTACCCGTCCATATTACCGAAAAGCTCAACAAAATTAAGAAAGCCCAGCGCAAAATTGCCCAAGAAAAAGGGCGGACTCCCACAATTGAAGAAATTGCTTCCGAGTTAGATATGACACCCAAGCAGTTGCGGGATGTTTTATTGCGAGTTCCGCGATCGGTGTCTTTAGAAACCAAAGTCGGTAAGGACAAAGATACAGAACTTGGCGACTTACTTGAAACTGATGATATATCGCCGGAAGAAGTGCTGATGCGCGAATCATTGCAGCGCGATTTACAATACTTACTTACCGATTTAACCGATCGCGAACGGGATGTAATTTTGATGCGTTTTGGCTTAGGCGACGGTCACGCTTATTCTTTAGCCGAAATTGGACGAGCTTTAGACCTTTCACGGGAGCGAGTACGACAAATTGAATCAAAGGCGCTCCAGAAATTGCGTCAACCCAAGCGACGCAACCGCGTCCGGGATTATTTTGATTCTCTTAGCTAAAATCTAAATAAGCACGGAAATCGATTTCCGTGCTTATTACTTTCTGCCCTATATCTAACCTTAAGAAAAATTAATTCGCCACGACGCATCTATTTTTTCTCTCAATGAGGTTGAGGTTATAGCAATATTTTTGACAAGTTACCGTAATTTTCCCTATTAATTTGCCTTTAGCTCTTATCGTATATTTGCGTAGCCACAGGATGAAGGAGAGACAAACCTTTTTCCTGGACTACTTTTAAGCAAACGTTCGCGGGATTCTTGCTTAACTCGACCAGTCATTGCTGCTTCTTGTAAGGTGACAAAAGCATTTAAGTCTTCTGAGCTATAGTGAGTAGCCAGCAGCTTTCGCAGTTGTTCTTCTGCTTCAACTGTTAGATAACCATCTAATAGAGTTTTTTGTACGAGGTCACTAATCGAAGCCATGCTTTAAACCTCTGAAAATACATTGCAAGCTAGGAAATTTTTGAGCCAAATATCTATTAACCTTTTATTTCTATAAGGGGTAGGTGCTAGTAGCATTGCGCTGTTTGGCGACAAAGCTAAGTATGCTAAACCCAAACATCGGTCTAGCACTTTTTGCGTTGACGTTAAAAAGCTCAATAAAGTTTCTGTGAATTTCATATAAAAATAGCATAAAGGGTAAGTACACTCAAAATTGCTAACAACAACTACGGCTCAATTGTTAGTATTCTTGTGACATAAGCTTTTAACTAAGCAAATACTTAAATAGCTATTGATTGAGAATATGCCAATAACCACAAAAAATAATCTGTTGAAAGGAGTAAATTTATACCTCGTCGGCATGATGGGATCGGGGAAATCAACGATAGGGAGTTTAATTGCTACCGAACTTGGTTATAGTTTTGTCGATACGGATGCGGTAATTACGCAAGTCACTAAGCGATCGATTAATCAACTATTTGCAGAAGTGGGAGAAGCAGAGTTTAGGCAAATAGAAAGCCAAATTTTGGCACAAGTGTGCGCTTATACAAATTTAGCGATCGCAACGGGCGGCGGGATCGTCACCCAGCAAAAAAACTGGAGTTACTTACACTACGGATTAATTGTCTGGCTAGATGTACCCGTAGAAGTGCTATGCGATCGCTTAAAAGCAGACACGACTAGACCACTATTACAATCAACCGATCTATTACAAAAATTGCAAAGTATTTTTCAGCAACGACAACCTCTTTACAACCAAGCCGATTTGCACATTAGCGTCAGAGATGATGAAGCCCCATCTCAAGTAGCCCGCCGCGTAATCGAGCTTATTCCCAGCGTCCTCAAACCAAATTTACCTCCCCCAAACTAGCAAGCAGCTAGATACTTAGCAGGATATGGAATAGAAAACTGTAACTTGTGTGATTGAAGTGCGATCGCATCCTCAATTAAACTGCATGGGATACTTTAAAGCAGATTATGGTCAACGATAGCGAATACATTAGGGAAGTTGAAGCTACGCGCGTCCGAGTACTAAGTGAAGCCTTACCTTACATCCAACAATTTTCTGGGCGAATTGTCGTCGTCAAATATGGCGGCGCAGCAATGAAAGATAGCACTCTTAAAGACCGAGTAATTAGGGATGTAGTATTTTTAGCCTGTGTAGGATTGCGCCCGGTAGTAGTGCATGGCGGGGGGCCTGAAATTAATAGCTGGCTAGACAAGCTGGGAATTGAACCCCAATTTAATAATGGGCTGCGAGTCACCGACGCGCCCACAATGGATGTAGTAGAAATGGTTTTAGTCGGTCGAGTTAATAAAGAAATTGTTTCTTTAATTAACAAAGCCGGAGGCTCGGCGGTAGGCTTATGCGGTAAAGATGGCAATTTAATCAAAGCCCGCCCGGAAGGTCGTCAGGGGATTGGATTTGTGGGCGAAGTTAATACTATGGACGTGCGAATTTTAGAGTCTTTGCTCAAAGATGGTTATATTCCTGTAGTTTCTAGCGTAGCGGCGGACGAATCGGGACAAGCCTATAACATTAACGCCGATACCGTAGCCGGAGAAATAGCCGCAGCTTTGGGAGCAGAAAAATTAATTTTGCTGACAGATACTGCCGGAATTTTACAAGACTATAAAGATCCTACAACTTTGCTTTATAAGTTAGATATTCAACAAGCCCGCGAATTAATTGCGACCGGTGTTGTCGGTGGAGGGATGATTCCGAAAGTAAATTGTTGCGTGCGGAGTTTGGCACAAGGCGTAAAAGCCGCCCACATTATTGACGGACGCATTCCCCACGCTTTACTACTAGAAATTTTTACCGATACCGGGATCGGCTCGATGATCGTTGCTTCGGAGTTTTTGAACTAGCAGGCGGGCTAATAATTTATTGGTCTTAAAATTGTTGTATTGCGCTCTACTGCTCGGTAACGTCTTTGTGGTTGCACTTGAATAATTGTCGGATTAATCAACGTAGAATCGCGAATTGTCGGATTAACTAACACAGGATTAGTTAATAATGTGTTATCTCTGACTCTAGTTACCGAGCCTGGATAATAATTAGGGTAATAATAGCTGTTGGGATAAGTAATGGAGGGACTCGGAATCGGGCTACCGTAGATAATTGAACTATTCACTGGCGCAGGAATTGGGCGAGTGTAAATAATTGAATTATTCACTGAGGTGGGATAAGTTACACCAACACTTCTACGTTCAATTGTGACAACTTGGGCAGAAAGTGGCATGGTAGCTGTACCGAGCGAGATTATCGTTATTGGCGCGATCGCGCCCAGCTTAAAAGTATTTAAGTTAAATCGCCAATGCTGGGTATTCATAGCTTTATTTTAGAAACGCAACTAGCCTTACTCAATTCTAATAGTTTCTTTATTGGCAAAGTAGCTAGAGAAAGTGGCAAGATCGAACAAGATGAGTTTTAATAACGCCAAAAAGTGACAGAAAGTGCAGAACTTGCTAAAAAAGAATACCTCAACGGAGTAGCGGCTTTTGAACGCGGACAATACCGCGAATCCGTACAGCGTTTGGAAAAAGCCAGCGCCCTAGTCAATCGCAATTCGGGCTTTGGGGGAAAAGTCTTAATTTGGCTCGTAACAGCTTATGAAGCCGCCGGACAACAAGCAGAAGCGATCGCGCTATGCGAACAAATCAAAAAGCACCCCGATGCGGAAACAAGCAAGCAGGGAAAGCGATTGCTCTACATTATGCAAGCACCCCAGCTAAAAAGACCGACTGAATGGCTAACCCAAATTCCCGATTTAGCAGCTATAGCTGATAATACTAGCCAAACTCGCCTTAGCAGCAGTACTTCACCGCGCGCTAAACCCAAACCCCTACCCCCGCCAGAACCGATAGATTTAAGCCAAGTAAATACTAAAGACAATCAATTTATCTGGGTATCGCTACTTGCTATTGGCTTAACAATTGGCTGGCTCTATTGGGGAAATTTTTAACTTTTCCGAAAAAGTACGATAATACAATGCGATCGCAAACAGTGGGAAACATGAATAATAAATTTTTGCGGCAAAAAATTAAGAGCTTAGTTAAGCGCAGTCGAATGGTTGGGGTAATGCTCCTGACCTCGCTTTTGCTTTCAAGTTGTGTTAAGTACGATGTGGGCGTGGCTTTCAATCGTCCCAATCACGGTGAAATAGTCCAGCATATTAAGTTAGGAGAGCGACTGACAAGTTTTAGCGGCGACTCGGCGAGGCAGTGGCTAAGTAGTATCGAACAGCGTGCCAAACAATTGCAAGGCGAGGTTTTACGGACTTCACCAGAAGAAATTACTGTAAAAATTCCCTTTAATAACGGCGCGGAACTAGAAGAAAAATTTAATCAATTTTTTAATCCTGTAGCATCGAAAAATCCTCAAGCCACAGAAGAACTGCCAAAAATTGACTCCAAACTCAAATTGCATCAAAATAACTTCTTGCTACTATTACGCAATCGCTTGAGTTACGACTTAGATTTGCAAAGTCTTTCATTAATTGCCAATAACGATAACGTTTTAGTTAGCCCCGGTTCGGTATTCGATTTAGAATTTAGTCTAAATACTCCTTGGGGAGGGCGGAGCATTGAAAAATCGGCAAACTCCATCCATCCCGAAACCTATGCAAACGGACAGCAAATGGTCTGGAAACTCCAACCAGGACAACTAAACCATATAGAAGTAGTTTTTTGGTTGCCAGACTTTTTAGGCATTGGTACAGTATTTATCTGCCTATTTGTCGCCTTGGGCATTTTCCTGAGATATAGTTTTATGCCCGATCCTCAAACTCTCTTATCTCCAACCCCGCAAAATTAATAGGTTTTAGGGAGACAAGCGTTCAATTAGCCAGCTATTATCCGCTTGCAGACGATAAACTAAGCGATCGTGCAAGCGGCTGGGTCTTCCTTGCCAAAACTCAATTTCTGTAGGTACGACGCGAAAACCTCCCCAATGCGGGGGACGAGGAATAATTTGTTGTTCGTATTGAACTATTAATTGTTCTTGGCGTTGTTCTAAGACTTCGCGACTATTAACTACTTGACTTTGATTTGATACCCACGCTCCTAATTGACTGTTAATGGGGCGGCTATGGAAATATTCATCAGATTCGGCGGGGGAAACAAGCTCAACATTGCCCTCAATGCGGACTTGGCGCTCAAGCTGCGCCCACCAAAAAACTAAAGCCGCTTGAGGATTAGTATTTAGTTCTTGTCCTTTGTGGCTTTGATAATTGGTATAAAATACAAAACCGCGATCGCTAAAATCTTTGAGCAATACCATGCGCGCCGACGGCTTACCTTCAACGGTCGCGGTAGCAAGAGTCATAGCATTTGGTTCGGGTAATTGCGCATTTAGCGCCTGGTCGAACCATGTTTTAAATTGTTTAAAAGGATCGGCATCTAAATCTATTTCCCTTAATCCTTGTTTCGTGTAATCTTTGCGGAGAGTAGCTACGCTCGTGTCCATCTTGGGCTGCTTGAAATGGGAGTCTCAATTATAGGTTACTTGAAATGCGCCGTTTAGCATCTTTTCAACGTTGGCTCGTTATTGGTTTTGGCGCTCCAGTAGTCGCATTGAATGTTTGGGTGCTATCCCAAGCTTTTAGCTACTTTGACCATTTATTTACAGTCTTAACCATTGCGGCAATTTTAGCTTTTTTATTAAACTATCCCGTTAAATTTTTAGAAAGGGTAGGCATTACTCGCACTCAAGGGGTAATTGTAGTTTTGCTTGTCAGCATGACGGTTTTAGTTGTTGTTGCTTTTACAATTGTGCCGTTAATTTTTGCTCAACTCCAAGAACTATTACAAGGCATTCCTGCTTGGTTAGAGATGAGTCAAGATAATTTGGCATGGTTGGATAAATGGGCGCGAACTAGACGCTTGCCATTGGATTTAACGGGCTTTAGCAGTCGCATTACGGCTCGCGTGGAAAACCAAATCCAAGTATTAGCGGAGGGAGTTTTTGGCTTGGCGTTAGGAACGCTATCTGGGCTAATTGATACGGTATTTGTGACGGTACTTGCTTTCTATATGCTATTGTACGGCGAAGTTGTCTGGCGAGGTTTGATTGACGTATTGCCTTCTCCTTATGGCTCGGCTTTTAATAATTCTTTACAGCTAAATTTTCATAATTTTTTTATTACGCAGCTAATCCTCGGATTATTTATGTTTTTGGCGTTAACGCCGATATTTTTAGCTTTAAGGCTGCCTTTTGCTTTATTATTTGCGCTGCTGATTGGCGGCGCTGAGTTGATTCCCTTTATTGGCGCAACTTTAGGTATTGGACTGGTAACAACTTTAGTATTATTTCAAAACTGGTGGTTAGCGGTGCAAGTCGCCTTCTTTGCAATTATCTTGCAACAATTTAAAGACAATATTCTCGCTCCTAGACTAATGGGCAATTTTACCGGGCTTAATCCCATCTGGATTTTTGTTGCTTTACTCATGGGAGCAGAAATAGCAGGATTTTTAGGAGCGCTTGTGGCTGTACCAATTGCTGGCACTATTAAAGGCACAATTGATGCAATTCGCGCCGCCCAAGTTAATAGAGTTGTTGTAACTACGATCGCGGATGATTTGCCAAATAGCCATAACTAATGAGTGAAAAATGTTCTATAACTGATAGCTAAACTCTCAATATGCTGAGTGTGAATCGCGATCGCCCTTTTCCTAAAAAAAATACATTTTATGGATGCGGATAAAATATTTGCAAGTATTGCGCTTTTAATCGATCTTGCCGAAAAAGGCGAGATCGATCCTTGGGACGTACAGGTAATTGAAGTTATCGATCGCTATTTAATCAACCTTCTTGCCCACACCGAAAGCACGCCCGCAGCTTATGAAACAGACTTGTCTCAGTCGGGACAAGCTTTTTTGTCCGCATCGATGCTAGTTCTATTTAAAGCCAATACTCTAAGCGCTTTAGAATTGAACCCCGTAGAGGAAGATAATGAGTTGTTATTAGAATTTGCCGAGGCGAAGCTGGGCAAATCTAGAGAGCATTTAGAGCAACACATCCGCCGCCGTACCGCCGCTTTACCACCCCAAAAACGCGCCGTAACTCTTTGCGAATTAATCGCCCAGTTGCAGTTAATGGCAACTCAAACAAGCGATAGCTTTCGAGAACCCCAAGCCAAACCAAATCGCCGTCATATACGTCTAGCCTCCCGCGCGCAAATTACTCGCGCAACTTTAGAACTTGCTCATCAAGAAAATTTAACGGAAGTTGCGGGCAAATTAGACCGATTTTTGCTCGGTTATTCACAGCAGTTACCCGATCGAAGTTGGTTAAATTTAGACCAACTCGTATATTTATGGAATCAAGATGGTAAAACAACCAATTCCTCAGAAAAGACAGATTTGCCTAGCCATAATCTTACCGAAACAACGGAAACAGAATTATTAGGCGATCGCGTGAGCGTCTTTTGGGCTTTACTGCTTTTATCAGCGCAATCCAAAGTAGAGTTGGAGCAAGAAGAATTTTATCAAGAAATAAAAATTCGCACTTTAACCGTACCCGCAAGCGATCGCGCTCGTGGAGAGGAGTTGTAAATTTTTAGTAAAAACTCAAAATCCGAGTAGATTAATATACAGGTAAGTAGTAGCAAGCCGCAATCTTAATTAAAATATCGATCTACCTAAAGGTATTTGCTAGTTTTCATTGAATTGCGTACAACTATTTAACTTCCCCTAATGCCGACTTCGTAAGCTTGGCAATTTATATTAGTGCGCGATTACGCAAAGCGTAGCGCCAAGCGCGATCGCCCTTTAGTCACCATCCAAGGCTGAAATTGACAGATGATGGAATTCTCAACTAACCACAATAAAATGGCATTACCGGAGGAGTGAAACTTTATGAAAGCCATGATTTTAGCGGCTGGTAAAGGTACTCGCATACGTCCTATTACCTATACGATGCCCAAACCAATGATTCCCATCCTGCAAAAGCCAGTGATGGAGTTTCTACTGGAATTATTGCGCCAGCATGGTTTTGACCAAATTGTGGTCAACGTCAGTCACTTGGCTAACGAAATTGAAAGTTATTTTCGCGACGGACAACATTTTGGCGTGCAAATTGCCTACTCGTTTGAGGGGCGAATTGTAGACGGGGAACTGGTAGGAGAAGCTATAGGATCGGCGGGCGGAATGCGCCGAATACAAGACTTTTCGCCATTTTTTGACGATACTTTTGTCGTGCTATGCGGCGATGCGTTAATCGATCTAGATTTAACCGCCGCCGTCAAATGGCATAAAGCCAAAGGAGCGATCGCGACAGTCGTCATGAAGTCCGTACCGAAAGAGGAAGTATCTAGCTACGGCGTAG
>JAPJOW010000023.1 GCA_030826005.1 Aliterella sp. RAGGC_92
CCAATTGGGGGTTGGGGGCTATCCATATTTCATAACTCAAATAGGATTGCTATATATTTCATGCAGCAACTATTAATACAGTCAATCACTTATTAACAAATAAAGAATTTAATAAGTCCCATTGGAACACCCAACTGCAAAAAACCTATGGTATCAACAAAAGACACGCAAATGGTGTAATTAGTTTTGCTAAAGGGGAAGTAAATAAGGCAAAAGAACATCCGCTATAGCACGTAGAGGGATGAATTTGAGCGAACGATTACCGCACTCCCTATCCACCTATCTTGGTGTGAGTCCAAGAAAGCACGTAGGAAGCGTGTTGCTACAACTAAATAAATTTATTGGTCGATGCGCTATAGTCAATCGTCGGCACGATTACCGGAAATATCAATAGTTTGATAATAACAGGGAGACTTTGAAAACATCCTCTAACCATCTTTATTAAAAAAGGCAGGTTTTTTACCTGCCTAGAACTATACATCCAATCTCGCTCTTTACCTCACGCCAAACTCCGGCGCAGTATAAGACACTGTAGGTATGGATTTTTGTGCCAAAGTAGGGACAGAATCGCGCAGCCTTTGAGTTAGCTGAATTGTTGTTGCATCGTACACTTGAGTTAATAGCTTGGGATAGAAGCCAATGCCAATAATTGGTACGAGCAGACAAGCAATAATAAACACTTCTCGCGGTTCAGCGTCAATTAAAGCTTCGTGGGAAACTAACTCTTGATTCTCTTGTCCGTAGAAGATTTCGCGCAGCATTGACAGCAAATAAATCGGAGTTAAAATTACTCCCACCGCCATCAAGAACACCACGATGACCTTAAATGTGGGACTATAGGCATCGCTGTTAGAAAAACCTACAAATACCATCAATTCAGCCACAAAACCGCTCATTCCTGGTAAAGCCAAGGATGCCATCGAACAAGTAGTAAACATCGCAAAAATTTTCTGCATCTTTTGCCCCACTCCACCCATTTCATCCAGCATCAGGGTATGAGTGCGATCGTAAGTTGCACCGACAAGGAAAAACAAACTCGCCCCAATTAATCCGTGAGATACCATTTGCAAAACTGCTCCACTTAAACCCAAATCGGTAAAAGAAGCAATGCCAATTAGGACAAATCCCATGTGAGAAATTGAAGAATAAGCAATCTTTCGCTTCAAATTACGTTGGGCAAAAGATGTCAAAGCAGCGTAGATAATATTTACCACCCCCAAAATTACTAGCACCGGGGCGAAATAAGCATGGGCATCGGGTAACATTTGGGCATTCATCCGAATTAAGGCATAACCGCCCATTTTCAAAAGAATACCAGCAAGTAGCATATGCACGGGCGCTGTAGCTTCCCCGTGAGCATCGGGAAGCCAAGTATGTAACGGGAAAATCGGCAGTTTGACAGCGTAAGCAATCAAAAAGCCAGCATATATAAATAGCTGGAAATTGAGGGCGTAATCTTTTAGCCCCAACGCTTGCATATCAAACGTCACTGTATCGCCGTAAAACGCCATCGTTAAAGCAGCAATTAAAATAAACAAAGAGCCGCCCGCAGTATAAAGAATAAACTTTGTCGCTGCATACTGTCGCTTTTTGCCGCCCCAAATTGCTAGTAAAAGGTAAACCGGGATTAGCTCTAATTCCCAAACGAGGAAAAACAGCAACATATCTTGAACGGCAAATACAGCAATTTGCCCCCCATACATTGCCAAAATTAAAAAGTAGAACAGCCTAGGCTTTAGAGTTACAGGCCAAGCCGCTAAAATTGCCAGTGTAGTAATAAACCCAGTCAAAATTACTAACGGCATCGATATACCATCAACACCCACAGACCAATTTAAGTCGAGTGGTGGCACCCAAGGATAACTTTCTACTAATTGCAAGTTTGGATTGTCAAAGTCATATTGAGAACCAAAAGCATAAACAATCAAAGCAAAGTCAATTAGCCCAATAATCAGAGCGTACCAGCGTACTGTTTTGCCATCTTTATCGGGAACGATCGGAATTAGCAGCGATGCCACTATCGGAAAGAGAATTATTGTAGAAAGCCAAGGGAAATGGGATAGATTCATATTAATTGAGGAAGTAGAGGGTAGGGGAGAGGAGGAGACAGGGAGATGGGAGATAACGGAGGTATAAGAAGCAGGAAAGATGTACAACTACTTTTTTATCTTCCTCCTTGTCCCCTTCCCTTTGTCTAACTAAGTCACTCCAAAAACAACTACAAGTCCAAGCACGGCGGCAAAAATAATCAAGGCGTAGAATTGAGCGCGACCGTTTTCTAAGTATTTGAGTCCTTCACCGCTAACCAACGTAAAAAAGCCCGTAAGGTTAACAGCGCCATCAACTACGCGAAAATCAACTTCCATAACTTGACGCGCTACTCGGCGCAATCCTCTAACGAATACGCGATCGTAAACTTCGTCAAAGTACCACTTATTTAAAGATAGAGCGTAAAGCGAAGGGTATTTTTGGGCGATCGCCTTTGGATCGATTTTGCCCCACAAGTACATCAGCGAAGCTACGGTAATCCCAATTAAAGATATACCAACAGAACTACCCGCCATGACTAAAAACTCTGACTGGTTAAATTCTGCTGCTTTTTCGGCAATGGCGATCGCGCTTTCGCTCGGCGGATGGATAAATTCTTCAAAATAATTAGCGTAGGGCGTACCTACCAAGCCAATTAACATCGAAGGAATCGCTAAAATTACCAATGGTAAAGTCATCGTCCAAGGCGATTCGTGGGGGCTACTGCTGTGGTGATGGTCTGTATCGTGGCTAGTTGCAGCAAGTTCTCTAGTATCCATTGCCCCCGGCCCAAAATTCGGAGTCAAGACATTAGATCCAGCCTTGAGTTGCTGCTTAATTTGGTCGTCATTACCGCGAAAAGAGCCTTCAAAGGTGCTGAAGTACATACGGAACATATAAAATGCCGTAATTCCTGCCGTTACCCAGCCAATCGCCCATAACAAGGGGTTAGCCGCAAAAGCTTGACCTAAAATCTCGTCTTTTGACCAGAAACCAGCAAAGGGCGGTAAACCAGAAATTGCTATACAACCAATTAAAAAGGTAATGGCGGTAAAGGGCATATATTTACGCAATCCGCCCATCATTCGCATATCTTGCGCCAGCGCCGGATCGTGACCTACTACTGATTCCATGCCATGAATTACCGAACCCGAACCTAAAAACAGCATTGCCTTAAAGTAAGCGTGAGTCATTAGGTGAAATAACCCCGCACTGTAAGCGCCAATTCCCATTGCCATCACCATATACCCAAGCTGGGAAATAGTGGAATAAGCTAGACCCTTTTTAATGTCATTTTGAGTAATCGCGATCGTCGCCCCCAAAAAGGCTGTAAATGCCCCCGTATAAGCAATTACATTCATCGCGGCGGGTACGCCTTCAAACACCGGGTACATCCGCGCAATTAAAAACACTCCCGCCGCTACCATTGTCGCCGCGTGAATGAGTGCCGAAATCGGTGTCGGGCCTTCCATCGCGTCGGGTAGCCAAACGTGCAAAGGAAATTGCGCTGATTTTGCCGCCGGACCTAAAAACACTAAAATAGCGAACAGAATCGCCAATATATTGCTGATAGAACCAGATTCTACTAGCGTATGCAGGCGATCGCCCATTATTTCAAATTCAAAGCTTCCGGTCGCCCAAAATAACCCTAAAATGCCCAATAACAAGCCAAAGTCACCTACGCGGTTGACGACAAAAGCTTTTTGGGCAGCATCGGCGGCGGGTTTGCGATCGTACCAAAAACCTACTAATAGGTACGAACACATCCCCACCAATTCCCAGAAAATGTAAATTTGGACTAAGTTCGGACTAACTACCAAACCTAACATTGAGGAGCTAAACAAGCTCAAATACGCATAAAATCTCACATATCCAGGATCGTGAGCCATATACCCATCGGTATAGACCATGACAAGTATTGCTACGGTAGTCACGATTACCAACATTAGGGCTGTTAGGTGGTCGATAGTGTAGCCCATGTTGAGGTGAAAGTTTCCTGCTGCTGCCCATTCCAACGTATAAGTATAAGTTGGGTGTCCGCTAATTTGACTTACCAGCAAGGCAATAGAGAGCGCCATCGCACTCGCCAGCAACGACACGATAATTACAGCGTTTAGCTGCCGCAAGCGGTTTGTCACCTCGCTTACTGAGATTAACCCTAGACCGACTAGCATTGCCCCAAATAGAGGTAATACTGGAATTAGCCAGGCATATTGATAGATTGTTTCCATCACTGATGACTACTTTGAGAGTTTTGTATTAGTACTGAGCAAACTGTTAATAGTTGTAACATATAGGTTTTGCTATAAAATATCCCACCCGAAAGAATCCGAGCGGGACAACAATTGAAATTATCGATTTTTTTGCGTCCAAGTCAATATTGTTTTCAACTATCTAAGCAGAACGACGGTGCTGCCAATTGCTACTTACTAGAGAATTATTTAATGTTTCTGGGTAACTAATATCGATCGCTTCTAAAATCAGACGCAACTCATTAGGACTATGAAAATCCTCAAGACGCTGCCGGACTTTGCCATTTTCAATTAAAAGTAAGGTAGGTAAGTTAGTCAGTTTATAAGTGTTAGAAAGCTTGAAGTTTTGATCGGCATTGACTCCCACCAATTTGATCCGATTATGGCAATAGTCATGAAATTGCAACAGTAACGGCTGGATCAGTTGGCATAAACCGCACCAAGGCGCGCCAAAATTGACTAAAACCGGAATTGGGGATGCTAATACTTCTTGCTCAAACGTGCGATCGCTAACTGACAACACCATAAGCTTTTAACCTTAAATTTATAGATATTTGTTATGCAATTAGAGTTATCAGTTGGTAATTCGCATCAACGGCACTTTAGTTAAATTAGCTGTTAGTTGCTTTTGGCTGATAACTTATTGTGGATCATGCTACATCTATTTGGAATGGATGTCAGTAACAACAATCAGTGTTTATCCATAGAAGATATCTATCTTTTTATCCATATAACTATCAATAGACTTATGGAACTTTTAGAGTAATAGCTAGTAACCGCGCCTTACTTACCAATCAACACGGCTAGTAGCACTAATTAAAAGCGGGTGCGCCAACCATAGCAAAATGATAAAAATAGCTACACCTAGATAAGATAGACGAATAAATTCAGAAATCTTAAAAGTCTGCTGTCCGCGTAGCATCGCTAAAAATGGCACGATCGAAGTCCGGGATTTAACGCGCTCAAAAGCTTCACCGTAGCGGGATGCCAAACGGCGATCGCCATGCCAAACTCCAAATAGATGATGCAATACTAAGCCAATGGACGTAACTAAAGTAAAACTCGTTCCAATCCATAGAGTATGAGCGATACACCACAGAATTTGTCCCACCATTTGCGGATGGCGAGTAATGCGGATAATCCCCGTCTCAAATAAATGCACTTCCGGCTTTTGAATCGCGGCAATTTCTAGCAAATTAAAAGTTGCTGGATACAAAAACAAAAAAGAAATCGCCGATACTATCCAAACAAAATTTCCCACTCCTGGAACTCCTTGGACTTGCCAAAGTTGAGCGCCATCGTAGCGATGATTAAAAAAGTAGATAATCAGCACCACCGCCAAGGGTAAACTAACTAGAGCAAAAATAACGCGGTACAACCGAGCGCCAATAAGCTTTTCAACTGATGTGCGTAAAGCTGCTAAACCACTATGAGCGATCGCAAATCCGAGTAAAAGACCCAAAATAATAAAATGGCTGGGTGTTAACCAAACAGGTAGACTCATGTATCAATCTTCGTAGCTTACAAGCTAAATTCCTTATCTTCTTTAATCTATCTTGACCGTGCAAATATATACTAGACACGGCATTTGAAAGAGGGTTAGGTATGACGGAAGATTTAGCTAAGGTGATGAAAGAACAAGTCGGTAAAGCCGCAGCGCAGCGCGTTAAGTCAAATTCTATTGTCGGGTTGGGTACGGGTTCAACGACAGCTTACACAATTCAATTTCTCGGCGACTTCCTCAAGTCTGGCGAACTAACAAATATTGTTGGGATTCCTACCTCTTTTCAGTCGGAGGTTTTGGCAAAACAGTATGGTATCCCCTTAACTACTCTAGACGCGGTAGATCGCATTGATATTGCCATTGATGGCGCGGATGAAGTAGATCCGCATAAAAACCTAATTAAAGGCGGTGGTGCAGCGCACACCCGCGAAAAAGTTGTAGATTATTTAGCCGAGCAGTTTATTGTCGTTGTTGATAGCTCAAAAATAGTAGATCGGTTAGGTTCTAGCTTTCCCGTCCCAGTTGAAGTTATCCCAATGGCGCTTTCTCCCGTGATGAGAGCCATTGAAAAGCTAGGCGGAAAGCCAGAGTTGCGAATGGGAATTAGAAAAGCTGGCCCAGTAATTACCGATCAAGGCAATATGGTAATTGATGTCAAGTTTGATTCTATTGATGACCCTACAGATTTAGAAAAAACCTTAAATAATATCCCTGGAGTCCTAGAAAACGGTATATTTGTCGGGGTTACAGACTTAGTTTTAATTGGTGAAATTGTAGACGGACAACCCAAGGTTCGAGAACTTTAATCTTGCCTAAATATAGCATCGGCAACGCGGCAGACATCGCGCATTTGGGCGACATCGTGAACTCGTAAGATATCTACACCCGTCGAAATCGCCGCACAACAAGCGGCGGCGGTTCCCCATATACGGTCTTTGGGGTCTGGTTGATCGAGGATGCGTCCAATAAAGCTTTTGCGGGATGCGCCTACTAAAATCGGACAATTAAGCGACTTAAAAAAGCTTACGTTTCGCAGAATCTCTAGATTTTGCTGCTGATTTTTGGCAAAACCAATACCCGGATCGATAATGATTTTAGAAGGATTTATTCTAGAGGCGATCGCGCTTTCAATTTGACGCTGTAAAAACTGATAAATTTCCCCTAACAGATTTTCATAATCGGTCATTTGTTGCATAGTTTCCGGCGTACCGCGCAAGTGCATCAAAACAATAGGTACGTTCAATTCAGCAACCGTTGTCAGCATTTCAGGATCAAAAGTACCGCCCGATATGTCATTAACTATATCCGCTCCCGCCGCAACAGCAACAGCCGCAACCACAGCGCGAGTTGTATCTACAGAAATCGGGACAATTATTTCTTTTCGCAACACCTCAATTACTGACAGCACCCGTTCTAATTCTTCTTCTACAGATATCTGCGCCGCCCCTGGTCGCGTCGATTGTCCGCCAATATCAATTATGTCTGCACCCGCTTCTACAAGCCTTTGAGCCTGCGCTAAAGCCTCTGTAGGCGTTGCAAATTCTCCACCATCGCTAAAGCTATCGGGGGTGACGTTGACTACTCCCATTAAGTAGGTACGTTTTCCCCAATCAAAAGAGAATCCGCGCATTTCCCAAGCTGGAACAATCATTATATTTTTGGTAAATATGCTCGGTAAATGTCTTTGCAAACAATCCTAGCCCAGGTAGCGTTGAAACAAGTATTTTGGCGATCGTTTTAGTCCACGTAGGGTTGAAACAAATATTTTGGCAAATCATCCTAGCCCGCCTAGGGTTGAAACCCCAGGCTAATAGCTCAAGTCGGCTCAAGCCGACTGAATAAATATTTTACAGAAGGTTATTTTTTAGTCAAAAGTAGTTATTTATAATTAACCAACTGAGCAAAACTATCTGGTTCTAAACTCGCACCACCAACCAAAGCCCCATCAATTTCTGGTTGTGCCATGATTTCATCAATATTACTCGGTTTTACCGAACCGCCGTATTGAATCGGAACATTAGGATTGCTTAATTGAGAACGAATTAAACCAATAACTCGATTAGCTTCAATTGCTTCGCAAGTATCCCCCGTACCAATTGCCCAAATTGGTTCATAAGCAATAACTAAATTATTTTGGTCTACACCAACTAAACCTTGTTTTAGCTGATTTATTACGGTGCTTTCAATTTCCCCAGCGTCTCTTTGCTGTTTGGTTTCCCCTACACATAAAATCGGCGTAAGCTCGTACTTTTGCGCCGCCAACAGGCGTTTATTTACAGTTTCGTCTGTTTCGCCAAAATACTGTCGCCGTTCGCTGTGACCGACAATAACGTAGCGAGTGCCAATTTCTGCCAGCATCTCCCCAGAAATTTCTCCAGTATAAGCGCCGCTATCTTCCCAGTGGACATTTTGAGCGCCTAACTGAATGCGGCTACCGTGCAGATTTTTTGATAATTGATTGAGATCGGTATAAGGAACGCATAATACTACTTCCCGATCTTCTGGGGTATGCTCCAAACTCGGCATAAATCCTTGTAAAAACTCTAGGGACTCTGCCTGAGTTTTAAACATTTTCCAATTTCCGGCAATAACAATTTTCCGCACAGCTAACTCAACAAAGACAATACCAATCGTAAGTTTTAGTTTAAAGCTTAAGGGGACGGGCTGATTATACGATTAATGAAATCTCAACAGCATTACAACCAAGTTAGCTTAGTTATGGTTTTTATACGTTACAGCGCAATTCCGCCCAGCAGCGAGTTATATTCACGTCTTCAAAGTGAAAAAGCACTCAACTTTCTGGTAGATTTTGTTTTTACTGATGGCGGCGGCATTTTCCGCTTTTTTGAAATTGACCCTCAAGAAATTGATGATGGTTTTGAAAATGTTGTCAAGGGATATCCAACGATATTTAAGTCCCAGCTAGAATTAGATCGGGTAATTGCGGACTTGCGATCGCTATTGACACTAACTCGTCAAGCCTTTCCAGGAATTGAAGACCGAACCGCAACTCTAGAAAAATCATGGCAAGAGATTGAAGAACGTTTAGTGCAGGAACTATCCAGAAAAAAAGTTGCTAAGGCTGAGGAATTTGTGCAAAAGCTATTAGAAGGCGATCGCACCTTTGCCCCAAATTTATTATCACCGGGGGAACATGAATCGCTAAGACTGATATCCCGCGAGTTAGTTAGAGAAGGAGCTAGTATTTTTCGACAAATCGAGCCCAAAACACTGTTTACAGAAAATGAAGATTGGTATCTTGACGACTTAGAAGATTTGAAGCAGTTGTATCTTGAGGCAGACGAGCATAATGAAGTGATATTAATTGGATCTAGTTGATTGACAACTACAGTAAGCGTAACTGACCACTTTGATTACTAGCCGTAGGTTCGTTAACCGTATCAAACCAGACTTCCTCAGTCTTCGCAGATAGCAACTTGTGAGCAGCTTCCATCATTAAACCAGATATTTCTTTAAGGTCTTGGCGATTATTTATGTAAGCTGTCAATGCTTCCATTGGGTCGATCGCACTACTTGCGCCTAATTCCGGCAAACGCGGTCTAGCTAACTGACTGATTAGTTCTGGTTGAATAGTATAACTGTGCGCTGAACTCAGGGCGTTATGAATAGCAGCATTGTCAATTTTATCTATCTGTTCAGAGCCAAGTTGATAAATTAGTCTTACTACCGCATCCTCAATAGTGTACTTTGCGATCGCTTTCATCAATTGCTCGTGTGGTTCGGTTGCTTTAGACACATCTACTTTTATCGTCTGAAACTTCCGTACTGGCAAAGCGCAAAATTCCCATTCTGCTTTCCCCCGTTCTAAAGAAACTTTGACATAACCTTTATCTTCTTTTTCTTCGCTAAAATCAACGCGCTCAATACTACCCGGATAAATTACAGGCGGGTCATTAGATTTATTGAGGTTCTGGTGACGGTGGACGTGTCCTAGCGCCACGTAATCGAAGCAAGGACGAGTAATGAGCGATAAGGGGATAGTAAACCCTTTTCCTACTGCTAAAAGGCGTTCAGCGCCCAAATTTGCATTATCAATCATTAAGTGTCCCAACAGCACTGTGGGGATTTCGGGGTCTAAACGGCGAATTTCCCCTTCCATTGCGGTTCGCAAACGTTCGATCAACATATCGTTGACATCGGTAATTGATAAACCTTCAGTTTCCGGGCGAGTTAGTAACGTAGAACGAGTTAGCCAAGGAAGCGTCACTACTTGCACTGCACCATTACGAGTTTGAATGTGATGGGTTGTCAAGCGATCGCCTACCACAAATCCCGGCACGCCCAAAGTACGATAAATACATAAACTCGCCCCACCCATCCCTTGCGAATGCTGATCGTGGTTGCCTACTAGCAACACTGTAGGTATTTGAGCATCCACTAAACGGCGAAATTGAGTAGCAAATTTTTCCTGAACGTAGGGCGGCGGTGTAGCATCGGGAAAAGCATCGCCGCCAAATAGAACTAAATCTACAGGTTCGGCTAAAGCCTCATCAATACATTTGGACAATGTACTAACAAAGTCCTCCAAGCGTGTATTTAAGCCAGTTTCGGGGTTAAGCTTACCGTGAGTGAAGCCGCTTCCCATATGGATATCGGACAGATGGAGGATTTTGAGCATTTTGTAGATTACCTAATCGAGAGCGAGTTTGTAAAAGCAGAAAATGTTTTAAAAATTATGGTTGGTGACTTGTGATTCTCGGAGAGCCCCCCTAGCCCCCCTTAAAAAGGGGGGAAATATTTCTTAGTCCCCCTTGTTAAGGGGGATTTAGGGGGATCTATCTCTCGGCTACCAACTAACAGATTTTTGGGGGGAAAATATTTCTTAGTCCCCCTTGTTAAGGGGGATTTAGGGGGATCTATCTCTCGGCTACCAACCACAGAACTTTTACTTTGTCTAAATGTGAATCCCACATTCAGTTTTACCCATTCCCCGCCAGCGTCCGGCGCGTTCGTCTTCGCCTTCCCCTACTTGAGTCGTAATAGGTTCATCGCCGATACTAGGATAACCTTGGTCGTGTAGAGGATTGTAAATAACGCCATGTTCAGAAACATACGCCCAAGTTTCTTTGCGCGTCCAACTAGCTATAGGATTAACTTTGAGGCGCTGTTTGCCATCTACTTCAAATATAGGCATATCTTGACGGGTATTTGCTTGATCGCGCCGCCGCCCAGTAATCCAAGCAGTAGTATTTAGTTCCGCAAGTCCTCGTTGCAAAGGTTCAATTTTAGTGATTTGATGAAATTGACTAATATCTTTTTCCCACAAAGCGTCACCGTACTTAGCGGCGAAAGCTTCGCGGCTGTCGAGTTCGGGCATTTTGTAGGTTTTGAGGTCTAAGTTGTATAACTCTTTAACTTTGCCTACTAACTCTAAAGTTTGCGGAAAGTGGTACAAAGTATCGAGAAATATTACCGGAATTGGATGCTTGAGATCGCGGTAAAGTATATCGGTGATGACAATATCATCTACATTAAAGGCACTGGCTTGGACTAATCCCTCAGTAATATTTTCAATGCACCAAGCTAAGACATCTCTAGGATGGGCGGTGTCGTATTTTTGGTTTAATGCTGCAAGATCGAACTTGGCGGCTAGGTTGGGCGATTCGGTGGAAAGGCTCATAATTATTTTTGTTACTTCTTATTCCAGAATATCGAAATATGCCGCGATCTAGGAAGTGTAGTAGTTTTACATTGAGGACTAATAACTATGCAACTAATTTTGTACAGTAAACCGGGTTGCCACTTGTGCGAAGGTTTAGCAGAAAAACTTCAACAGATTCGCCCTAATCTAAATTTTGACTTAGAGATTCGCGATATTACTACCCGCCCCGATTGGTTTAATCTCTATGAGTACGAAGTCCCCGTAATCTGTAAACTATCTGCGGGTAAAGAACAACTTTTACCTCGACCTTCCCCACGCGCTAGTACAATGCAAGTGCAGCAAATGTTACAGAAATATTTATTTAACGATGGACAATCAGCCAAGTTAAGTGAGGCGTAGTAAATATGAAATTAGGCGAATTATTAAATCAGGTTAATTGTATTTCTCTATCATCCCAACATCCGGCAATGGATGAAGAAGTAAAAGGTTTAACTACTAATTCTCATGCTTGTCAACCGGGAGATTTATTTATCGGAATGCCTGGTACGCGGGTGGATGGGGGCGAATTTTGGAGTAGCGCGATCGCCTCAGGAGCGATTGCCGCCCTAGTATCCGCTCCTATTGCCGAAAATGCCCATAATCCTCTTTTAATTGGCGCTACTGACATGGTAGCTGCTTGTGCGGCGGTAGCGGCGGCTTTTTACGGGCATCCTACCAAACAAATGCAACTTGTCGGCATTACGGGAACTAATGGCAAAACTACTACTACCCACTTAGTCGAATTTTTCCTTAACCAAGCGCATTTATCTACTGCCTTAATGGGTACGCTTTACACTCGTTGGGCGGGTTTTGAAAAAATTGCGGCGCACACCACCCCTTTTGCAGTGGAATTACAACAACAATTTGCCGAAGCGCGAGATGCGGGCTGTAAGTTTGGAGTGATGGAAGTGAGTTCCCACGCTTTGGCGCAAGGGAGAGTAAAAAGCTGTGAGTTTGACATAGCTGTATTTACAAACCTAACTCAAGACCACCTCGATTATCACAAAGACATGGAGGACTACTTTAACGCCAAAGCATTGTTATTCAGCCCCGAATATTTGCAAGGACTAGCAATAATCAATATTGACGATTCTTACAGCGATCGCCTAATTAGCCAAATACAATCTCCCGTATGGCGTTATAGCGTAAGCGATCGCACCGCAGACTTATACACCAGCAACTTAAAATACCAACCATCAGGGGTTAGCGGTACTCTCCACACTCCAAAAGGGGAAATAGCTTTCAATTCACCCTTAGTCGGTCAATACAACCTAGCCAACCTTCTAGCCGCCGTAGGTACAGCAATACATCTAGGCGTAGATTTACAATTAATTGCTCAAGTATTACCTAATTTTCCTGGCGTACCCGGACGGATGGAAAGAGTGCAGATATCGCCAACCCAAGACATCAGTGTCATTGTAGATTACGCGCATACCCCCGATAGCTTAGAAAACTTACTCAAAGCCGCCCGTCCTTTTATTAGCGGTAAAATGATTTGCGTCTTTGGTTGTGGTGGCGACAGAGATCGCACAAAACGCCCGAAAATGGGTAAAATAGCTGCCGAACTTGCCGATGTTGCTGTCGTCACTTCCGACAATCCCCGCACAGAAAACCCCGAACAAATTTTGCAAGATATCTTAGGGGGTATCCCAGCAACAGTTACACCAATCGCGATCGGCGATCGCGCGATCGCAATTAACGACGCTATAATTCAAGCACAGCCAGGGGATGGCGTACTAATTGCTGGCAAAGGTCATGAAGATTATCAAATTTTGGGTACAGAAAAAATCCACTTTGACGATCGCGAACAAGCCAAAAATGCCTTAAGCAAACGATTAGTTAATTAAGCACATAACACCTACTTATTGACTAATCGCAATTAACACTCGCGTTTGTAAAGGGCGCTAATTGCTAATTACCGATCGCTCCTATAAAGTACCATCAGGGCGTTATCACAAAAATAAGTATGGTCAGTTCTTTTAAGCAATCTCCCAGCCTGTATGAATTAAGTCTTAGTGCGGAGTTACCCCCACAATTATTAGTTGTAACTCCTGCTACTTTATTATCATTGGTACGGGCAACAATCGATTTGCTAATTGAGCAGAAAATCCGCGCCCAGCTTTGGATTAAGCTACCACCCGGCAAAATTTGGCACTCAGAAATTCAACGGTATAATGTAGCTAATTTAAGCGAAGGTATATATAACTGCGTAGTTTATAACAATACTGAAAGTGATGCGTTAGCTCCGTTAATATCATTAAAGTTAACGGCAGCAAGTCAGTTAAAGCGAGAATATTTTTTATTAGTTTTATCGCCGCAATTATCTAGTTTAACCTTGGCACACCGTCGCCGCATTCAGCGACAAGGAACGGTAACTAAAGTTCTTTCTCAGTCAAAACCAGTCAATAAACCAAAGCGCAATTCTTCCTTAGTAGCTATTTGCTCCTACGAAGTTCCAGTAATCGAGCGCGTGCTACAAGGAATAAAGCAAGAAGTTGTTGCCCTAACAACAAAAAGTTCGCCCAAAAAAATCACGGACACCGATCGCGCTCAACTGACAGAATTATTACAAAATTGGGAGTCATTATTTACCATAACGCCAACCCAAGGAGCATTAATTAATCAACTAGCGATCGCGCAATTGCAACGCTCAGACGAAATTCTTCGCCGCACAAAATTTGAACGTACCGCCAGGTTGCAACAGCAAAATCAAGAATCGATCGATACCGTCAATGAAACAAGAGAATTGCTGCGGCGTGCAAGTCAAGAACTCCGCACGCCATTAACTAATATGAAAACAGCGCTAAGTCTATTAAATTCACCCCATCTCAAGCCACCGCAAAGAATGCGCTACTTGCAAATGCTGCATACCGAATGCGATCGCCAAAACTCGGTAATTAACGGATTGCTAGAATTGCTGCAAATCGATCAAATCCCTAAATACACGCCATTGCAGCCCGTCCGCCTCAGTGAAATAGTACCGGGGGTTGTAAGTACTTATCAACCCTTAGCCCAAGAAAAAGGCATAATGCTGGCTTATACCGTGCCAGAACAACTACCACCAGTTTTATGTCTTAACTCCTGGCTGAAGCAAATAGCAATCAATTTATTACACAATAGTATTAAGTTTACACCGCGTGGCGGTCAAGTTTGGGTGCGATCGCGCGCGGTAGGCGATCGGGTAATGCTAGAAGTGCGAGACACGGGCATTGGCATTGCCGAACGCGATATACCTAGAGTATTCGATTATTTTTACCGCATTCGCCCCACAGCCGATGATAGTAGTGGTGCAGGTTTAGGTTTAACTATCGTCCAGCAGCTTTTACAACGCTCTGGTGGCTCAATTTCAATTAAAAGCAAACCCGGCGAAGGTTCTACTTTTACGCTCTTACTAGCAACTGCTCCTAATCCACCAGCCAATTAGTTCAAGGACGTTGCTGGACTCAAAAAAGATTGTCTCCTTGTCTTCTAATTGAGCAAAGCCAACTTAAAACTCAACTCTAACAACTAGGCTGATACAATGGCGGATGACTCAAATCTAGAGGCAAGAAAATAGTTAATACTTCTCCCTCGTGGGGGCGCTGTCTGACAATTAGTTTGCCACCAATTGCTTGAAATAAATATTTTGTCGCCTTAAGATTTAAACTAATATTTCCGGTTTCTGGCTGAAACATCAGCAATTGACCTAAAGATTTAACTGTAGGTGCAACGAAATGAGGTTGGACCGATTCATCGCTCTCCCCAGCAAAAGATTGATGCAGTAGCTGTAATTTTAATTGATTGCCTGCGGGAACAACTTGGACTTGAATATGACTCCCGGCGGTTAAATTGCGCGTAAAGTTCTCAATCAAACCCGTCAAAACTTGATCTAGTATAGTTGGATCGCTAACCACTGTAGGCAGGTGTTGCGGTAAAACTACATCCAAAGTTAAGTTGCGTCGATTCGCTTGTTGTTGCCAGCGCGGAATGCTTTGTTGTAATACTTGGGCTAAAGATATTGCCGTGAGCCGAGCTACATGATTAGGAAGGGCAGATTTTTCTACTAATTCCGCCGCCCTAAACATCAATTCCATTCGATTTACTTGCTCGGTACACTCGCTGTCGATAACTTCTAAACGCTTTTTAACTTCTGGGGCTAAATCTTGACGCTTTAATATCAACCGCGTCAAAGTGCGGATAGTTGTTAACGGGGTACGTACTTCGTGAGCAAAGGCTTGCAACAGTTCTATATCCGAGCGATGGGAAGTTCGATCGACTATTTCTTCTTCTGTGGAGCGATCGCTATAAGCTTGTAGTTGCGAATGCTTAAGCAATAAATGACTAAAATCAGTTACCGTGCGGTAATCTGGCTCTAGAGGATAAAACTTTGTTACTAATTCGTCTAACTTACCGATCGCCAAAGGTGGATTAGTTAATAGCAAACGCGATCGCAATCCTTGCCATACTTTGATAACTTCTTCTGGCGCAAAAGAAAACTTAAAAGCTTTATTACCGTTACTATCAATGCCTAAAACCAAGAGCAAACTAAATTTAGCTGTTAAAACTAGGCAAAACTGTTCCTCCGCCATAGCTTCATTGCAGAGTAGCGGAAGTTGTTGGGGAGTCGTTGCGATTTGACTTAGCTCGCTTGCGTTACCTGGCGCTAACTGTAAAGATTCCGTACTTTGGGGTACAAAAATCCAAGTTGACAGCCTATTAAGTAAAGCGCGATCGCTCCATACTGGTGATAAGCCAGCAAAAACTACTCCTTGAGGAGAAGGGGTGCGATCGCCATCATTATCTATAATTTGTAATAAGAATTCTTCCGTCGCGGCGATCGCACTTCGCCACTCTTGCTCGGCTTGACCTTGTATTTGTAAGGGCGACAACCTAGAATTATCGCTACACAATGGTTGTGTCCGAGAGAATTTCCCGGATAATATTTCACTTAGGGTAGGCAACATCCATTTTTGCACGAGCAAATGCCTCTTTAACAGCTACAAATCGCTTAAGTTCTACAATACTTACTACGAGCTTATAGGTATTACGGCATTAGTGACAGTCGTAGAACCGAACCACTAAGTCGCAATTGCCGCTAAAAGTTTCCGTACCAAATTTTGACTAAAGTATTATCTATTACTTAGAGTTGTTTGTAACTAAGTAGAAATTTTTTTCAAGTTCTGTCTATTGATAGATAGATCCAAACATTCCCCCTGTAGACCGATGGAATATAGGTATAAAAAAGCGAAAACTATAACGTTAGCAAAAATAAATAACTAAATTCTGTATTTATGCTAACTCTGTTCAAGTCGCAAAACGGAGGAATAGAAAATGGCATTAGGTTTAAACAAAAGAGCAGTTGGCGTATTTAGCACTCGCTCGGAAGCAGAACACGCACTGCACGAATTGAATAATTCTGGCTTTCCAATGAACAAAATCTCAGTGATCGCCAAAGACGATAATCAAGCTGACATTGCAGGCGTTGACGTACAAGACAAAGTAGGCAACAAAGCCGATGAAGGAGCTAGTGCAGGAGCGGTAACAGGTGGAGTATTAGGCGGCGCGACAGGCTTACTGGTTGGTTTAGGAGCTTTAGCAATTCCTGGTGTAGGCCCGATCGTATTAGCTGGAGAAGTAGCAACAGCTTTAGCAACAACTTTAGCAGGTGGTGCGATCGGTGCGGCGGCAGGTGGTTTAATTGGTGCTTTAGTTGGCTTGGGAATTCCTGAAGAAAAAGCCAGAAATTACAACGATCGCGTGTCGCGAGGTCATTACCTAGTAATGGTAGATGGTAGTGACGCTGAAATCGCTAGAGCAGAAACGGTTTTGACCGGTAGAGGAATTGAAGACTTTGGCATTTATGACATACCTGATAGTGGAACAACAGGTAGTTATACAGGAAGTGCAGGCTATGCTGCGCCAGAAACAATAGATACTACTACCAATGTAGTTAGCGATCGCACTAATTTAACTAGCAACGATCCAAAAGTAGTCATTGTCGATCGTCGCGAAGAAGTTTAGTTCAATTGAAACCCTAAACTGCAAAAATTGTAATTTGTTTCCCCCTGTAGAAAGGGTAGGCAAAAAGCGGGTATCGCTACTTCTTTCGCTTTTTGCCATAGGTGGGGAGTAGCCTTTCGCGCTCTCCATTCCTCAGTCAAATTTTTAAATAAGGTAGAGTAACGAGGTAAAAATGAAAAAGTTTATTCCTTTTATAGTTGGTAGCTTCCTTGTTGTCGGTGCAGTTGGTTGCCAAGATACAGCCAAAACCAGTAGTGATGCACCCAACACTGCGGGAGAAACTGTTTCATCCCCAGCGCCAAATGAGGCTGAAAAAATCAAAGAAGACGCAACTAGCGAAGTTCGCAGGGATCAATTAAATTCTGATATCAGAGCGCGAGAAGAACGCAATAATATTACTGGTGGCGATACCGATCGGGCTGATGGAGATTTACAAAGTGAAGTGCGTAGTAAGTTAGAAGCAAACCTACCCGCAAGTCAATTAGGGGTTGAAGCTGAAGATGGTGCAGTAATTGTGAGCGGTACAGTACCGACCGACGAGCAATTACAAAGAGTCGAACCTTTGGCCAAAGAAATCAAAGGAGTAAAGAGCGTAAAAGTTGACGTTCAAGTCAAGCCTGCAACACCTAGTAATTAACTGAGGAGGGGTTAAAGGCTAAGTTTCTCATAAAATTTATCCAATGTCTTTTAAGGTAGCGATTAGTTTTTCAATATGATTTGGCTCGTGAGTTGCCATAACTGAAAACCTAATTCTACTTGTAGGTACAGTGGGGGGACGAATTGCAGGAGCAAAAATTCCTGCATTTTTTAATAGAGATGCTGCTTGCAACGCCTCCGCCGCACTAGAATACTGACAGCAAACAATTTGCGACTGGGAATCAATTATTGGTAATGGCAATTGTTGTCTTAAATAATCTACATTGTTCCATAATTGCTGACGACGCTCTGGTTCAGAATTTATGAGCGCGATCGCGCTCATTGCGGCGGCGGTATCGGCGGGAGAAAGTGCTGTAGTATAAATCCAACTAGCGGCGCGGTTACGCAAAAAATCAATTAATTGCTTCGATCCTGCAACAAAACCCCCCAAACTACCTATTGCTTTACTCAAAGTCCCGACTTGAATAAGCTTACGATTGGAAACGTTGAAATGTTCCGCACATCCCGCGCCAGTAGCTCCAAATACGCCTGTAGCATGAGCTTCATCAATTAGCAGCATACAATTAAATTCCTGCGCCAAGTCCGATAGTTGCGGTAAAAAACATAAATCGCCGTCCATACTAAAAACGCTATCAGTAATAATTAAACAACGGCGAAAGTTAGAACGTTGTTGAAATAGCAGATTTTGCAGAACTTCTATATTTTTGTGGGGATAATCGATAACTGTTGCACCACTAAGAATCGCCCCATTTTTGAGACAAGAATGATTGTAAGCGTCTGATAAAATTAAATCGCGTTTGCCAACGATCGCCGAAATAGTGCCAATATTCGCCAAATAGCCAGAACTAAATACTAAAGCATCTTCTGTTTGCTTAAGCGATGCGATCGCACTTTCCAACTGACTATGCAATTCTCGATGTCCGCTTAAAAGCCTAGAACCCGTGCTACCAGTACCAAATTCTTGAGTTGCAGCTATAGATGCTTGAATTAGGCGATCGTCTCCCGCCAACCCCAAATAATCATTACTAGCGAAATTAATAACTTTTTTTCCAGCTAATTGTACTACTGCGCCAGGTTTCCCTTCAATTGCCTGCACCGAGCGATACCAAGACGCGCGGCGAATAGTATTTATAGCGGGTTCTATCCAATCGTAAGGGTCGCACTGCATTGTTATAAAAGGTAGATTTGAAACAGAAACAGCATAATAGCAAATAGAGACTGCTTATCTATAAATTACCTAAACTATGCCAATTATCGAGGCTGAAAACCTCAGCAAAGTCTATCCTGTCGCCATTAAAGAACCCGGACTGAAGGGAACAATTAACCACTTTTTCCACCGCACCTATCGCGCTGTAGACGCTGTAAAACAAGTTTCCTTTTCTATTGAGCCGGGGGAAGTAGTGGGCTTTCTAGGGGCAAATGGAGCGGGGAAAACTACTACATTAAAAATGCTTACCGGGCTAATTCATCCTTCCTCTGGCAAAGTACAAGTGGCGGGATTCACCCCTTTTGGGCGTAAATCCGCTTTTTTACAGAAAATAACCCTGGTAATGGGGCAAAAACAACAATTAATCTGGGATTTACCCGCCCTAGACTCCTTAAAAATCAACGCTGCTATTTATGGTATTTCTGACAAAGAATACCGAATGCGCGTCGGGGAACTTACAGAAATGCTATCTCTGCAAGATAAGCTCAAGCAACCCGTGCGGAAACTATCTTTAGGCGAACGCATGAAAGCCGAATTTCTCGCCGCTTTGTTGCACCGTCCCCAAGTATTATTTTTAGACGAACCTACTTTAGGGTTGGATGTCAACGCGCAAGTGGGAGTAAGAGATTTTTTGCGCGAATACAATAGCAAATATGGGGCGACAATCCTGTTAACCAGCCACTATATGGCAGATATTACCGCTTTATGCGATCGCGTACTTGTCATTCATCAAGGACAATTAGTTTACGATGGCGGCTTAAATAAATTAATTGACAACTTTGCTC
The DNA here is from genome assembly GCA_030826005.1 of Aliterella sp. RAGGC_92. Classification (GTDB taxonomy): domain Bacteria; phylum Cyanobacteriota; class Cyanobacteriia; order Cyanobacteriales; family Chroococcidiopsidaceae; genus Aliterella. Next base: position 20,096 of record JAPJOW010000023.1, read on the forward strand.
CTTGTCGGGAAGTAAAAGTCGAACTCGCTCACCCACTACCCGAAGCCAAACTCCTACCCTACGGTGAAATCAAAGCCTTAGAAGGTCAATCTGTGAGATTTTTAGTAGAGCGCGATCTTTTAACTCGTACCGTAGCAAAAATGTTAGCCGAATTAGAAGTAGTAGATTTAACCGTAACCGATCCGCCAGTGGAAGAAATTATCGGGCGAGTTTTCAATGCTGGGGGTGTTTCATGAATGCAGTTTTAAAAAAAGCCAAAGTTTTATCATTGGTTTACTACGCCTACATGATGGAATATCGCGCCGAGCTATTTTTATGGGCGTTGTCTGGTAGTTTACCGTTAATTTTGATGGGCGTGTGGTATAAAGCCGCCCAAGGCGGACAATTTGGGCTAAGTCCTGTAGATTTTACTCGTTACTTCTTGGCAGTATTTGTAATTAGACAATTTACCGTCGTTTGGGTAATTTGGGAATTTGAAAAAGAAGTAATTGAAGGGAGACTTTCACCCCGGTTATTGCAACCCCTAGATCCTGTATGGCATCACGTCGCGGGGCATTTTTCGGAAAGATTTGCTAGATTACCTTTTGCTTTAGTTCTAATCGGATTATTTTTTGTTATTTATCCCCAAGCATTCTGGATTCCTAGCTTAGGTAATATTTTACTTTTTGCGATCGCGGCAATCTTTGCTTTTGCGCTGCGATTTATAATTCAGTACACCTTTGCTTTATTTGCTTTCTGGACAGAACGGGCGAGTGCAATTGAAAGCTTATGGTTTTTGTTGTATTTATTCCTCTCTGGATTAATTGCGCCCTTAGAGATGTTTCCCGAAGAAGTGCGCGAAGTATTACTATGGACACCATTTCCTTACTTAGTCCACTTTCCCGCAGCATTACTAATCGGCTTAAAAGATGTAAATGCAATTCAAGGATTTTTAGTCATGCTTGGTTGGGGGGGATTGTTTTTTGTTTGGAATCGCTGGTTGTGGCGCAAAGGACTTAAGCAATACTCAGGGATGGGAGCGTAGATACGTTGGTGTTGCTGAACTAAAGGATGAAAGAGGAGGGGACAAGGTGGGTTGCTGCAAAGGGCGATCGCATCTAAATTCAGTAATGCCGATACTTTAAACTTTGAGTAATAAAGCCGCAAGGGAAACTTTTAGACTTGCAGGTTTAATCCCATCATTGACAATTAAGTTGAGTTTATTTGTATCTTCTACCAACTGAGTGACAAAAACTAGATCCTCTAATTGAGCTTTGTCTCCGTCGGTGTACTCGCGCAGCAGCTTTTGTACTTGTTTAAGAGTTTTCCAGGCATTTAGTCTTTTAAAAGTAGCCTTAACCGATTCTCGATTTGTGCCTACAGGAAAGCTATCAAAGTTGCTGACGCGGCGGTTGATTTTGCTGATGCGATCGCTTGTAATTGTAATATTATCTAGCGTTTCTGGTTGTTCTATTTCATTTACTCGTTGTTGCTTGAGTGTAACTAATTGGCTGTAAAGGTTTTGAGCGACTTCTAATAGATGGGTGGTAGAAAATACATCGCCAGAAACAGGAGTTTTAAATGCTGTAGAAATCGCTATCCCATAACCATCTTTTTCTCCTGTGCGATCGTTCCAATATAGCGTTTGTCTGCGATCGCTAATTAGTTCGCCATTTGGCCCAAAATAATCAATCGTCAATGCCAATAAGCCATGTGGCTCGTCTATTTCTCCTGTATAGCGACCTAAACTAATTGGTGAAGCTTGATAATCTTCGCCTAGTTGCTCGACTAATTTGCCTAGTTCTTCGCTGTGCAATATTTCATTATGAGTATATAAATCGCGGCTAGTTTCTTGGTTTTGGTAAGTTGCTTCTTGTAAATTGCCTTGTTCCATCTGTCGGACTTTAACTAAGCTGCTGAGAAAATCTATATACCCTGGTAATACTTCATCATCAAATAAAGTATCGCCATAAACGGAAGCTCCTAACTTATCTATGCTAGGAATACTGGGGATTTTGCCGTTATTGCTTTCTAGTTCTCCTACCAATTTTTTATGCAAATTGCTCAAACGGCTGGCTTGGCGTAGCAGTTGGCTTTCGCTATTGGCGTAGTAAATATAAATGTTTTCTACTTTATGCTGTTTGGGGCGATCGATTCTGCCAATGCGTTGTTCTAAAACCATCGGATTCCAAGGCAAATCGACATTAATTAAGTAATCGGCATCTTGGAGATTTTGCCCTACGGATAAGGTTTCTGAACCAATGAGTACGCTTAGTTCTTCGGCTTTTTTTGGACGATCGCCCACATTTTTGCAAGTAGCGGCGGGAGCAAATAACCGAAATATTTGTTCCCGCTTCATGTTTCTATAATTGCGATCGCCTTGCAAGGCATTAATCGGACTAACTTTAACAGGCTGGCTCGATCCGTGTTGATAGTAGGTTTTAGTTGCACCAATTACCATACCAATACCAAGAGATGCGATCGCATTATTGCGAGTCATATAACGGTAGTAGTCGATTACAGTGTCGCTAAAAGTCGAAATCAGCAGCACTTTATGACCTTGACTAACTAATTGCTGAACTTTGCGAGTAACTTGTTCGCGTTTATGGTCGATCGCAAATTCTCCCGCTAACAGGTTTTGTATTTGCTCTAGTTGCAGCAAGTCGCCCTCGCAATTGTTTAGCATCCGTCTATAAATAGCTTGAGCCTTGTCTGGCTGCGCTCGTAAGGCATCTGTAGCCAAGTCTATAGAGCGACGCACGGAAGATCGTTTTTCCTGTTCTGCCTCCGTTTCTTCTTCCTCTGCTTCTTCGTCTTCATCCCATGCTTCTAAATCGCTAAAGTCAAATTCTGTGCTGGTTTTTTCTGACTTAAAGCCGTAGTGCAGTAATAAAAATTCTTTCAAACCATCAGCCGTTGGTTCGACGTTATGTAAACGCTGCTGCATTTGACGAATGCGATCGCCAAAATTATAAATTGTCCGCCGCAAAGCATACATACTCGATTCTGCCCGTTGCAAGAAAAAGCGGCGTTGATTTTGCAATAGGCTGCGCTGTTCGACACTTTCTCGCAAATAGCGAATTGGATCGGCAAAGGGAATAAAAAGGCTGCTTTCAAAAGATGTAAATATTTGGTCTAGGGCTTGTTCCGTACTGGTTTCAAACTTAACGGGCAACCATTCGGCTACGCGCCTAGCGTACATATTTAAGTCTGGTGTAGCATCGCGCAGCATTTGGCGGGTGCGTTGCAAAAATAGTTCGCGGTACGTGCGGCGGAATAGTTCGGTGTTATCAATAAAGTTCTCAACGCCAATTTCCCGTTTTTGAAACCAATCTTGCATTTCTGCGGGAAATCCCAACTCTTTGAAACCTTCTAAGCGACTGATAAAAGGGCTGAGGATGTTGTAAATGTCTTTGCGGCTATTATTCCAAGGTGTAGCGGTGAGGAGGAGAAAATGGCGTTGTTTGCCAGAAGCGCGTTCGCGTAGCGTCCGCTCTGCGGAATCGCTTTGCTGCAATTCTAGGCAAGTTTTGTGAATGCGGTTATTGTTGTTACGGATGCCTTCGTGGGCTTCATCAATAATTACTAAGTCGGGGCCGCCGTAGCGATTGAAGTTTTCCCGAAAGTTGCTACCTTTACGACTCATCAAGTTTTTGTTGTAAAGTTCGTAATCGCCGGACTTAAAGTCAAGTTCTGCAAATTCTCTTTCCCAGTTGGGATGAAGCTTTTTGGCGGCAATAATGGCAATTTTAGCTTGTCCGTTTTGTTCGCGGTACAACCTGGCGACAGCCGCCGCTAACCGAGTTTTACCCAAACCTACAGCATCCGCACAGACAACTACACCAAAGTCTTGCATGACTCTGAGGCAGTGTTGCGCTCCTGATTTTTGATGTTCAAATAAGGTGTCTTTGTTAACCAGTTGGTCAAGTAAGTCGCTGCGTTCGAGGCGAAATTGATGAGATTTTTGCCCAGCTAACCAATAGAGGAAGTCTTGAGGAGTGCCATGTTTTCCGGTCAAAATCAATTCTACAGCTTGCTTGAATCCTTCTATTTCGCTAAAGTCAGGAATTTCTAAAGATTTTGCGATCGCACCGAGCTTTTTAGGCGAGGTGTTGTAAACGCCTGTAGGAGTTTTAACAATAAAGTCTTTAAGGTCAATGGGTGGATGATCGGGGGCGATGTCAATTTGACCCGTTAGGCGATCGCACTGTCGTTCGACAATCTCAACTTTGACGAGTTCGTTTACTTCAATTTCGCTTACTGTATCTAGGTTGCTACCTGTAATTTCAACAGTTGTAGTCTCTCCAGGGGTAAATCGATCGGGAGTGATAGAATCGATCGCTGGTTGCTGTATTTTGGCACGGCGATCGCGTTCTGCTAATACTTGTTGTAAAAATTCCTGCGATAAGTCAAAGGTAATATCTTCCCTCTGCCACTCGTCATCAAATTGAGCGATGCTGTCAGAGATAGTTTGAGCATATATAGGATCGGAATTCCAAGAATACAAAAATGTGACACTTTCAGCATTTCTGATATGGGCGGCGTGAGTAAAGTTGTCTGAACCTTCGTGGAAAATGTGATTATCTAGAGAATCGCTGAGAATGCCAGTTTTCTTATGATAAATGGCTCGTCCTGATGCCATCTTCACGAGTTTGATTTGCAGAAACTCTAGGCGAACTAACTCTGCCAATATTTCTGTACCAGAAAAAGCGTTATTTTCTAAATCTTGAAGAAATTTGCTTAATGTACGGTGAATAAACCCAGTACGGTAGTCGGGATCTTCCAGTTTTGCTAATTCTTCAACATCAGCATTTTTAGTAAATCCCTGCCAATCCATCAGTAGCCGAATTTGACCTTCATTGAGAACAATCTGTTTGAGGGGTTCTTTATATAGCTTTAGCACTCCACTGTCAAAATAAGCAGTGGAACGACGATAAATTTGGGTACGTTCTAGAGCAGAGCAGATGAAGTTGTTATATTTATCTAATTCATTAGGCAGGCTGAATCTAGCGTAGCGATCTTTCAGTTCTAAAAAGCTACCTGCAAGCAGCGCTTTTTCTGTATCAACTCCTTCTAATTGCAAGAACTTTTCAATTGTTGCCAGATTGCTCGTTCGCAGCAGCGTGAGGCTAGGTAAATTCCCCTCTTGGTGGGGAGTGTAGGTAAATATTTTGGCGCTTTTAAGGTCAATTCGCAGCAATCTATCGGTGGCTTGTTTGCCGCCGATCCCTAGAAAGGTAACGATGTTGTGCAGGAAATTGTCAGCATCGCGGTGTTTGAAAATTAGCCAATATTGGTTGTCAATACCTTTGATTGGGCTACCTTGCAGCAAGTAGTAGGGGCGCTGCTTGCGGATTAAGTCTGAGATAACGGTATCAAGCATGATAATTATTGCTGCAAAATCTTTTAAATTTGGACACCAAAGCAGGCTTGTGTTTTAGTTGGATTAAGTATGAGTAGGGGAAAAGATCGCAGCATTTCCTTTTACAAGTGCTGCCATGCTTTATCTTCTTCTGAAGTTAACCAGTCTTTTTGTAGGGAAGATTCGCTTAATAAAGCTGTTTCTAATTTTTTTTGAGAAAGATGTTTGTATTTGAGAAATTGAATAAAGTCGAGAACTTCATTTAGTAGTGGTTCAGGAATATGCTCAATTTGTTGGATAATCTGTTCTTTATAGTTCATAAAAGTGCTGCTTTGTCTTGCTTGTGAGCGAGTTAGATGATTGGGAATTTATAATAAAGTCACAGTTCTGAGATAGATTGTGAATGAATACTCAACTTGTAGACTCGATTGTTCAAATAGTCGCTAGTCTCTCGCCAGCAGAACGAGAATTAGTCAAACAGAAATTATTTGCATTGGATGGCAATAACCGAACCGAAAATACAGGTAGCCTTACTTTGGAGGAGCGGAAAGCTTTTCTTTGCAAACCTTTGGCAGAGCGGCGGGCTATTTTGGCTCTGCAAGCGGAGGAAATGGCAACACACTATCAAAACTCGAATGAGTGGCGAGAATTGATGGCTGGAGACATCATTGATGACTAACGCGCGATCGCCCAGTGCTAGTGAGATAAAATATTAAACTCTCCTTGCTATTTTGAATAAAAAGATTATTTGGGGTAGATTCTATTTTTTGAAGCAGTTGTTCTTTGACAGTTATGGGTTAATTGTTTCGTTTCTTTACTGTTATCTAAAATTTATCCATAATAATAGGTAGATTTCTGAGTAAGTGTAATGACACTAGATAAAGTTTTGGATGAGGCAATGGATTTGCCACTAGAACAGCAGGAAATGCTGGTACAAATTTTACAACGGCGGCTAATAGAGCGACGTAGAGATGAAATTGCTACTGATGCCGCAGCTTCTTTAGCCCAATTTAGAGCAGGTAAGCTAAAAGCGCAAACTGCCTCTGAAGCAATCGCCGAACTACGAGAATTTCTCAACTCATGAAGAATGAGCAAAATAGTCATTTCTAGTAAGTTTAAGAGAGCGTTCCGCAAATTTACTCGCCGTAATACACAGTTGCAAGCACGGATTGAGGAAACAATCACCGCGTTGTCTGATGACATATTTAATCCATCTTTGGGGACTCATAAACTAGAAGGAAAATTATCGGGTCTACTATCATGTTCTTGTGGGTATGACTGTCGTGTTGTCTTTGCTATTGAAACAGAGCAAGAAAGCGGTGAAACATTTATAGTTTTGTTAGATGTTGGCACTCATGATGAAGTTTATTGAATGGGAAAGCTAGGAATGGCTGCATCAATTTTTGCCATCAGTTCAATGGTTTCTTTGAGAGCTACGACTATGCGTTGATAATGTTGGATATCTTCATTGCTGAGGGTGCGTCCTTTGCGATCTTTGAGCCACTTTTGGCAGACTTGATAACCGCCGACGTGGAAGTTCCAGACGTTTTCGGGTACTCCTGTAA
>JAPJOW010000277.1 GCA_030826005.1 Aliterella sp. RAGGC_92
GTTAAGAATAGATTATGGACTACGCCCCTCTATTAAATAAAATAACTCTTAAGTTTAACGATAGTTTTCAAGAACATCGGCAAGATGTTTCGGCTATTCGGCTAACACCAGATAAACATTTATGGTTGGGTTCGGATGAAACTTCGACAATTGAAAGATTGTCTTTTATTGACGATGGAATATTTGCAAATCACAAGCATTACAACGTAACTGACTTTATCAGTTTACCTGCTCCTGCGGAGGAAGAAATTGATATTGAAGGTTTTGCTTATAGCGACTATTATTTATGGTTTGTAGGTTCTCATAGTTGGAAGCGGAAAAAGCCAAAGCCGGATAAAACTGATGAAAAAAACATTAACAGGCTAACTAAACTCCAATCAGAACCAAATCGTTATTTAATCGGGCGCATTCCCTTAATTGATGGTGAATTGGTTAAATCTGCAACTCATCCAGATAAGCCCGAATTACAACTAACGGCGGCAAAATTGGCAGTAACAGATTGGGGCAATTTACTAATGGATGCTTTAGTAAAAGATGCTCATCTTGGTACTTACGTCCAATCTAATATTCCCGGAAAAGAAAACGGATTTGATATTGAAGGAATTGCTGTCTATGGAGAGCGCATATTTTTAGGTTTGCGCGGCCCGGTATTGCGCGGTTGGGCGGTAATGTTAGAAATTGAGTTAGAACCAAACGGTACAGATTTATTAAAGTTAAAACAAGAAAAATACAAAAAGTATTTTATCTATCTAAACGGGCTAGGTATTAGAGACTTATGTTTAGTAGGAGAAAACTTGCTAATCTTAGCCGGGCCAACAATGGATTTAGATGGGCCGGTGCGAGTTTATCGCTTAGAAAATATCGCAAATTTACAAGACAATGTACTGCATAAACCAACACAAATATTAGAAATTCCTTACGGAAATGGCGACGACCACGCCGAAGGAATGACACTATTTAGTGACTGTACGGAAATTCCTTCAATATTAGTCGTTTATGACTCCCCAGCCGTCAAGAGATTACCAGGAGCAAGCGATGTAATTGCCGATGTATTTAAGCTCTAGAGATTAGTAGAAATAGCTTGGACGGGGCAAGTAGGGATACACTGTTCGCAGACTATACAACGCGATCGCGTAAATACCAACTGGAAAGTTTCGCTATTAACCGTTAAAGCTTCCGTCGGACACACCCCCGTACACAAACCACAATCTACACAAACATCTCGATCGATAACTATTTCAGCCATTGCTTGAGAAACACCAATATTTTGCGATCGCATCCAGTCAATAGCCGCATCTAGTTGATCGATATCTCCCGATAATTCTAATACGAGCTTGCCAATTTGGTTAGGCGCAACTTGAGCGCGGATAATATTAGCCGCAACGTTGTAATCTTTAGCAAGTCGATAGGTGACGGGCATTTGAATCGTGCGTTTGGGGAAGGTCAAAGTTACTCGTTTTTTCACAGCAGTTACTAAGGTAAAATAGAGTAGATACTTAACAAGTTGTAATAAAAGATTTTATGGCGACAAATATAGAACCTACGCCCGAAACCACCGTCGGGACGAAAGTTAGAAATTTATTAATTGTTTTAGTTGCCGTTGCATTGAGTATTGCTTTATTTTTGGGCTTACGGACTGATAGTAGCGCAATTTCCCTAACTGCTTTAGCAGAAAAATCGACACCCTTAGAAGTAGCGTTGACTAATGGTAAGCCTACTTTAATGGAATTTTATGCTAACTGGTGTACTAGCTGCCAAGCGATGGCCCCAGACATTGCTCAGTTAGAAAAAGAGTACGACAAATCGGTAAATTTTGTCATGCTGAACGTAGATAATACCAAGTGGTTGCCGGAAATATTGCAGTATCGAGTAGATGGGATTCCGCACTTTGTATTTAGCGGCTCTGACGGAAAAGCAGTTGCCCAAACCGTAGGCAAGCAACCTTATACAATTATGAGTAGCAATATAGAGGCTCTAATTGCCAATGCACCACTGCCTTACGCCCAAAGTAACAAAGGAGAAGTTTCTAAGTTTGCTACACCCGTAGCACCTACAGGAAACTCTGACGATCCGCGCCTGCATGGCGCTCAAGTAGTCAATTAAAACAATTATTCTACTTTTTCGGTGTTACCCCTCATTAGTTTAGGGAAAATTAAAACAAAATAAATCATCCATATTAGTACCGGAATTGCCACAAAGATTGTTATCCATAGATTGTTTAGTAGTAGCCAACTACCGCTAATTAGCGAAATACCTGTAAGAATTATTGACCAAGGCTGACACCACCAGGGTTTATAATCCCAAACGCTCGGAGATTTTTGAGTCATAGCCAAAGAAATTAAACGCTGCGCTAGTTGTCGTATTCTAGAAGTTTAGACACAAAACAGATAGTTTAATAACCCAAAAATTGATTAGCAGGAATTTTTTAGATGTCATCGCCCCCGAAGATAATTGTTGTAACTAATGGCAAAGGCGGTGTGGGCAAAACTACAACAACCATGTCATTAGCGAGTATTTTGGCAGAAAAATACAAACTATTAGCCGTTGATGCGGATAGTCAAGGCAGTTTTTCTTGGTGGGTACAACAAAGTAAAAAAGGTATAGGCTTCGATCTTGCTCAAGAAACCGATCCGCAATTATTGGAAAACTTGAGAAACGTTGTAGGCTACGATCTAATAATAGTAGATACACCACCAGCCTTAAGTTCTGCCACCTTAGCTGCCGTAATTCCTGCGGCGGATTATTTGGTTTTACCTACGCCACCATCGCCAATGGATTTAGCTGTTTTAGTAGAAACCGTTAAACGAGCGATCGCGCCAGCTAAAGTCGCCCATCGTGTACTGTTAACGAAAGTGGACACGCGCAGTTTGGGGGAAGCACTGGAGGCACAAAAAACACTTAGGGAATTAGGCATTCCTGTCTGTACGGCGTTTGTGAGAGCTTACAAAGCACACGAACGAGCCGCCCTAGAGGGGATGACAATTACTCAGTGGCGGGGGAGAAACGGACGAGAAGCAGAGGCGGACTATCGCCGGGTAGTAGATGAAATACAGAAAGATTGGAGAAAGTAATGGTTAGAAAACGGATTGGGGATTTGCTACGGGAAGAAGCCAAAGAACCTGTAGCCAGAGAAGACGCGCCAGTAAATGAAGAAAATGATACTAAAGCAAAACAAGATAGCGAAGTTAAAGAAGAATTGCCACCTGTAAATATTCCCGCCACCAAAAGCCGACGCTCGACAGCTACGACGACAGAATCGGAAACCACCGTTGATGAGTTTAAAAAACTATTACAAACAGCCCAGAAAACAGAAAGCTCTTTACAAGCACAAATTACCGACTTGATAAAGCAACTCCAAGCAGCCGAGAAAACCGAAAGCTCTTTGCAGACGCAAATTACTGAATTGAAGTCGCAACTTCAAGATCAAAAGAAGTCAATGAAAGAGTTGCAAGTTCAAGCTGCTCAAGACAAACAACTTAAAACCGAATTAGAAGAAGCAAAAAAAACAATTCTCAAACTTGCTGAAGTTAGTTCTAAACCACCAGCAAAAGCAACTCCCGCGAGACAAGAAAGCAAGCTTGCGCCATCAAAATCAACCCGCACGGAGAAGTTACCTAATTATTCCGATCCGTCAGAGCGTCCTAACACCACGCTTGCCAATAAAGATATTGGCTGGTTTGATTAATTAGTTAGAAAAATAGCGATCGCACTTCTATCGTTCCGTTCCAGTAAAGGCGATCGCCTTTTAATCATTTAATTCAAAATTAACCTTGTTGTACAAGTCTTTTAAAGAAATCTGCAAGGAAACCGAGCTTAAAGAAATTGCTTCATCTTCAGCGTTGTACTCTCGCAATTCCCAACGTTTTTCGCCAGTTTTGGCATATTGTTCTACATAGATGCGAGTTTGATTTATGAGTAAATATTCCTGAAAACCGGGAATTGTACGGTAGTCGGCAAATTTCGCTTGGCGATCGTATCCTTGAGTAGATTTTGATAATACTTCAGCAATAATCAGGGGATTGGTAATTGTATCGGTGCGATTAGAGAAATATTGTGTCCCACCTGCAATCAGCATGACATCGGGGTAGGTGTAAATCTGCTTATCGGGTATCCACAGACGTACATCTCCCATATAAATTTCGTAATCTTGCGCTCTAAAAGCACTATTTAGAGCAAAACTTAGATTTAAAGAAATTTTATTGTGATTTGTCGATCCACCAGTCATAGGAAAGATTTGTCCGTTAATGTATTCGCTCTTGTACACGGCTTTTTCCTCTAGTTCGAGGTATTCGGCGGGGGTGTAGGATTGCTTAGTTGCTACTTGCATAAGTTGGGAAATGCGCAGTTCTGCGTGCGCTTGCGCTATCGCTAATTTTTAACTATTATCTCTTTTACTAAAGCCGCCAGCCTTGCCGCACTATCAACAATTGCAATACTTTTCGCTTTTTCTGCCATTGCTTGCAACTGTTGCGGGGATTTTAGCAAACTCAATACTTTACTTTCTAGCAACGGTTGGGTAAGTTCTGCTTGATTGAAAACCAACGCCGCGCCAGCATTTGTAAATACTTCAGCGTTATAAGCTTGATGGTTTTCCGCCGCGTAGGGGTAAGGAATTAAAATTGCTGGAGTTCCAGTTACGGCTAACTCTGTTAAACTCGCCGCACCCGCGCGACTAATTGCTAAAGAAGCTCTATTTAATAGTGCTGCCATATTGTCGTAAAAAGGCATAGTTAAATATTGCGGATGACTCAAGCTACCCGCATCAGGATCTTTATCCCCCGTCAGATGCACCACCCAAGCACCTGTAGCACACCAAACCGGGACGCACTCGCGTACTAGC
>JAPJOW010000278.1 GCA_030826005.1 Aliterella sp. RAGGC_92
AACAGGGGTAGGCGATCGCCTACCCCTTTTTTCGTTCAATTATTGCCAATTAACCAACTAGGTGGAGCAAGTCGCGGACTACGCTGTAACCTGCTAAATCCCAAAGCAAATAAGCCAAAAAGCCAATCATCGCCAAGCGTCCGTTCCATAATTCCGCTTGTGGATTCCAACCAAATAAAAATGTATTGCGGTCTTTGCCATTGTAGGCTGTAGCTACGGGTGGTAAGTTTGTAGTTTTGGTTTCCATGTTCTGTAGGGGTGTGTAAAGAATTATGTCTTATGTTTCTACTTTATCTAGCTATCTAAGTCTTGCTTTCCGTCTCTAGATACAAACCTTAACCAACTCTAAAGGCTGATTTGAGCCAAAGTTTTTTGTAAAGACTTCTATCAATAGTTAGAGTAAATTTTACATTTTGAAATGTATGTTACTCAAATTGATGGTATAGATGGCTTAGATTATACCTACTTACCTGCTTTACGGAGATTTGTGGCTGCTTGCAAAACAGCAGTTCATCCTGCTAAAGAGATAGTTTTCAGACTAAGGGGGGATGTTATAAACTGCCACAGGCAGCGATTCTGACATCAATGTTGAGTATTGTAGGAGATACACTGTTTTTACCTCACACAATTTATAAATCAACGCCGAGTTAAGCTTTGACGAAGGGTATACCATGTTTGAACATATTGGGATGACACTGGGACTGGACAAAACGCTATATTGGTTAGCGCAAATTCCAGTACAAGAAGGGGTGGAAACGCCGGAAGACGCAGCACTTTTGTTTTCAGGTCCAAAGTTTTTTGTGGCGTTAATCGCTGGGGTAGTGCTGGCTTTTGCCGTACAGTTACTATTAACTAACGTGGGTGTAGCCTTTCTTTTAGGGCGCACTTCTGAGGACTCTGATAGCGACACTAATGACGAAGCAACGAGTTTTGGCGGTACTATTCGCAAAATAGGCACGGCATTGGGACTTGCAACCTTAATTAGTGTCAGCGTTTCATTAGCGATCGCTTGTTTTTTGGCAGTAAAACTAAGTTTGATTGAAAGTTCGGGACTTGGCGCGATCGTTGGTTTAGTAATTTGGGCAGCTTACTTCTTGCTCTTAGTGTGGGTAGGTTCAAGTAGTGTAGGCTCGCTAATTGGTTCGTTGATTAATACTGCAACTTCCGGGATGCAGGCACTAATGGGAACCGCCGCCGCCGCCTTGGGAGCAAAAGCCGTAAACAATCAAGTAGTAGCTACGGCAGAAGCCGCAGCTACCGCCATCCGCCGAGAACTAGGATCGGGAATAGACCCGATGAGTATTCGGGAAAATGTTGAAGAATACTTGCAAAAGCTACGTCCTCCAGAATTGGATTTAAGCAAAATTAGGGGTGAATTTGAAAAATTGCTCAACGACCCGCAATTAAAAGCCGTAGCGGGGAGTAGCGATTTACGCAATATCGATCGGCAAAAGTTTGTAGACTTGGTCAGCAGTCGCACAGACTTATCTAAAAAAGATATGAATCGGATTGTCGATCAACTAGAAAGCGTGTGGAAGCAAGTAGTCGATCGCCAAGCACCGCAAACTGACCGCATGGGCGAATTGGTAGAGTATCTTAAAGGCGTTACGCCAGGTCAGACAAAAACTGACGAACTAGATGCCAAGATCGATCGCTTGATGGAGGAAATGCGGCAAACAAAAGATACTAGCCAAAAAGCGGCTTCTGACAATGCTCCGGGTATGCTGCAAACAGGGATGAATACTCTGATCGGGTTAGTTATGGGGCGCACGGACTTGTCGGACTTTGATGTCGAAAAAATTATTGGTTCGCTAACTACAGCCAAAGACAAAGTAACCGCACAAGCAGATAAAATTGCGACGCAAACAGGAATTAAAACTCCAAGTTTGCCCTACAGTACCATTCGCGCCGATGTGGAAAACTACCTACTCAATACTTACGCTTGGCAAATGAGTCAAGATAAGATTGCTCAAGAGTTTCACGATGTACTGTACGATCCAGCCGCCGATCCCGGCGCAGTCCGCCGTCAATTAGAACAACTTTCCCGTAACGATTTCGTGCAGCTATTGCAACAGCGTGGGATTTTGACTCAAGCGCAAATTGCCTCGATTGCCGATCGCTTAGAAAGCATCCGCACGGAAGTTTTGACTATTGTAAGAGCGCAAGAGGAGCGGGAAGCCTCTCAAGACTTGCAACGAGCGGTAGAAAGCTACTTGTTAGTTACAAGTAAGTCAGAATTGACTAGCGAAGGCATTGAACGCACCTTTAAACCGCTACTAGAAGACACTGAGGCAAGTCACGAAACTTTGAGTATCCGCCTAGCAGCTTTAGATCGTGAATCTATGCGCCAAGTATTGCTGCAACGCAATGATATTTCCGAAGCTGAAGCCGAGGAGATTTTGGGCTTGTTAGAAGCCCAGCGCGATCGCGTACTATTGGAATCGCAAAACCTAGCCGAACAAGCTAGAGTCCAGGCAGAATCGCTGTGGTTGAATTTGGAATCTTATCTGCGAAATACCGGAAAAGACGAACTAAATCCCAATGCGATCGCCAGCGACTTGAAGACCCTTCTAGACGATCCGCAAGCTGGAATGAGTGCGATTTCTGCGCGCGTATCTCGTTTTGACCGCGATACTTTAGTGCAGTTACTAAATCAGCGTCAAGACTTAAGCGAGGAGCAAATCAATCAAACTATCGATCGAGTAGAATCGGCATGGAGTAACGTCCGCCACGCACCGCAAAAGGCTGTCTCTTTAGCTAAAGAGCAATACGATTCGGTGACAACTACTTTATCTGATTACTTGCGAAATACTGGTAAAGATGAATTGAACCCAGACGGCATTGCCCGCGACTTTAGTAGACTATTTGAGAATCCCCAACAAGGAGCAGTTGCCTTGCGCCGCCGCTTGTCTCAAGTAGATCGCGATACTTTAGTGCAATTGCTCAGTCAACGTAAAGACTTGAGCGAGGAGCAAGTAAATCAAGTCATCGACCAAGTACAAAGCTCGATTCGCAATATTATCAAAAGTCCGCGACGTTTGGCAGCAAGAACTCAACAAAGAGTGCAATCGTTCCAAGCAAATGTGGAAGATTACTTGCGAAATACAGGTAAAGACGAACTTAATCCTGAAGGAATTAAGCGCGATTTGCAGCTATTAATTAACGATCCGCGTGCGGGAGTGGAAAGTTTTAGCGATAGATTAGCCCATTTTGACCGCGATACTGTCGTCACTTTACTGCAAGCGCGGGGCGATATGTCCGAGGAAGAAGCAGCAAGAATTGTCGATCAAGTTCTTTCCGTGCGCGAGCAATTTGTCGAACAAGTTAGAGCGGTGCAACGGCGGATTCAAGATGTTATTGATGGCGTATTTGGGCAAATTCGCAATTATCTTAATTCTCTCGATCGCCCCGAACTCAACTACGATGGCATCAAACGCGATGTCCGTCAGTTGTTTGACGATCCCCAAGCAGGTTTTGATTCCATTCGCGATCGCTTAGGTTCGTTTAATCGCGATACTTTAGTTGCGGTCATGAGTTCTCGCGAGGATATTAGCGAGGCGGATGCTAATCGAATTATCGACCAAATTGAAGGGGCGCGTAATAGCGTCTTGCAGCGTGCCGAACGCATTCAGCAAGAGGCACAACGACGTTTGGAAGAAGTTAAGCGTCAAGCTCAAAAGCAAGCAGAAGAAACTCGTAAAGCTGCGGCTACGGCGGCTTCGTGGTTAGCTGGAACGGCGGTTGTTTCCGCTATTTGTTCGGCAGTTGCCGGGGCTTTAGCTGTCGCTGGTTAAACCGTCGATTAATTTTGATGCCTCCCAAATTTTGGGGGGCTTTTTTTTGAGAATTAATTAAGTTACGTTTTCCTGAGTAACGCTTACAGGCAAATTGCTAGGTTCGATTGACGAATCATTGCCAGGTAATTCTAGACAGTAACCCGCGCCATAAACCGTCTTAATATAGCGAGGATGACGGGGATCGGGTTCTAATTTAGTTCTCAAGTGCCGGATGTGGACGCGGATTGTTTCAATATCATCATTGGGATCGTAGCCCCAAACTTCTTTTAAAATCTCGCTTGGAGATACCGTTTGCCCGTGACGTTGTAACAAGCAATGGAGCAATTCAAATTCTAAATGAGTTAGCTTGATTGTTTTTGTAAACCAAATTGCCTCAAACCGCTCTGGGACAAGCGTTAGCGAACCGTAGTTGAGAATTTCGCTATGCTTGGCAGCTTGGGGAATGCGATCGGTACGGCGCAATAAAGCCCGCACTCTGGCTAACAATTCCTCTACTTCAAAAGGCTTAGTTAAATAGTCATCCGCCCCCGCATTAAACCCTTCTACCTTGTTTTGTGTTTGACTTAGAGCCGTTAACATCAATACGGGAATTTCCGCCGTCCGTTCGTCGCGGCGCAAGCGCTGGCAAACCGTAAATCCATCAACTTTAGGCAGCATCAAATCGAGCATGATTAAGTCGGGCAATAGTTGCATGGCTAATGCTTGACCTTTAATGCCATCTTCGGCTTGGCTCACTTCATACCCAGCCATTTCTAAATTGACTGCAACAAGTTCTGAGATAGCTGGATCGTCATCAATAACAAGTATCCGAGGCATTATTAAGAAATCTTTACAGATATTGAGGATAAATAAGAACCTTTGCAGGATACAAAGATTGCTCTCATTATTATAAAGAGCATTCTAAATTTAGTCTAAAGATTTTACCAATTGTAGTAGTAAATGAACTATAG
>JAPJOW010000024.1 GCA_030826005.1 Aliterella sp. RAGGC_92
CTTTATTACCGTATTTTTGTCCGAATTAGGCGATAAAAGTCAATTAGCAGCGATCGCTTTAAGCGGACAGTCATCTTCACCCCGCGCGGTGTTTTTTGGTACAGCTTTAGCCCTAGTATTGACTAGCTTGCTGGGAGTCATTGCGGGAGAATGGATGGCAGAATTATTGCCCGTGCGGACAGTAAAATTAATTGCTGCTATTGGGTTTGCTATTTTAGGAATGCGATTACTGCTATCTAAAAGCGATCGCGAAACTATTTTGCATCGCGAATGAGGGAAAAAGAGATCGCTCAATTGAGGTGGTAGTTTAAAAAAATTTGTGTTTCTATGGGGTATCCCTAAAAATCGATTCCATTGAGTTAAAAACTGGTAATTTCCTGTATATTGCTCAGAGGCAGAGTCGCAAATAATTCTTCACTTGCAACAATTGGAGACTTACTTGCTATTAGTGCTAAAACTTAGCTTTTACCTCAGGAGTTTAGAGTTATGATGGCAATTGAGAAAATAACCGTGTTTTTTGTAGGTAGTTTCAGTCATAGTTACGATCTAGGCTATCAAACACTATTGAAGCTACCGATTAATTGGACACTGGTAGCTCAAACCGTAAAACAAACAGATTTAGCCGGCGACGTGCAAAAAGCTTTCGATCATTTTGTTCAAACTGGGCAAATTTGGGCTTTGCTAACCGGATTAATCGTCGGCTACTTGTTTCGTAGTTTTACTAGCTATTAGGCGTAACGCGATCGATGATTTCTGAATTTCGATCGCCATAAAGCAGCGTTGCATCTATTTTGACAAACTTAAATAGATAAAACCTTTACAATTTACTATTTATTTATTCTATTATCAGGGACGATTTTCGTCCTTATTAGGTGCTGTGAGTCAACAACCAACTTCTTGGAGTCAAAGATTTGAATCAGCTTTGCATCCAGCGATCGCGATTTTCAATGCTAGTATCGGCTTTGATATTGAATTAATTGAGTACGATCTAACTGGTTCTATTGCCCATGCAAAGATGCTGGCTCATAGTAAGATTATTTCCCCAGAGGAAGCCGAGCAATTAGTTCAAGGTTTAGAACAAATTCGCACCGAATACAATAACGGACAATTTACGCCAGGAATTGAAGCAGAAGACGTACATTTTGCAGTAGAAAGAAGGTTGACAGAGCTTATTGGCGATGTGGGCAAAAAACTACACACTGCTAGATCCCGTAACGATCAAGTCGGTACGGATATTCGTTTATATCTGCGCGACAAAATTAAGCTCATTAGTACCGATATCCGCCAGTTTCAACAAACTTTACTTCAAATCGCCGAGCAAAATGTCGAAACTCTCATCCCCGGTTACACGCACCTCCAACGCGCTCAACCGCTAAGTTTGGCGCATCACCTGCTTGCTTACTTGCAAATGCTTCAGCGCGACTACGAACGTCTGCAAGATGTATATAAGCGAGTAAACATTTCTCCCCTGGGTAGCGGTGCTTTGGCGGGAACAACCTTTCCGATTGATAGACATTACACCGCCGAACTTTTGCATTTTGACGGAGTTTATGCAAATAGTTTAGACGGAGTTAGCGATCGCGATTTTGCGATTGAATTTCTGGGCGCTGCCAGTATTATTATGGTTCACCTCAGCCGCTTGTCGGAAGAAGTGATATTGTGGTCGTCGGAAGAATTTAGATTTGTCAAGCTTACCGATAGCTGCGCCACAGGTTCGAGCATTATGCCCCAAAAGAAAAATCCCGATGTGCCAGAGTTAGTTAGGGGAAAAACTGGGAGAGTTTGCGGACACTTGCAAGGATTATTAATGCTGATGAAAGGGCTACCTCTGGCATACAACAAAGACTTGCAAGAAGATAAAGAAGCTTTATTTGACACGGTAAAAACTGTAAGGGCTTGCTTAGAAGCAATGACAATTTTGTTTCAAGAAGGAATAGAATTTCAAACTAAACGCCTAGCAGAAGCTGTGGCGGAAGATTTTTCTAATGCAACCGATGTCGCCGACTATTTAGCAGCGCGGGGCATTCCCTTTAGGGAAGCTTACAATTTAGTAGGAAAAGTAGTCAGAACTTGCCTAGCGGAAGGAAAGCTACTTAAAGACTTGAGCCTGCTGGAATGGCAGCAATTACACCCAGCTTTTGCCCAAGATATATACGATGCGATCGCTCCTCGTCAAGTAGTTGCAGCCCGCAATAGTTACGGCGGTACGGGATTTGAACAGGTAAGGAAAGCGATTTCTAATGCCCGCGTTCAAATTGAGGGTAAATAATGAAATACTTATTAACGGTAATTGCGGTAAGTATGTCTTTACTAAGCAAACAAAGTATAGCTGCTCCCCAACTAGCGCAAACAATTAATTGTGCTAAAGCTACAACTACGGTAGAAATTAATGAATGTACAGGGCGAGAAGCCAAAGCCGCCGATCGCTTCCTCAATCAAAGTTACCAAAAATTAAGATCAAAACTATCCACTAAACAAAGGCAAAGACTAACTCAAGCTCAGTTGGAGTGGATTAAATTTCGCGATCGCACTTGCGAATTTGAAGCGGGGCAATGGGAAGGAGGTACGGGCGCATCCTCGGCTTACTTGTCTTGTATAACTAGAGTGACGACGCAACGCACCGCCGACTTGCAACGTTACTTAGATAAATAAAAAAGAGACGGCGAATTAATTCGCCGTCTCTTTTTTTAAGTTAATCGCGCTCTTTAGTGCTACTTAGTCCGCAGCCGTTGTAGCTGCTCCTTCGTCTTCTTCACTCTTAGGCGATCTTTGATTAAACCTTCTTTGGAACCGCCCTGTAGTAGTCCGTTTACGAAACTTCCGGGCGTATGCCTGGTTCCGTAGCGCCTTTTCTTTTTTGGGGTTACGGCGCTTTGCCATGTTCACCTCGTTAATAAACAACCAACAACGCTCTAATTTTAGAGACAGTGCAAATCATTCATTGTAACTAGATTAGCGGCGGTTAGTCAAATGCAACAAACAATCATTTTCCATCACGCCGATGGGTTTAACGGTATAAATTTAGCGATCGCTGAAATTAATAGCAGTAAAATTTTAGTGTGATTTTCCCAAAATGGATTCTTTGACTTTAAAACTGTAAATAAATATATAAAAGTTTATGCGATACGATCGCAAGTTTGGTTCAACAAATAGCTCAAGAAGTTGGCTGTACTCCCGCCCAAGTAGCAATCAACTGGGTACGCAGTAAAGGGATTATTCCTATTTTGGGCGCAAATAAGCTATCTCAGTTACAAGCAGACTTAGCTTGTCTTGATTTTCAACTATCTAGCGAACAACTAAAAGCTCTTGATGATGTCAGTAATATTGAACTTGGCTTCCCTCACGAGTTTTTAGCCATTACCAAAGAATCTACATTTGGGGGAATGTTTAATTTAATTGGCGATCGCCCAAATTATTAATTGTTATGCAAACGTTGCAACCCCAATAATTAATTATGTAGAGACGTTGCACTGCAACGTCTCTACTACCGAAAAACCTATACTACGAAGCGTGAAGATAAGAAGCTAGAGCTTCAGAGTCACCGATTAGTTTACTGTTGATAAACACTTGTGGAACGGTAGTTGCTCCCGTAACAGCCCGCAAAGAGCGATTGGTAATGTCTTTACCCAATACAATTTCTTCGTATTCCATGCCATGCTCAGTAAGCATCTTTTTAGCACGAGCGCAGAAAGGACAACCTACTTTTGTAAACAAAGACACGACTTTGGGTTTTACAGCTTCGGCATTAATATAATTGAGCATTGTATCTGCGTCCGATACTTCAAACGGATCGCCAGGTACATTTGGCTCGATAAACATTTTGTCAATCAAACCATCTTTAACTAGCATCGAATAGCGCCACGAGCGCTTGCCAAAGCCTAAGTCTGCTTTATCTACTAGCATTCCCATACCTTCAGTAAATTCGCCGTTACCATCGGGAATTACTGTGAGGTTGTTTGCTTGCTGATCTTTCATCCATTCGTTCATCACGAAGGTATCGTTAACAGAAATACAAACAATATCATCTATGCCATTTTCTTTAAAAACTGACGCTAACTCGTTGTAACCGGGGAGGTGAGTTGACGAACAAGTGGGTGTAAAAGCACCAGGTAACGAAAATACAACCACAGTTTTACCTGCAAATAAATCATCGGTGGTGATATCCACCCATTGATTATCTTTGCGCGTGCGGAAGATAACTTGAGGGACTCTTTGCCCTTCTCTACTTGCCAACATCAATTTCGCTCCTCAGTCTTAGGCTTATTTATTAACTAATATAAAGCGTACTCATTATGAATACGCTTGTCAATAGTTCCTATAACTTTTAGCCCGAAGGAGTTAGACTTGAACGCCAATTGGACAAGAGACATTTGTACCACCTAAACCACAGTAGCCATTGGGGTTTTTGGCGAGATACTGCTGATGGTAGCCTTCAGCGAAGTAAAATTCAGGAGCATCTACAATTTCGGTGGTAATTTCTTTGTAACCAGCTTTTGTTAATGCTTCTTGATAAGTTGCTTTGGATACTTCGGCTGCTTGCTTTTGACTGTCAGAGTAGGTATAGATTCCCGAACGGTATTGAGTCCCGACATCATTACCTTGACGCATTCCTTGAGTAGGGTTGTGGCTTTCCCAAAAAACTTTAAGGAGAGTTTCGTAGCTGACAACTTTAGGATCGAACACAACTAAAACTACTTCATTATGCCCGGTCATGCCCGAACAAACTTCCTCATAGGCAGGATTAGGGGTAATTCCGCCAGCATAGCCTACGGCGGTCGTATAAACACCCTCTAGTTGCCAAAATTTGCGCTCCGCTCCCCAAAAACAGCCGAGTCCAAATACCGCAGTTTCCATCCCATCAGGGTAAGGGGCTTTCAGAGGATTGCCGTTGACGAAATGGCTATTGGGTACTTGTATAGCTTGCGATCGCCCAGGCAGTGCTTTATCGGCGGTAGGCATGGTTGTTTTTTTGCCAAGTCCAAATATCATAAGGATCTCTAAAATAGCGCTCTACCTTACGAATATAACTTACTCGTCTGTTGCCTAGGGTTGTAATTAAGGGCGGTTAAGCGCTCAATACAGTCGTAATTTTACTGAAGGAATCCAAAAATTGGTTTACTGCTATTTGTTCAACACGCAAAAGAGCATCAATAAAAAATTTAAAGTTATAAATACGCGCTTTCGATCTTAAACAAGCGTTGCAAGCAATACCTTAGAAATCCTACTACTACAGCTATAGCCGACCTCTAAAAAATTATGTAAGACTGGCAATAAAAGATATTTATGCTTAACCTTTGCTCGGCAAGCAGATTTATTGTAAGTGATGCGACTAGAGTAGATGAAAGACAGCCCACAATTTAATCCTGTAGAAAATGCGATCGCGTTATTTGATGAGTCGCGGCACCTAATTTTATTTAATCAAAAACTTGCTACGTTATGGGGTTTTTCTAAGGACTGGCTCAAACAAAAGCCAGATTTGCGATCGTTTTTTGCTGAAGTTGTTAGCCTTGGTTATTGGTCGCAAGCTCAGTATTTACAATTGGTTGCGGGGGTTGAATCTAGCCAAATTGAAAAGTCGCACTATATCAAACAAACTAATGGCATCTATTTAGAAGCCTATATGAGTGTTACTTCCGAGCAGGGGTACGTATTTACCTTTCGCGATGTAACCGATGCTCAATCTTTCCGAGCAAATCTCAACGCCCAAGTAAAACAGCAAACTTTTATCCTAGGATTGATGGAACGGCTACAACCTGCCAGCGAGTTGCGGGAAATTGGCGAATTTGCGCTTAGTTATCTAGTGCAATCAATGGGTGCAGCCTTTGGAGACATCAAAGTAATTACAGGAGAAGGGTTCGATGCCGTTGCTCATGTGATGACAAATCAAGTAAATGCCAAATTTATTGCTATTTATGGCAAAGTTGCAGTAGGAGATATGGAAGCCTTGATGGGTATGGGCATTCCCTACGGTCAAGGTTTGCTCTGGCAAGTAGTGACAACGGGTAAGCCTTTATTTGTTGATGACTACAAAAATCACCCCAACGCCGTACCCGCCTTTAGACATCCAGGTATTGGCGACTTGGGTATTTTTCCGATTCCGGCGGCGAATGGCAATATTATCGGCGTGCTAACTTTAGAGTCGCGCAGTTCGCGAGCGTTGCAAGATGCTCCGCAACAAGATATGTTACTAGCTGCCTGCCGGATTATGGGTGTAGCGATCGAACGCGCGCAAAATCAGGTGCGTTTGTATGAGATTAATCAAGACTTGGAACAAGCTTCGCAACTAAAATCAGAATTTCTCACTTCCATGTCTCACGAACTGCGAACCCCACTTAATAGCATCTTGGGGTTTGCCAATTTGTTGCTGCAACAAGTTGCGGGTTCTTTAACTGCGCGTCAATCTAAATACACGCAAATAATTGCCGAAAGCGGTCAGCATTTATTGCAGTTAATTAATGATATTCTCGACCTTGCCAAAATTGAATCGGGTAAAGCCGAACTAGAATTACAGTCTGTAGAAGTCGCTGATTTATGTACTCAATGTTTGGAGATGGTTCAACATCGCGCCGACAAAAAACGCTTGGTACTGTCTCAAGAAATTGACCAACATCTAGGACAGGTAAATATAGACGAACGCCGCGTCCGGCAGATGTTAATTAATTTGCTTTCAAACGCGGTTAAATTCACCCCCGAAGGCGGACAAATTAAATTTGCGTGTCGGGTAGCTTATGGCAGTCAATTACAACAGCAATATCGACCCGATCGCAGTCCTGTTAATCCCAGCACTCCGTACCTATGCCTTGAAGTTCAAGATACGGGTATAGGTATTGCTCAAGACAAATGGAACTTATTATTTCGACCATTTCAGCAGGTAGATGCTTCGTTAACAAGGCAGCATGAAGGTACGGGATTGGGACTTGCGCTCACAAAGCGACTGGCAGAATTACACGGCGGTACAGTTTCTCTAGAATCGGTCGAACACCAAGGAAGTACTTTTCGCATTTGGCTACCGCTTACAGAAATGCGGGCGGAATTAGCAACAAACTACCTGTTAACTGCACCACCAGTCGTTATCCAAAATGAGGTGGAAAAGACTGTAAATACTAAACGGATTTGGGTAGTAGAAGATCAACCTTATAACCAGGAGTTAATTATTGAGGTACTGGAATTAGAAGGCTACGTTGTCGAATTGATTCCTGATGGCGGTGTGATGATGGCAGCGATGGAATCCACCCCGACAGCGCCTCACTCAATGCCAGATTTAATTTTGCTAGATATTCAATTACCAAAAGTAGATGGGTTTGAAATTGTCCGCCAACTTAAAGCTAGTCCCGATTGGCAACAAATTCCGGTAATTGCCGTTACAGCTATGGCAATGAAGGGCGATCGCGATCGCTGTTTAACCGCAGGTGCTAATGCTTATATGAGCAAGCCTTTAGACTTAAATGTGTTGAAAGAAACTATCCAAATGATGCTGGCTTGAATATAGATAAAAACCAGCGCTAATAACAATACGCTGGCTAATTTTCGGGCTAAACCTAACTAAAAAGGCGATTTATTAATATCCCCCTTCTTCTTCCTCGTACTCTGGAGCTTTAGTTTTCTTGGGTATATTAATTGGTTTTGGATCGTCATCCCAAGCATCATCTGTTAGCTCGTCATCGTAAAGACTAGCGTTGGATTCTGATTCGATGTATTTTTTGGGTTCGTATCGATCTTGGGCTGTAGCTTCGCTCCAGTTATCTTCTTCTAAATCTTCTTCGTATTGAATCGATTCGTACTGCTTTTGGCGCAATTGCTGGGGAGGAAGACGTTCTTCTAATTCGTATTCGTAATCGTCTTCATCCCAAGCTTGTTCTACTACTGGGCGATTTGTACGCAATGGCGGCTGAACTTTTGGCGCTTGCAGGGGAACTCCCGTACCTAGTTGGTTTTCGGCTTTAGTCGTTGTGGGTGTATAGTATGCGTCGTCTTCATCGCGCTCCCAGGGGGCTTTACCGATGCCTAGACGCTCTAATAATCCGACGGATAACTGATTTAACCTTTCTTCCGCTCCTTCCACTACAATCAGCCGATTTGCGCCGCTACTGATAATTTCATCAATCGGTAATTCGTAGGTACTCAATACTTGTTCGGGAATTTGCGGAATACCTAAAGAGGCAATAATTAAAGATATTATTTTACCGCTTTCTGGATTAAATACAAAGCTGCGTACCCTGCCTAAAAGTTCGCCAGTTTCGGTAATTACTTCGTAGTTAATTAAGTTGCTATAAATTTCAACATCAATGTCTTCAATTACGTCTTCATTGTCTACTAGCAGCACGTCGCCGATTTTGCGGATGCTACTTAAGTACATATATCTTGGCACACCGGAAAAAGCGATTAGGTTGTCTCGTAAGCTTAGAGCTACAACCTCGCGTTGGTCGATATCTACCCACAGTTGACTTACTAAGCCTAATTGCTTGGCGTTGTCGTCGGTAATCACTTTGGTGTTTAAGATGTCGGAACGTCTGATAATTTGTTCGGAGGTCATTCTATGCCGAGTCCTGATCTCGAAATCCGGTTATTTCAATACTATTAATAGCAAATTCTCATCTATTAAGATGTTCGGCTATTACAACTTGATTCCCAACACTTGAGTATACGCCCCTCGTGCTTGAGTCACGCCTATAGTACGTTCGGCTGATTCTATCATTGGTCGGCGCAAACTGACGACTATAAATTGCGCTAGAGTAGCTTGTTGTTTAATCATTTTAGCTAATCTTTCTACATTTGCTCCATCTAAAAACATATCTACTTCATCAAAAGCATAAAAAGGTGATGGGCGGTAGCGTTGTAAGGCAAAAATAAAACTTAATGCTGTCAGAGATTTTTCTCCTCCAGACATCGAAGCTAGGCGTTGTACTGGTTTGCCTTTAGGATGAGCTACTAAGTTTAATCCGCAATTATTGGGTTCTTCTATATTGTCTAGTTGCAAGTAACCGTCACCTTCGGAAAGGGTGGCAAAAATGCTTTGAAAGTTCTCGTTTACGGCATCAAATGCTTCTTTAAAGGCTTTTTGGCGTAAGGTTGTAAAGTTTTCTATTCGCAGTAATAATTCTGTGCGCTCTGCTACCAAAGTTTCTAGTTTTTGCGTAAGTTCTTCTAGGCGCTTACTCGTTCGTTCGTATTCTTCTAATGCCAGCATATTGACTGGCTCCATTGCTTCTAATCGTTTGGAAGTCGCTTTTAAGTCTTTTTGTAGTTGTTCTAAATCTATTTGCGCTGGTACTTCGGGCAACTGTTCGGGCAGTTCAGTTAACTGTATTTTTGTTTTTAGCTCTTGTAGTTCTTGTTGCTTTGCAAGTTGGGTTTCTTGATGTTTTTGTTTTTGCCATTCTAGTTGACTGTAGGCTAAGTTTTGTTCGCGCAATTGTTGTTCGGTGCGATCGCGCTCTGCTTTTTCGGCGGTCAGTTGCTGGCTTACTTGACTTAAATCTGTTTGAACTTGGGCTATTTGCTCGGCGATGGTTAATAACTGGTTTTTTATTTCGGCTGATTGACTATTTGCGACTATTTCTTGCTGTTGATATTCTTCTTTTCTGGCAACGCTGGCAGCGATTGAAATTTGCAAGCGCGATTTTTGAAGTTCTAGGTCTTTGATTTTTCCTTCGGTTTGTCTTAAAGCTTGTTCTTTATTTTGTAATTGTTGTTCGTTAGTTTTAAGGATCGCTTGGATTTCCTGCCATTGGCTATTTGTTTGCGATTTTTCTAATTGGGTTAGGGTAAGTCTTTGTTGTTGCACTGTTTCTTCTAGCTGGGGTAATTCTTGCCCTAAAACTTCTAGGCGAGACTGGGCGTTTGCTAATTGAGCGGTTGTTTGAGTGTTTTGAGCTTTTGCTTGCGTTATTTGCTGACTTAAATTATTAATTTCTTTTTTAACTTGTTCGCTTTGAAGCTGTGTTTCTCGCCGTTGCTGGCGCATTTCTGTTAATTGTTGGTTTTGTTGCTTTATTGTACTTAGAAGTTTATTGATTACTTCGTTACAACGCTCTAGTATTTGCGTAATATCTTGCAAGCGACTTTTTAGTTGAGTAATTTCCGATGATTCTGTAGCCTCGCTCCCAAAATGCAAGCCCGACTTTTGATTATTTGTGCCGCCAGTCATTGCACCGCTAGTTTCTAGCAGTTCGCCGTCTAAAGTGACAATTCGATGCTGTCCTAAATAACCCCGCGCTGCTTCTAAAGTTGCAAATACTACGGTGTTACCAAATACATAAGCAAATATGTTTTGATATTTGACTTCGCACTCAACTAAATTAATCGCGTAATCGATAAATCCATTTGCGTAACGTAAAGCTACCGTTGGCGAAAACCTCCCGGATTGAATCTTATTTAAAGGTAAAAATGTTATTCTCCCGGCTTTTTTTTGCTTCAATAGCTCAATAGCGGCAGCAGCTACAAGGTCATCTTCTACTACCAGTTGCCCTAACCTACCTCCGGCGGCGGTTTCTAATGCTAGTTGATAGCGAGACTCAACCTTTGTTAACTGTGCAACTAATCCGCATACACCGCTCAAACCAGATTGCAAAATAACTTTAGTTGCGTAAGTTCCCTGGGTTTCTTGAACTGCTTGAACTTGCGCTTCCAACTTATCTAAATTTCGTTGTTTTTCTCGCTGCTCTAAAATTAATCTATTTTGTGTTTGTTGCTGCGTTTGCAACTCTTGTTCTCCCGCAGCTAAAGTTTTTACTAATAGTTCTATTTCGCTAGTAAATGTTAGTAACTTAGCTTCATAAGTTACTATTTCGCTGCTTTTTTCAGCTATTTGCGGTTCAATTGCTAAAATCAATCGCTCTTGTTCGCTGACTTGTTTTGTTAGTTGGTTGTGACGCTCTTTTAATTTTGCTTGCTCGGTACGCTGGGGTTCGAGATTTTGTAGTAATGCTTCAATTTGACGGGTTAAATCCGCTTGTTGCTGCACCAACGCATCGCCAGCATCCGCGATCGCATTTGCCGCTTCTCTACTTTGTTCTAAAGCAGTTTTTGCTGCTTGTTGCGCTTGCCGTAAGGCGGCAATGTCTTGGGTTTCTATTACTTCTTGTTCGCTAATAATTTGCTCGAAAAGCTGCTGATTTGTCTTGACTTCTGCATTTTTTTGGGATATATTGACTGTGATAGAGTTTGCGGCGCTCTCTAACTCTTGCTGGCGGAGGTGGAGTTGTTTTTGTTCGGCTTGGTGGGTGGCTAAAGTAGATTGTAAAGCCAAAAGATCCGCTTCTCCCAAGGCTTTTACCCGTTCGCTTTGTAAGTTAAGTTGAGTAGTAGAATGATGAATTTGCAACTGGCGCTCGGCAAGCTGAGTAGTGAGTTCGGCAATAGCACGATCGCATTGTTGAATTTGGGCGACAATTTGCTCTTGTCGGGCTTGGAGATGCCGCCACTGTAAGACTACTTCCCACTGTTGCTTTTGAGTGAATTCAGCGCGGAGCTTTTGATATTTTTCGGCTTTGAGCCGATCTGACGATAAGCGATCGCGCTGACCGATTAATTCTTGCTCGACGATTTGACAGCGCTCGATGCGATCGCGCACTTCTTCTAACGTATCAATAGATTGAGTAATTTTACGATCGAAGTTGGCAACCCCCGCCAGTTCGTCAATAATTTCCCGGCGCTCTTTAGCATTCATAGAAATAATGCTCGTTACATCGCCTTGAAGCACTACATTGTAACCTTCAGGATAAATCCGCAGTTGCGACAATTGAGCGTGTAATTCAGTTAGCGTACAAGCTTCGCCATTAATGTAATAGTTGGAAGTATAAGTATCTTGCTTTGTGACTCTAAGCTTGCGCGTAACGCTCCATTCCGTAGCATTATTTAGCTGCGTGTCGCTAATATCAAAAGTAACGGTAACACTTGCTTCCGCCTTACCGCGACTGCCCTGATTGTGGTTAACTAAGTCCGGTAAGCGATCGGCTCTCATCCCTTTGGAACTGGCAAGACCAAGGGCAAATAATAAAGCATCGAGAATATTAGATTTCCCCGAACCATTGGGGCCAGAAACCACTGTAAATCCTGGCAGTAGGGGAACTGTTGTTGTACCGCCAAAGGATTTAAAGTGCGAAAGTTCCAGTCGCTTGACATATACCATAGGCGCTGGTTGAATTGTTGCTTACTAGAGGTACAAGCGTATTAGTAGTTAAACAGATTAGCACGGTTGGCTTCTTGGAGCTAGATTTTTATTGAATTTTGGGTAAGGGGATAAGGGGACAAGGGGAATTGTTATTTGTTGGTTTGCTTGTAGATGACGCTGGAAACTTTTTGCTTTGGCGATCGCCTCCTTTTAAAGGGCGGTCAACTTAGTCTATAAATAGTCGTATTGCTGGAGTTTTACGCACTACGCTCGTGTAAATAAGTAAATACTGATTTATCGCCGATGTCTGGGGGAATTGGTTGAATGACTTTACGAATAGCAAATATACAAAATAAAGTTGCCCAACTAGCAAGCATTATTTGTTCTAACTGTTGTGGGAAAATGCCTAACAGATGTCCTAAAAGTAAAACTGGAACTAGAAAAGTTAGAAATGCTGTTTCTAAGCGATGAAAACAAAATGCTTCTTTGAAGTAGATACCTGTTAAAGCTGCAAAAATAAATCCAACGCCGAATAAAGCTAAAGGCTGCTCGTAAATAGTTATCGCTACTGGTACGCTACTAGAGATTGTCCAAAAAACTGCGGCAACTGTACCGATCGCCCAAAATAATTGCAATACTCGATGCAGTACCGCAAGATAAATGTGGATGGTTAGCAAACTCACTCCTAATCCCAAGCTGAAACAGAAAAATAAGGGAGTTAGTAACTGTAAATTCTCAGGGTTTATTAGAGAAATTGCACTACCCAAAGCAAAACTCAGCGCTGAAATTGCTAGACCTGTACGATAGATAATCACACCTATGCGATCGCTTTTGTCGATTGTAAAATTGCCAAACTGTCCTTGATAGACGATTGCTGCTTTTGCTAATTGCTCAGTCATAGGATTTTAAGGAGTAAGTAATATACTTTTAGTTTAAGGCAGGAGCTAATAGCCAAAATTTTGACTATTGAATTTGCATGACAACTAAAGTCATATCATCAGTATTTTGACTTGCCGTACCGATAAATTGCCGCACTTTATCAAATAAATATTCTAAAATCGATTGAGGTTCTAAAGAATGTCTGCAAGCCCACCCAAAAGCGCGGATTAAGTTTTCTTCATCAAAGCGATCGCCACTTTGACTTGCAGCATCGGTAAATCCATCAGTGTAATAAATAATTGTATCCCCGCTTCGCAATTGCACTTGAGCGTTTTCGTACTGATTATGAGCATCAAGCCCAATTAGCATTCCCAAAGTATCGAGACGCTTAATAGTTTTGGTTGCTGCGTGCCACAATAAGGGTGGATTATGGGCGGCATTACTATAAGTCAAAATTTGCGTGTCGGGATCGTATTCCGAACAAAACAGCGTTACAAACCGATGGGAATTTTCTAAGTCTGCATACATTACCCGATTTAAGTGTTGTAAAATTCGGGCTGGAGAATGACCGTTTAATACTTCTCCTCGCAGCATTCCCCGCGTCATAGTCATAATTAATCCCGCCGGAACACCCTTACCCATCACGTCACCAATCACCAACGCCCAGCGATTAGAGCAATCTACTAAACTTTTTTTGCCGTCGTGGTTGGTGGGAATAAAATCATAATAGTCTCCTCCTACTCGATTGGCGGGTTGACATAAAGCTGCTAGAGATACACCAGGAATAGTCGGACAAGTACGCGGTAGTAGTTGTAATTGAATTTCTGCCCCAATTTCCAATTCTCGATCTAAACGCTCTTTTTTGCGTAATTCTACTGTAAGTTCGCCATTTTCAATCGCTACGGCGGTTTGATCGGCAATTAGCCGCACGAGCTTTTGTCGGTCTTCAGTCCAGGTATATTGGGGATTACCGCTAAAGACATATAATCTGCCTCTTTCGGCGTGTTTGACTAAAATATTTGTCCCAAATAACTGCATCTGCGTTCCCAACTGACTGCTGACTTGAGCATCTATTGTGGCGGTGGCGGGGACTAATTGGGCAGCCGTTAAGGAAGCTGTAACTACACTTGTAGCAGTTTCTAGGGCTTTACGAATTATTTTTTGCTGGGTGCTATCTTGGCAGTGTAATTGCTCTAATTTTACTTGACCGTTGGCTTTATATAATATTAGCGCTCCGCCATCAGCGTCCGTTACCCGCGTTGCCATGAGCGGAATTAATTCTAAAAATTGGTTGAGGTTATTAAAGCTGCGGAGAGCAAAACCTAAAGAGCTTAATAAGTCTTGAATTTTATGTTGTTCTCGATGCAGACGCGCCACCAATTCTTTTAGTGCCAAAACTGGGTTAATGTCTGTAGGCGCATTGTTACGGTCAGTGGGTTGTTGTGATGGCGGTTGAGGCACAGAGGTTATGCTTCCATTCAGGATGCGGTTTTGATGATTAGAGAATCGATAAAGATGTCAAGTTATGATAGCTTAACTTGAGCTTTTGCGATGCTAAATCAAAGATTATAGCGTAGGCAGTCCGCGATCGCGCTTTTCTCCAAATACGCGCCGCCTACAATGGGTAATCTCAGCCTCCAAAGAAGTTAAAAATTTTGCGTTTGTCCTACTACTGTTGGCGCATCAACAACTAAATGCAGGCGATCGCTATGAACTGTTAATATTGGCTGACCAATATTTAAAGCTGCAAAGGGGCTAGTAGGGGGAATTGCTAACTTGGAACTTACTAAACCAAGTTTTGATTCTACAATAGCTGGAAATATTGCTAAATTGCTATTCAAGCAACTAAAAGCTGAGGCGCTTAATTTTAAAGGTAAACCCAAGCTTTGACGGCGATATTCTAATTTACATAACAAGTTATCTGCTTGGCGGACAGTGACGCTATTTTCTGTCCAAGTAAATTGAGCTAGTTCTTTTGGCAATCCCCAAACTTCTCGTCCCCCAGCAACGGAGTCTGGGTTATCTACATAGATGTGGGAAACCCAGCCGCCAAATTTACCTTTGTAGGTTAAAAAACCAGCAATAATAATTAATTCGCTATATTCTAGTGCGGAACTTGCATTGTATTTAGATAAATAAACTCCACCAACAGTTTTATTAGGCAAAACAGAAATAATGTTTAATTCTGACGGGATAAAGGAACGTACTTTTTTAATATCTAATAACTGCAAAGTTGTTAAAGCGTAGCCTTGTAACGTCCAAGGTGGTTGGGGATAGCTCATTAATTATTCCTAAAAATTAAAGTTTTAATCTCTGTGCGTCTCCAGGGCGTGGCGATAGCGGTGAATTTGATTGGTTGGGATTTGGAGGAGAAGAAGAAGAATTTGCCCCTGGCGATGGCGAGGCGCTATTTGCTGGCGATCGCGTATTTTGATTGAGTAAGCTAACTAAAGTTTGTACCAAGTCGTTGCGCTGTTTGCGGTTGAGGCGGTTAATTGCCGCGCGATCGCCTTCTAGGGGATTAGAATTTAAAGTAGCATTCCCAGGATAAGCGGCTTCATTTATTAGCTCGTTAGCACCTAGATAATCAGCTAAAGTTAATTTCCAATCCAGCCTGTAACCTGGTGGGCGACCTTTAACGTACAAGTGATATTGCAGCAAGCGAGTTACTAAAGTATTGTTTGGATCTACTTTTTTTGTCTCTTTGCTGACGTACTTGTTTTCTAATGGTAAATCCGGCAACCTTTGATAAACTTGCTGCCAAAGCTCTTGAGGTCTAGGTGTTTGAGCAAAACTCATGCTTGTTCCTAGCACCAATAAACCTGTTAGGCAGGCGATAGTAAATAGCCCCAAGAGCGAAGTTTTCTGCCTGTTCACAATGATTGTTAGTAATTTACCTAAAATTTTGCTCGATTATTGGTAACGCTGGTTTTAAGGTTCGCCAATAATTTCTGGTTGATTGAGTTCGTCGGACATTTCAATAATTGCCCGCAGGACTGGTTTCATCATCGGATCGTCCATACTATCAAAGTCTTCATAACGACGGCGTTTAGCCCGGTTAGCTACTTGAACGGTAATGCGATAGCGATTGGAAGCAGCGCTAATTAGCTCCTCCGATCGTTGAATAACCTCGCTTTGGGGTGTCTCGAACTTAGAACGCTTGAGCATGAAACCTGCTTACTTAGGGTCAATTTTATTTTACCGCAAAGCTGAGATTGAATAGCTTTTAAGCAAATCTTGGGAATTTTTGGCTTTAGATTAATAATAAGCTTAGACAGAAGTCGCCTACCTACTAATTTTATTTACTAAAACTATGGCAAGCAGCGATTTATACGACTCACACTTCAATCTAACCGCGCCTAAACTAAACCTCTTAACCATGTTCCGGCTAGGCTTGTTTCAGATGGGGCTAGGAATTATGGCTGTCTTAACTTTGGGCGTACTTAATCGGGTGATGATTGATGAATTAAAAGTACCCGCAATAGTAGCCGCAGGAGCGATCGCCATGCACCAATTTATCGCTCCAGCTAGGGTATGGTTTGGGCAGATGTCGGACTCTAAACCCTTGTATGGCTACCATCGTACAGGCTATGTGTGGACGGGGGCAACATTATTTGCGATCGCATCTTTTTTAGCTGTACAGGTAATTTGGCAACTTGGCTCAAGTTTACAATCTGGTTGGACGATGCAAACCTATGGTTTAGTAGGGTTACTAGGGTTAGTTTTTGCGCTTTATGGTTTAGCTATTAGCGCCAGTTCTACGCCCTTTGCCGCGCTGTTAGTCGATGTCTCTGAGGAAGATAATCGCTCTAAGCTAGTTGGTATTGTTTGGTCGATGTTGATGGTGGGTATTATTATCGGCGCAATTATTAGCAGCGTTTTGTTAAAACAAATTGCTTTAGATGCACCCTTAGAATTGTTGCAATCCTCTGTAAATCGTTTGTTTTTAATTGTTCCCGCCGCCGTTGTGGGATTAGCTTTTGTTGCCACAGTGGGGGTAGAAAAAAAATATTCTCAGTATGCAAAGCGATCGCAATTAGTAAACCGCGAAGATAGTATTACTTTAGGTCGGGCTTTAAGAGTTTTAACTGCTAACCGTCAAACAGGGATATTTTTTACTTTTCTCCTTGTAATGACAATTAGTTTATTTATGCAGGAAGCTGTACTAGAACCTTACGGCGGCGAAGTTTTTGGCATGACGATTTCTCAAACTACAAAACTAAACGCTTTTTGGGGTACGGGTACGCTAATCGGCATGAGTACGACGGGCTTTTTAATTGTGCCGCGTTTGGGTAAGCAAAAAACTACTCAAATTGGTTGTATTGCTGTAGCTGCAACTTTTGGCTTGATAATTGCCGCAGGTTTAACGGCTAATCCGCAAATGCTGCACGGTGCGTTATTAATATTTGGCTTGGCTTCTGGCGTAACTACTACAGGCGCAATTAGTTTAATGCTAGATTTGACGGCGGCGGAAACGGCGGGTACTTTTATCGGTGCTTGGGGTTTATCGCAAGCAATGGCGCGAGGGATTGCAACGGTTTCCGGCGGTGCGGTGTTGGATATAGGTAAATCGCTATTTACTTCGCCAGTATTATCTTATGGCTTGGTATTTGGGTTGCAAGCGGTAGGAATGCTACTTGCTGTAGCGTGCTTGCGGCGCGTTAATGTGGCAGAATTTCAAACAAAGACAAAAAACGCGATCGCATCGGTTTTAAAAGGTGAAATAGATTGAATAATGATTTTTGGCAGCAAGTTTTTGATTTTGCCCAAGCTACCGCTCATACAGTAGGGGAACAGTTACTCAAAGATTTTGGACAAGTTTCCGCCGATGAAAAAGCTGATGGTAGCTTAGTTACACGCTCGGATAAATGGGCGGATTTAGAAATACAAAAGGCGATCGCATCTCATTTTCCTACTCACGGCATTTTAACTGAAGAAGGCTCTCATACTTTCCCCGATACCGAATGGTGTTGGATTATCGATCCTGTGGATGGTACTACTAATTTTGCTAGGGGTATTCCGCTTTGGGGCGTTTCTTTAGGCTTGCTCTATCGCGGTACTCCGGTTTTTGGTTACGTCTATTTTCCGCCGATAAATCAAGCTTTTCACGGCTACTGGTGCGATGCTCCCGAACTATCCCCGCCTCCTAAAGGCGCTTTTTGTAACGGGCTTTCCATCCACTCTAGTTCGGAACAACTAACGGGCAATCACTTTTTTAGTATTTGTACTCGCACTTTGCAAAGCTTCCGTATAGAAGGTTTTCCTGCCAAAATTCGGATGCTGGGGGTGGCTAGTTACAATCTACTTACCGTTGCTAATGCGGCAACTTTGGGGGCTGTGGAGTCTACACCCAAAATTTGGGATATTGCGGGAGTTTGGGTTGTTGCTACTGCTGCTGGCTGTACGTGGATGCCTCTAAATTCTCTCCCCATGTTTCCTCTAACTCCTGGCAAAGATTACGGCAATTATTCTTTCCCAACGCTGCTTGTTAGCCGCCCCGATTTATTACCTATTTTCCAACCTTTTGTTGATTTAGTAGACTTTTAAGATAGTTAAGAAACTGCACCAGATATTAAGCCTGAAATATCTAGCAAGCGTTCTGACCAATTGTGGGCTTGTTTAGCGACATTCATACGTTCTGTAGGATTTGCCCAAACCTCTGCCCAAGTTAGTTGCCATTTAGCCAGTTGAATTTGGAACTCGATTAAGTCTGCGGCTTTATCTAGTTCTATATCGGTAGCTACCCATTCAATAAAAAACTTACTTTCTTCTACTAAAATTTTAACCAAGTCACCGTTAACGGAGTTATTAGACAAAGATTCAATTCGAGCTAAATTAACGGCTAAATTACCTAATCTGTTAGGTAAATCGTCCTGTAGATAGCGCTCTTTTTTTGTATTCCAATCTTTCATAACTACCCAATCAATTTTTGAACGATCGCCGCAACGTTAACTTTAATATTAGGGTCAAGGATTTCTATTGAACGATTATTTTGACATGGAATTTGGTTTTAAAGGTTTTACAATGCGATCGCAAACAAAAACTTAATTACCTTCTTGCCAAAAAACATAATCGGCAATTGGTAATTTGGTAGCACTTTTCTCCTCTAAATCGTTACTTAATAGCACCGAACGTTGATTAAGAGGTGTTTTCAATCGTCGCGCTACGCGGCTGGGAATACCGTAGTTATAAACAATATGCCCTTGTCCAACTAAAACTACAACTTGGTAGCCTGGATGAGTTTGGATAAACTTGGCAATTCCTTCCGCCATCGTTTCATCCCACAATACCTGAGCTTGAAAAAACTTTTCAAAACTTTCACTATTACCTTTAGCATCGGCTTGATGTTGCTGGAAAATTCCAAGCATTAACTGGCGATACTCCGCATTATCTGTATAGATTTCGGAAAGGGGAGGAATAAATTTACTTTGCGCTGGGGTGAGGCTACTTAAACCATTTTTGGCAACTAGGCGGGTGACTTCTGTAGGAGTATTTAAAGCTAAAACTGGTAGCTTTTTGGCTTTAGCAAATTGGACAATTGGAGCGTAATATTGCCAAGGATAACCCCAACGCTGTTTGTATTCGCTTTTGTCTAATAATTCTTGCTCGGTAATTTTTCCGGCTAAATAATCGTTTACAACACCCTGATAAGGACGTTGGAACATTTCAAGCGCGATCGCCAGCTTACTATTTTTCTTCTGTAATTGTTGGATAATCTCTAGTTGCAGCCGATGATCTTTAGCATTATCGTGAGTTTCGCCTAAGTAGATAACCTTTGCTTTTGCTAGTTGCTGCAATGCTTGGGAGTAACTAATTATAAGCTTCCTTTGATCTTTACACCCGCGTAGTTCACCGGAAATCTGAATAGATAAAACATTAGGGTCATCCATTAAGACTATTTGCGGACGACAATCATCTATCTTTTGGGTGTAAGCAGGTACAGCAACTAACCAAAGAGCGATCGCACTAATAGCAAACAACGACAGAAAAAATCGGCGCTTAGTAAACAGTTTCATCTTCCTTGCGCCAAGCAGGATCGACAATGCAGATAAATACCAGCGCCTCGTCGCCACAGTTGTAAATAAATTGCTTGGCGTTGGGGGGAATGTACACTGCATCCCCCGGTACAACGATTTGAACTTCCGAATCGATGTGCATTTCTCCTTTACCACTGAGAATATAATAAACTTCTGAAGTAGTTAAAGAGTGAGGCTGAGAAGTTTTACCTACTGGTAAGGTTGCATGAGCTAAACTGTAGCGCAATGCGATCGCCTGTTTGTCGGGGTGTAGTAATTCCCGCAATAGGGTATTATCCCCTGCCACAAATTCATCGCAATCGAGAAGTTTTTGAATCAGCATTTGATAATTAGATTTTTAGTAGAGCATGGGATTGGTTTTTGGCTGGTAATCCATGCAGGAAATCGCGTCTTCGGTATTGGCTATTGAAGGCTGTACGGTGCATTTTAGGCGATAGTCATTGGTAAAAAACTGACAACCAGAGCAAGGAATTTGGTGCATTTTCTGGGTAGTCGTCGCGCCTTCTTGGATGGCATTCCACAAACTCCAACAAAATAGAAAAGTTAAAGACCAAGCAGACAAAAAACAAATCGGCATAAGCATCGGCTGGACGAAATGGATTAAGACTTGCAGTAGTTGAAACACGGTATTTGTATGCAGGCTAACAACGTATTATTAGCCATGTTAATGTATTTCATCAGTTTAGTTAATATCTTCCTCAAACTCCTGCATGACCTAACGCAATACCAGTAAGCAGCATTCCCAAAACTAAAAATGGTTGAGCGCTGGCTTGATACTTAACATCGTTGTTGAGAGGATCGGGAAGGAAATAAAGCTTTTGGAAAACAATTTGCGGCACAATTAGCAGTAAAACGATCGCACCGTAAACGTTTTCATGCAAACTCAGCAAATAAGCGCCTATCCCAGCTTGAAATAGGTCTATCATTAAAACGCAAATCCAAGCGGCGGTATTGACTCCAAACATCACCGGGAGGGATTGTAAACCAAATTGGCGATCGCCTTCAACACTTTTAAAGTCATTAACTACCGCAATTCCCAACCCCGCCATACTGTAAACAAGCGTCAAAATTACAATTGTCCAATTAAGATCGCCAAATAAAGCATGACCCGTACACCAAGGTAAAGCAATATAACTTGCTCCCAAAGCGTAACCGCTCAACCAACCGTTGCGCTTGAGTTGAAAAGGTGGCGCACCGTAAATATAAGCCAAAAATGAGCCACCCAAGGCGAGAGCGGTAATTGTCGGAAATTCATGACCTGCCCATTTATCGAGGATAAATGCGATCGCAATTCCCGATAATAATAATGTCAAAATTTGGGTAATAACTTGCGGTGTCGTAATTGCACCAGAGGGAATCGGGCGATAAGGTTCGTTTACTGCGTCAATATCGCGATCGGAATAATCGTTAACTGTTTGGGTATAACCTGTTAGCAATGGCCCAGCAAGCAACATACAAGTAGCTACTTTTAGCACGTTTTCTAGCGACCAAGTGAAGTTACCTGAAGACGCTGTACCGCATAGTACGCCCCAAATTAACGGAATCCAGGTAATCGGCTTTGTTAACTGTAAACGAATTTTCCAAATCGATGTTTCACCGCTAGAAGCTCCTTTCATTCCTAGCATTTGCCGAGTTTTAGCAGAGCGATCGCTAACTAGCGGCGCATCGGTACTAGGTTTAACATCTAGTGGCGCTTTAGTCTCCGGTTCGAGAAATTCTAATTGTTCGCTATTAGCTTCAGGAAATGATTGAGTTGGTTCAGACATAGTTTTTTAATTAAATTTATTTGTATGGGACTTCGCCAAACTTTTAATAGTATTAGCGTAACTATTAGTTAGGGGCAGAAAAAGAGAATCTACCCCCATTGTCCTAATTAAAACGAAATTATCAAGTAACCTTGCTGAAACTTCGCTCCTGTAACTGTTCTACCACTCAATCCCGGTGGTAAAAATATATTGCGCCTTTGGTCGCCAGCTTCAATTGTTACTTCTGGCCCTGATTGAGTAAGTTTTACTTGTTTTTTATCAAATCCAGGCAGAAATAGCTTTACTTGACGATTTGCGACATCAAACTCAATCGGCTTAGGAATTTCTGCTGTTTGCGTAAAATCGGGCAAAGCATCAATTAACGGTTGCCAATTCCCTACGGGGCTACTAGGAATAGTGCTAATAGTTAAAGGTGCAAATTCTTCGGTTGTTGGTGGATTAGCTGTTTGGTTAAATAATACCCCGCCAACATTTAACCCCACTTGCTGGGCGCTACCCCATAAATAAGTAGCCGTAGCGATCGCCATTGGGCTATCTGTAGTAACTAAATAAGCAATCAAGCGTTTGGGGTCAGCTAAAGCCGCTTTCCCTTGTTCTAAGATATTTGTAGCTTGGCTTGTAGGTGCGGCGAAATTATCTCCCGTCCAACCGACGTTAAACACTGTCGCAATTAATGGTTGCAGAAAAGGCGAAACTGTTTTAACTAAATCTGATTCGGTAATTAACTTCCCAAAGCGACGGCTATACCAGCTAAGACTTTCTGGCATTCCCAACATTCGCAAGGTTGTGACATCGCCACTGCCATCGTAAACGATCGCATCGTACTTGCCACTAGCATCGAACTCTCGCAGGGCGTTGAGTTCTAAAGCTTTATCCATTCCTGGCAATACTACCAATTCTTGCCCGTAAACATCTTTAATTACTGGTGTCCGCAGGTATTGCGCTTCTAGTTTTTTTACTTCGTCCCAATTGCGTTCTAATAGCGTTGAGGCTTTGAACTGCACCGCGTCGAGGTTGGAAGCAATTTGCTGTACTTCGTTGGTTACAGAGGTTTCTAACAGCAAATCTAGGGCTGAACCCGTATCTTGTAGCGCCAAAAGTACGCGCTTACCTTGGCTTGCTAATTTTTTCGCCGTAGCGATCGCTATTGTCGTGCGACCAGTGCCGCCTTTACCCAAAAAGGTTATTATCAATGACATTGTGATTCTTCAAAGATTAAGTCTACTTAAAAGGGTAATTCTTCAATGGATAGTTAGGGCTACCTACCAAGAGATATCCCCAACCCTGTGCGATTTCTAAACTGCTCTTAGTTCGTCTTCAAAAAACCAAGTAGCGAATTCGTCTTCAAATTGAACTACTACGCCTAAATTCATCCCGTCTAGCACTTTGAAGCCTTTAACTGTTCCAACTGCGCCTAATCGCTTAACAACTGGTGCTGGTACTCGATCCCGCAGACGGCAAACTTTTACTTGTTGTCCTATTTCCATGCCAACTTAAAATAATGTAATAAACCATGACTCAGTTTAGCGGAATCTGTCACCGCGCAGGAGTGCAAGTTTAATCTAAATCCAACAAAGGGGTGTACGATTTTTTGAGAGAGGGGTTTAGGTAGTAAAAAAAATAGCTAATGAAAAGAGTTAGGCTGAAAGAACGTTGGCTACCTGCAATTACAACTTGGCTTCCTAAGTTTAATCTGTTAAGAACCTTAGTCAGACGTGACTTAGAAGCACGATACAAAGGTTCGGTTTTAGGTAATTTGTGGCCTCTATTAAACCAACTTTCGCAGTTATTGATTTATACCTATGTGTTTGCGATCGTTTTGCAGGTAAAGCTAAGTTTAAAAGGAGTCCCAGCTAATAACATTACTTTCGGCTTGTGGTTGTTTGCGGGATTGCTACCTTGGATTGCTTTTACAACTGGATTAATTCAAGCTAGTACATCAGTGACGGCGCAGCCGAATTTAGTCAAAAAAGTAGTTTTTCCTTTGGCTTTATTGCCAATTGTGCCAATTTTGGCTGCTTTTATTGAAAGTTCTTTTGGTTTAATCGCCTTAATTATTTTATTTGCCATTTCCAGCCATACTTTTCATCCCACTTTAGCTTTACTACCGCTAGTCTGGTTGCCACAATTGATGTTAACGGCGGGATTAGGCTATTTACTTGCAGGATTAACAGTGTTTGTGCGCGATATTCCTCAAACTTTAGCAGTGATCTTAAATTTGTGGTTTTACCTAACGCCCATTGTTTACCCGGCTTCCGCCATTCCCGAAAAGTGGCGAATTTATGTATTTTGGTTAAATCCGATCGCGGCAATTGCTGAAGTCTACCGCGATTTAATCTTAGTTGGTTACATTCAGCACTGGGGAGAACTTGCCGTTGCGGCAATTGTTGCTAGTGTGGTGTTATTTTTGGGGTTGTGGTGCTACCGTCGTTTGCGCCCAGCTTTTGCTGATGTATTATAAATTCACCGACGATTAAAGCGATCGCCGTTGCTGCAATACTCGCAATAACTCCATACTTACCACCAAAACTAATACTCAAAGCGATCGCACTTGTTAAACTTATATAAGCTATTGCAACGCTTTGGTGAGTCCACCCCGTTTGCTGCAAGCGTTGGTATAAATGGCTGCGATGAGCTTGAAAAATATTTTCTTTCCTTAGCAATCGACAAATTATTGTGTACACCGTATCGGTAACTAAGGGTAAAATCACCGCACTTGCTGACCAAGTATGAATATAATTGTCGCTGGGATCGAGCAAGCAAACTGCTATACAAGTGCCTAAAAAGGTACTACCCACATCGCCCATAAAAATCTTAGCGGGCGACCAATTCCACCACAAAAAGCCCCCTAAAGCCGCCACTAAGAGCAACCATTGCGGGCGATCGAGGTAAAACGCTAAAAAGCTTAACTGCACGATGCTAACCCCCCCTAGTAACCCGTCCAGCCCATCAAAAAAGTTGTAAAAATTAATTAAGGCAGTAATGGCGATCGCTGTAGCCAGAAATAAAAATAAATTATCCAGGTAGTTTGGTAAACCCCAATAAATGATTACCGCCTCTAGCGCCGAAATTAGCTGTACTAGGTAGCGAATACTAGCTGGAAGGTTATATAAGTCATCTAAAATACCTACAACCGCCACAGGTGTTAGGACAAGCCACAAACCCAATTCTTGGGGTGCGAGGATGACGCTTGTAATAGCAAATGCTACGACAAATCCCAAGCCGCCGCCGCGTGCGGTAGGCTGAAAGTGAGAACTGCGATCGCTTGGAATATCTAATAAGTAACTTTTTTGTGCCATTAGCCTCACGAGCGCTAGACTAATTACAAAACTAGCTCCTGCTAAACTTACCAATAACATCACACTTTTAATAGTTTTGCTAATCCTTGGTCTAAAGTATAAGGCGACTGCCAATTTAAAGTCGTCTGAATTTTACTGCTATCAACGACCAGCGAACCTAACAATCTCTCGACAATTGCGGTATTTAAAGGCAAATTCTTTTGAGTCGCTTTTTGTCCCAAGTCGCCGATATAGCCAGCAATTTTAAGTAAACTTGGCGGTAGGGGTAATAAAGTGCATGGTTTACCTAAGTTTTGGGCAATTTTCCCAATTAATTCCGGTGTAGAAATATCTTCGCCATCGCTGATATTAAAAATTTGATTTTTCCCTTGGGGATGAACGACACTTAAAGCGATCGCATTTACTAAGTTTTCTACATAGACAAAACTGCGGCGATTTTTGACAAGTCCCAGTGGTAACGGTAAACCTAGATTCACTAACTTAATTAATCGCTCCATATTACCAGGATTTCCCCGTCCGTATACTAAGGTAGGACGAAAAATTGTCCAATCCATAGTACTCGTGCTAGATAGTTCGATTAAAGCTCTTTCTGCTTGCAATTTGCTTTGTCCGTAGGGAGTATCTGGCTGACAGGGAGTAGTTTCAGTTAACGACTGCTGACTTACCGTTGCGATCGCACCTATAGAACTGATAAATATAAAGTGTTTAACTTTGGCACTTACTGCTTGCTTGACAAGATTTTCTGTCCCGGCGGTATTAACTGCAAAAAATGCGTCATTGTTTGATACTTGTTGCAAAATATGCGCTCGTCCGGCTAGATGTATTACCGTATCAATTCCTTGTAAAGCTTCCGTCCAATCTGTATTGCCATTAATTTCATCTATTACTCGCACTTCAACATTTTGAGAAAGCTTGGAAAGATTGCGAGTAGCAGCTACGACGCGCTGACTTTGTAATTCTAAAACAGGGATTAAATAACTGCCAATAAAACCTGTAGCCCCGGTCACTAAAATATTCATACTAATTTATCTGCTAATTCACCCATGTTCAAACTTTCCATGTTGTAAGTTTTTTGCAAATACGAGTAATGTTCTAGGATATTTTTTAAAAACAATAAGTTTTCCTCAGTATTCACCCCAAAGTTATGAGGATGCCACCATAAATGGTAAATTAGCCCTTTTTTTGCTGCATAAGTCATAGCTGATAAAATTCGATGCGATCGCAATTTTTCTAAAACTTTTAAGCGCGGATTGTAAGGACGCAAAAATCGGCTAGAAGGAATGTTTATGGGAAAATTAGAATTAGTAATTGAATAGCAATTAGAACCAGAAATATTTATATAAGCATCTAGTAACCTTATTCCTCGCCGCAACCATGATTCGTTTGCTTTGCTAGTTGGACTATAAAACCAAGCAGATTCATTACCTCTATAAGCTTTAATTCCCAAACTATTACAAACATCTAAATAAC
>JAPJOW010000279.1 GCA_030826005.1 Aliterella sp. RAGGC_92
CAATAATGAACGCAAATATATTAATTGCCCCTACTCCCGAACAGCAAATTGTTGTAGAACGATTAGTTGTATTAGAGGGGGTTAGCTGGCAGACTTTTAAAGCACTACTAAAAGATATTGGCGACAGTCGCGCCTCTAGAATTGCGTATGACCGAGGAATATTAGAAGTTAGAATGCCACTCCAACAACATGAAGTACCTAAAGGGTTATTAGAAAGCTTTATTGAAGCAATAGCCGACGAGCTAGAAATCGAAGCAATGAAGCTTGGCGCTTTGCTGCTTGAGCGTGAAGATTTAAGCCGTGCGGTTGAACCTGATAGTTGCTTTTATATTCAAAATGAAGCCCTAGTCAGAGGTAAAAATATTCAATTACCAGCCGACCCTCCACCGGACTTAGTTATAGAGTCAGACTATACCAGTTCTTCGCTGAATAAATTTGGTATTTACGCCGCTCTTGGCGTTCCCGAACTCTGGCGCTATCGCCAGCAAGTTTTAGAGGTGTATAACCTTGTTGGTGAGAGTTACGAGTTATCAACTACAAGTATCGCTTTTTCTGTTTTGCCCATTGCTGAAGTTCCAACCTTTATCGAGCAAGCTAAAACTATCGGTCAAAGAGCCGCAGTCCGTTTATTTCGCGATCGCATTCGAGAAATATTACAAGTTAATAGTATTTAGTGCAGGCTGTTTTTTTAAAGCGATCGCTTAATAGTAGACTTATTGCAAAAGTCTACTATTTTTTTTAAGCCGACTTTGGCTATCAGCAAGTGAATTTTAACCCAAGGCGAACTAGGCGGGCTGAAGCCACGAGGTCTAGTATAGCCAGCACATAAAGCTCAGTTAGCCGCAATCACAACCTGTATGACCGCAACCTGTACCATCTGGATGTCCTTGGGCGCAAGCTTCACTACAGTAAGTCTTACTATCTTTTTGTACTGCTTCGGATTCTGAAACTGTACAGTGACAAGTTTCACAGGCGCATTTAACTTGAGTTGCTGTCATGAGTTTATCCTTAAATTGTCTATAAATATCATAACCTATGAACAGGTATTCATAGGTTAGTTAAAAATAATTAATTTTATTTGTCGGTAATCGTTAAAATATGGCTGGACAAAAGAGGAAGTAAAAATGTTTTTAGTTACAGGCGCAACCGGAGATATAGGACAAAGAGTTGTACGCAGATTACGGCAAGAAGAAAAACCTGTCCGCTCTTTTGTGCGCCTAAATTCTCGCTACGGGGAACTAGAACACCAAGGTAGTGAAATATTTATCGGAGACTTAAAAGAGCAAAGAGATATTCATAAAGCCTGTAATGGAGTGAAGTATATTATCAGCGCTCATGGTAGCGGTGGCGATGCTTTAGCTTTAGATTATCGCGCCAATATTGAACTAATCGATCGCGCTCAAGAGGTTGGAGTCGAGCATTTTGTGTTTATTTCCGTACTGGGAGCAGATCGCGGTTACGAAGATGCGCCAGTATTTAAGGCAAAGCGAGAGGTAGAAAAGTACTTACAATCTAGCGGTTTAAATTACACTATATTGCGTCCCGCAGGTTTGGCATCAAACTTGTTACCTTTAGCAGAAAGATTTAAGCAAACGGGCATATATTTACTAATAGGCGATCGCTATAGCCGCACTTCAATTATTAGCACCGACGATTTAGCTTTCATGACTGTAGATTCTGTAACTAATACTGCTGCTCGCAATCAAGTTTTAGCGGTAGGAGGCCCAGAGATTTTAAAACGAGAGGATATCCCACAGATTTTTAGTCGCATCTACCAGCGCGAAGCAATTATTCTCAATCCGCCGTTGGCTGTTGTTGATGGATTACGCTCGGCGATTGGGTTATTCGATCGAGACGCGCAAAAAGCTTTTGGGACTTTTCGGACTTTGTTAAATAACGAGTTT
This sequence comes from Aliterella sp. RAGGC_92, assembly GCA_030826005.1. Taxonomy (GTDB): domain Bacteria; phylum Cyanobacteriota; class Cyanobacteriia; order Cyanobacteriales; family Chroococcidiopsidaceae; genus Aliterella. The sequence continues at coordinate 1,905 of JAPJOW010000279.1, forward strand.
TTCTGTACTCCGGCGGAAACTGAGCGCTTAGAATCGATATTCGATTTTAAATTGGAAACTTTGGAAAGTTTTATACGGCGAAACTAATATTTATGCAGCCTATAACTGGAATAGTTCTTGCTGGGGGTAAAAGTTCTCGTATGGGAAGCGATAAAGCTTTGCTACCTATTGATGGCGTACCGATGTTGCGCTTAGTATGCGATCGCGCTTTAACTATATGCGATCACGTTTATATAGTTACGCCTTGGCAAAAACGCTACCAGCAACTTGTCCCAGCAAAATGTCAATTTATTGACGAAGTACAGCTTCAAGGCGAAGATAATGCACCTATACTTGGTTTTGCTCAAGGGCTTGCTCAAGTAACAACCGATTGGGTGTTGTTACTCGCTTGCGATTTACCTTTGTTGCAAGCTGAAGTATTCCAAGAGTGGGTAAAGCAACTAAATAGTTGTAGTGCGATCGCGCTTTTGCCACGCCATGCCAAAGGTTGGGAGCCATTATGCGGTTTTTATCACCGCGATTGTTTAACCACTCTTACAGACTTTATTAACACTGGTGAGCGCTCGTTTCAATATTGGCTACAGCAGCAACCCGTACAAGTATTATTTGTACCTAATACTCAAATGCTTTTTAATTGCAATACCCCCGATGATGTGAAAGGGATTTAGGATATTTTACGATAATTGTTTTAGGTATGAAACTTACTTTTTTGACTGCTGATATCTAAAAAACAAGGTTTAGCAATGGCGTAACCTTGGGCGTAATCTACCCCAAGAGATTGAAGCTTTTGGAATATTTCCTCGTTTTCTACAAATTCAGCGATTGTTTGAATCCCCATTACAGCCGCAATGCGTTTAATTGCTTCTACCATTTCTAAAGCGATCGCATTTTCAACAATTTCTTGGATAAAAGCCCCGTCAATCTTTACGTAATCTACTGGTAAGTTTTTTAAATAAGCAAATGATGACATTCCACTACCAAAATCATCTAAAGCAAAGGTACAGCCAAGCAATTTTAAGTTATTAATAAGTTCGGCAGCTTTAGCTAGATTAGCGATCGCGATTGTTTCGGTAATTTCAAAGCAAATAATCTCTGGAGGGATATGAGTGCTTGCAAACTGTTGCTGTACAAACTCAAAAAATTGAGCGTCATTAATGCTTGCACCAGATAAATTAACCGCATACAAACTTGGTAATGTTTCAATTGGGCAAGATTCCCAGACTGTTTGATATTGCTGTTCTAAGTGAGAAAAAAGCGTGCTAATTACCCAACGGTCGATTTGCTGCATCAGATTGTGTCTTTCGGCAGAGGGCAAAAACTCTGTAGGTAGTATAATATTTCCACTGCGATCTTCTAAACGCAAAAGCACTTCGTAATGTTCTTGCTTAAGGTTGCTATTTTTCAAGGGAACAATTTTTTGGTAGCAGAGGCGAAAGTGGTTATGAGCGATCGCTTGAGGAATGACTAACCCCCACTGAATTTCGTTTAATCTTTGGGTTAATTCTTGTTCATCAGGATTATAAACATATACTTGATTTCTACCTCGGTTTTTAGCAGAATAACAAGCAGCATCGGCAGCACTTAAAGCCATATCTAAGTTATCAAACTTAGTATTAATAGCAACTATCCCAATACTTACACCAATAGAGAATGTTTGATTGCGCCACGAGAAAGTAAATTGAGAAATTCGTTCTTTCAAGGTATTGGCAATTTCTACAGCGCGTTCGATCGGACAGTGATACAGTAAAATTCCAAACTCATCTCCTCCTATACGTGCTAAGGTATCAGTTTTACGCAAGCTACCTTGAAATAAATTGCTGACTTGTCGTAATAATTCATCACCTGCTACATGACCGCAAGTATCATTGATAATTTTAAAGCGATCGAGGTCTAAATAACATAAAACGTGTTGCTGTTGCATTTTGGTAGATAGCAACGCTTTGTTTAAACTTTCCTCAAAAGCACGTCTATTTAGTAGTTCTGTTAATGGATCGTGAGTAGCTTGCCAAGATAAACGTTTTTCGCTTTCTCGAAGTTCCGCTTCAGCTTGTTTGCGATTTCTAATATCTCTAAGCACGATACATAAAGCATCTTTTTCTTCATAGGCGATCGCATTTGCACTAAATTCAACATCGACAGGTAAGTTGTACTTATGACGAAATTGCCATTCACCAACTAAAGGACTACTAGCACCAACAATAGTTTTAATAACATCATCAACTTGCTGGCGATCGCCGACTAAAATATCGTGAAGCTTCATTTTTTTCAATTCTTGCCAAGAATAGCCAAGCAAATTGAGTAGAGCATTGTTAGCTTCAATAAAACTTTTATTATTCGCATCAACTAATACAATCCCTTCCGACGCTTGGGTGACAACGGCGCGGTAACGTTGTTCTCGCTCCTGTCGTTCGTAGTATAATAATAATAAACGCTCTAATAGCGGCAAAGCGATTATGCCAAATAATAGCCCAATAATACACAAAGATATTAAAAGATAGCGTAAACCTCTTTGACTTTGAATATTATAATTATCTCTAGAATTAACTACCCGTAATATTGCTGCTGGTTGACCGTAGATATCATTTAGCAAAGCATAGCCTGCAATATTTTCTTCGTTTAATGAGTTAATAAAAATAGGATTTTTGACAGATATATTTGTTCGGGCTATTTGTAAATCTGTAGGCAAGTTACTTTTATTTAACGGGTAAATTGTTAGAGACAAACGGGTTGCTTTAGCCAGCTTTTCCATAGATTTAGCATCTATATACCGTCCAAAAATCAATCTCCCGCGTACTGTACCTTGACC
>JAPJOW010000025.1:0-7977 GCA_030826005.1 Aliterella sp. RAGGC_92
ATTTACAAGAACCATTGCGAAAAATTCAGGCATTTGGAAATCGCTTGCAAACACAATATAAAGAATTATTGGGCGATCGCGGACAAGATTATTTACAGCGAATGCACAACGCCGCCGAACGAATGCAGGCTTTAATTAATGACTTATTATCTCTTTCCCAAGTTACAACTAAAGCTCAACCTTTTGTACCTGTCGATCTTAACCAAGTAACCCAAGAAGTAATTTTAGACCTCGAACTACGAATCGAGCAGACTGGAGGAGTTGTGGAAGTGGGAGATTTACCAATAATTGAAGCCGATCCCTTGCAAATTCGCCAGCTAATGCAAAATTTGATTAGCAATGCTCTTAAGTTTCATCGCCTGGGAGTTAAACCTATAGTTAAAGTTAATAGTCAACCCCTCGATATAGAACAGGGAGCAGCAGAAAAATTGGTAGTTACTCATTGTCAAATTACTATAGAAGATAACGGGATTGGCTTTGACGAAAAATACCTAGATCGCATTTTTAACGTCTTCCAGCGCTTGCACAATCGCAGCGAGTACGAAGGTACGGGAATGGGACTTGCTATTTGTCGTAAAGTCGTAGAACGTCATGGCGGTAGTATTACTGCCACAAGTACGCCCGGACAAGGCGCGACATTTATTGTTACGCTTCCCATAAAACAGGGCGAGGAGAAAACTTAGAGTGAAAGGTCGTCGAAGGGTGGTAACAATTCTTATGGCTGATGATGATGAAGATGACTGCTTGCTGGCGCGAGAAGCGTTGGCAGAAAGTCGTTTAGCTAACGATTTGTACATCGTTCAAGATGGCGAACAGTTGATGGATTATTTGTATCAACGTGGCGAGTACAGAGATAGCCATAGTGCGCCGCGTCCGGGACTAATTTTGCTCGATCTAAATATGCCAAAAAAAGACGGGCGAGAAGCGTTAAAACAAATTAAGGGGGACGCAAATTTACGACAAATACCCGTTGTAATTTTAACTACTTCAAAAGCGGATGCAGACATTCATCGCAGCTACGATCTAGGAGCAAACTCATTTATTACTAAACCCGTAACTTTTAGCGGTTTAGTTGAAGTGATGAAAACTCTTGGCAAATATTGGTTTGAAATTGTCGAGCTACCGTTGTAATCGGTTAGATACAGATTATGAACAACCATTTAATTAAAGTTTTACTAATTGATGACGATGAAGATTACTACGTGTTAATTGGTGACTGGTTGAAGGAAGTTGCGGGCGCTCATTTTCAACTGGAATGGGTGTCAACCTACAACGCGGCAATTAACCAAATCGCTCTCGAACAACACGATGTTTATTTAGTTGATTACCGATTAGGCGATCGCAATGGCTTGGAATTATTGCGCCAAGCAATAGCTAGTGGTTGCACTGCTCCTTTTATTATGCTGACAGGGATTGGCGAACACAAAATCGATCTTGAAGCAATGCAGGCAGGAGCAGTAGATTATTTAGAAAAAAGTTTAATTAATTCGGCAACTTTAGAAAAATCTTTGCGTTATGCGATCGAGCGCAAGCGCTCCGAGCAAAAAATCCGCGAACAAGCAGCTTTACTTAATATTGCCACCGATGCGATTTTGGTACAAGACTTGCAAGGCAAAATTTTGTTTTGGAATAAAGGCGCAGAAAAATTGTACGGCTATGCGACAACCGAAGCTGTAGGCAGTTTTGTCAGCAAACTTGGAGATGAGGAACATTCACCCCAAAATCAAGAACTTGCAAAAGCAATTTTGCTCTCTAGTGGCGCTTGGCAGGGAGAATTAGAGCAAGTAAGCAAGGATAATCAAAAAGTTGTCGTCGAAAGTCGCTGGACGCTGGTACGCGATCGCACGGGGCAACCAGTATCAATTTTAGTTGTCAATACCGACATTACCCAAAAAAAGCAACTAGAAGCCCAATTTTTGCGCGCCCAACGCTTGGAAAGTGTAGGTACTTTAGCTAGTGGCATTGCTCACGATCTTAACAACGTCCTTGCCCCAATTTTGATGTCCGTACAGTTATTAAAAATCAAGTTTCCCGAACCCCAGCACCAGCCGTTGCTAAAAATGCTAGAAAGTAATGTTAAACGCGGTGCGGGATTAATTAAGCAAGTTTTATCCTTTGCGCGCGGAATTGAAGGCAAACGAGCGACATTGCAAGTTAGACATTTAATTTTAGAAATCGATCAAATAATTAGAGAAACATTCCCTAAATCTATTGAATTTTCCTCGGCTATAGATTCTAACTTATGGACGGTATCGGGAGACGCGACTCAACTGCACCAGGTATTGATGAATCTGGTTGTCAATGCTTTAGATGCGATGCCTAATGGCGGCAAATTAAAAACCACTGCCAAAAATATTTATATAGATGAAAACTACGCTCGCCTGCATATTGACGCGCAAGTAGGGGCTTATATTACAATTGCGATCGCCGATACTGGTATGGGGATTGCCCCGGAAGTTTTACCGAAAATTTTTGAGCCATTTTTTACAACCAAAAGCGTTGGTGCGGGGACGGGACTCGGTTTATCTACGGTTTTGGGTATCGTTAAAAGTCATGGTGGCTTTATTCAGGTGTATAGCGAACTAGGACAGGGGACGGAGTTTCAAGTTTATTTGCCAGCTATTAGCGCAACTGCTAGTCAAGAAAACACTGATTTTGAGTTACCTATGGGACAAGGAGAATTAATTTTAGTTGTGGATGATGAAAGTGCGATTCGCGAAGTTACAAAAGCATCTTTAGAAATTTATAACTACAAAGCAATAACTGCAAGTGATGGCAGGGAAGCAATAGCTTTATACACCGAGCATCAAGCCGAAATTAGTGTAGTTTTAACAGATATGATGATGCCCGTAATGGATGGCCCGACTACTATTCGCACGTTGAAACAAATTAACCCCGATGTTAAAGTAATCGCAATTAGCGGACTTAGTTCGAGCGACAAGTTAGCCGCCGCTTCTAGTAGTGGAGTGACAAACTTTTTAGCAAAACCCTTTTCAGCCAAAGAGTTATTGCAAACTCTTAGCGGTATTCTCAAGGCTAGTTAAGCTTTTCCGCTTCCCATCAAGTACAGTAAAGCCATGCGTACCGCTACACCGCTTGTTACTTGCTTAGAAATTAAACTTAAACGCCCATCGTCCATCAAGTCAGAACTAATTTCAACGCCGCGATTAACGGGGCCTGGATGTAAAACTTTAACGTCTGGCTTGCATAGTTGCAAAACCTCGCGCGTAATCCCAAATAATTGCTGATATTCCCGCAAACTTGGCAATAAATGATTCGTCATCCGCTCTTTTTGCAGACGTAAGGTCATCACAAAATCCGCATCTTGGAGAGCGTTTTCAAGCTTCCAGTGTAAAAATAACTTACCCGGTCGATTATCGCCAAAACTTGTAAATAATTGCGGTAAAAGCGTCGGTGGTGCGGCTAAATGTACCTCTGCACCACTAGCCGTTAAACTCCAAATATTCGATCTTGCGACCCTTGAATGTAATATATCTCCAACAATGGCGATCTTTTTGCCTTGTAGTAGTTCTAAACGCGGCTGTTCGGGATCTAAAACCGTACAAATAGTAAATAAGTCTAGCAAAGCTTGGGAGGGGTGTTCGTGCTGTCCGTCTCCAGCATTGAGTACGCCGACTTTTACACCTAATCTATCCATTTCTTGGGCGATCGCACTAGGAACACCCGCCTCTTTATGGCGAATTACCATCATATCTGTACCCATTGCCAAATAGGTTTTTGCCGTATCTAGAATTGTCTCGCCTTTAGAAAGAGAAGAAGTCGCGGCGGCAAAGTTTAAAGTATCAGCAGAAAGGCGTTTAGCTGCAAGTTCAAAACTACTGCGAGTCCGGGTAGAAGATTCAAAAAATAAGTTTGCTACTACTTGTCCTTGCAACGTCGGGACTTTTTTAGTGCGCCGCGTCAGCACTTCACCAAAACTTGCCGCAGTTTGCAACACCGTATTGTATTCGTCGCTAGTAAAATCCGCTAGGGACAAAACATGGTTGCGAGTCCAAGTATTGGTAGTCATGATTCAATTTTGGGTAAAAAAACTAGAGTCTAAATAATTCATCCTCGCACAAGGATTGAGCGCCGAGAGTACCTGAGAACCATAACTGCGGTGGAGGATGCGACTATCTAATAATGCCACTACTCCTTGATTTTCTCTTACTGGGGCGATCGCTCTTGCAAGTTCGGTTAAAGCTTTGGGTAACAAATACAAGCGAAACCAATCTAAATGAGCCTGTTTATAATAATCTACTATGCCCGCAACTATTGGATTTTCTAATGATGGCAAAGGTAAAGTAGAAACAACTAATAACTGCGGTGCGGGTAAAACTTCTTGATGCTGCTGCCAAAAGTCCCAACCGCTAACTAAAATCCCGTTATCATCTAAACAAGTTTTTTCTACCTGTACTCTTGAACCAAATTCCGCCGCCAAAATTGTCCCTACTTGAGCTTTTAGCGGCACATCTCCCACCAAAATTACAGTTAAGCCTAAATTAGTCGCACTTAAACCCAGTAGCGAACGAAGTTTATCAATGAGCGCGCTTTGGTATTCGGGAGTATTGGGTAAAGGTAAGCGATCGGGCAAGTATAGTTGAATTAAGTTAGTTTGGCGATCGTCAGAAAACTTTAAACAAGTTAAGTCTTCTAACCCTAAAGATTGGCGAAAAATTGGTGCATTAGCTTCTTGTTCTACCGCCCTCCCAACTAAAACCACTGGTTGCTTAGACCAAACAGGGGCAAGGCTTTGGGCTACTTGTACCGGAGACGAATGCAAGGAAAATAAGCCCAAAGAGCGCGCGATACGCGCATACAGTAATTGGTTTGACTGTAAACTTTGCCCAAACTCTGCCCAAATTGGCGGTAAACAGTAATTTTCTAAGCTTTTATACAAACTAACTAAAATTTCTCGTTCTTTGGGCGAGATTAAATAGCATTCGTAAGGATTTAAGGGGCGTTGAAAGATAGCTTTAGCCATCTGCACTTTAGCCGTGCGGATGGCTTCACTTTGCCAAGGACAATCTAAAATTAATTCGTCCCAGTTATGGGGATCGATACTTAGGGTTAGTTGCTGGCGAGTCCAATCTTCTAAGTCGTCCACCCCGTCGATAATAGTAGGGATGCCAGGGGGAAAGTGCGATCGCGCGTTTAACTGTGCCGAGAGCCAATAAGAGGGGGATGTAAGCAGTAAACCTTGAAAATTGCCATCAGGAAAGCGATCGCCTGTACGGATAGCTTTATTTGCGCCTAACCACTGTTGCAGCCGGGGAATTTCTACTTCTTTGAGGCGCTGCTGCACTTTTTCTTCGACAACCAAAACTATCGGCTGATGCCACATTAAAGCTGGTGCTAGGTAACTAAGCCGATAACGCCCTTGATAACCACTAGCTGCGCCTACCTGCATTAAAGCACTGCGTCCGACGCGCAAAGCTCTTGCTACCAGCCGCGCCATTGTTAAATGATGCGCCCAAGAAGGTGGTTCTGCGTGCGATCGCAAAAAGTTGTGCAATGAATAATGTACGTCTGCTTCAATCACAAATCGCGTCTCATAAACAGTTAGTAATCGCTTCTTCTAGCATCGCCAGTTCTATTATTGTACGAAACATAAACTTGCACGGAGGAGACGAGGATATTTATTTGTTCCGCCCTTGTCCTTTATAATAATTTTTCTTCTGGTATATTTATGGCTCATCTTTGGGGGCTACAAATTTTGCCGAGCCGTCAAAAACACGATCTAGGTTCTTCGCCTAATGTTAACGTATAAGCAACGATTGCCAAGATAGCAGCCCTACGCCAAGAAGCTGCAAACAGTAGGGCGATATAAAACGAGCTTTTATTTTTACTACCAAAATTGTCTAGATTTACCAACCTATTAATTATGTCTTCCGATCAAAACCAACCTCAAAGTGCCTCAAATCTAGACGAACTTCGTGCCGCTAGACTAGAAAAAGTCGCACTGCTTCAACAAGCAGGGATAAATCCTTATGCTTATAGTTGGGAATCAACCCACCACGCGGCGCAACTCCAGGAAACCTATGCAGACTTGGCAAGTGGTGAAGAAGTAGATGTTATAGTTGCGATCGCAGGCAGAATATTAGCACGGCGTGTTTTTGGTAAGCTGGCTTTTTTCGCCTTGCAAGATGAAACGGGAACTATTCAACTATATCTAGACAAAAATCGCATCTCTCAAAGCATGGCAGATATAGATCCCGATGCTTTTAACCATATCAAGCAACTAACCGATGTGGGAGATATTATCGGCGTTAAAGGCACAATTAAGCGCACGGAAAAAGGAGAATTATCGGTTTATGTAAATCAATACACCGTCCTTACTAAGTCGCTTTTACCCTTACCCGACAAATGGCACGGATTGACGGATACTGAAAAGCGTTATCGTCAAAGGTATGTAGATTTAATTGTTAACCCGCAAGTTAGGCAAACTTTTCGCCGTCGCGCCCAAATAACCGCAGCCTTGCGACGATATTTAGATAAATTGGGCTTTATCGAAATCGAAACCCCCGTACTGCAATCCGAAGCTGGGGGAGCGGATGCGCGTCCGTTTGTTACCTATCACAACACTCTAGAAATGGAGTTATATCTGCGGATTGCAACAGAATTGCACCTAAAGCGGCTAATTGTGGGAGGTTTTGAAAAAGTCTTTGAATTAGGGAGAGTTTTTCGCAACGAAGGTATTTCAACTCGGCATAATCCTGAGTTTACAACCATTGAGCTATATCAGGCATACGCAGACTACTTTGATATGATGGCATTAACCGAAAATGCGATCGCATCTGTCACCGAAGAAGTATTAGGTACATTGCAAGTCAACTATCAAGGTCAAAATATTGATTTTAGTTTGCCTTGGCGCAGAGTCACCATGCACCAAGTAGTACAAGACGCGACAGGTTTAGATTTTAATACTTTTTCTACTTTCGACGAAGCCAAAGCCGCCACAGAAAAAGCCGGAATTACCGTTTCTCCCGAAGTAAATTCAATCGGACGCTTATTAAACGAAGTCTTTGAGGAAAAGGTTGAAACAACTTTAATTCAGCCTACCTTTATCATGGATTATCCCGTAGAAATTTCGCCTTTAGCAAAACCCCATCGTTCGCAACCCGGCTTAGTAGAACGTTTTGAGCTATTTATAGTAGGTAGAGAGACAGCTAATAGTTTTTCTGAGCTTACAGACCCCATCGAACAACGTCAACGCCTAGAAGCGCAAGCAGCACGTAAAGCCGAGGGAGACTTAGAAGCGCAAGGAGTAGACGAAGACTTTTTAACCGCCTTAGAGTACGGAATGCCACCTACAGGAGGTTTGGGAATAGGCATAGATCGATTAGTAATGGTATTAACAGATTGTGCCAGTATTCGAGATGCGATCGCTTTTCCCTTATTAAAAAGTTCCAGCAGCTTTGTCAAAGAGCATGAATACAACGCTGCAACGCAAATATTGACTATAAAGTTCAATAACGGCAGCATTTACAAGTATCAAGATGTTCCTGCTAATGTTGCTCAAGGCTTAGAAACTGCAACCTCCACAGGGCAATATTTTAACGAAAGTATTAAAGATAAATATGCTTTTGATCAAGTGCGTTTGAGTAATTAGAGGGTTGGGGTGCGATCGCAATGGAAACGGAAAGCGAAGATATAAATGAATATGTTGAGTTTGCCGTTACTGATGGCAAGCGCTTTGAAGATTTAAAAAGAGTTTTTGATAAACTCAAAAGTGATAAAGATGAAGATATTATAGGCGACGACGAGCAACCATACCTAGATTTGCTAGACGAACAGGCACGCAAATATTTCAGATGGTCAACACCTGAAGAAGACGAGCTTTGGATTAAAAAATGGTTTGCTACCCCCATTGAAACACGCTGGACAGACAAATCGCTAAATCGCGGGTGGGATTTCGGTTCGATGATAGAGGCATTCAAAGACGGTGAATATGAGTTACTGTCATGCAAAATGATA
>JAPJOW010000025.1:8077-22520 GCA_030826005.1 Aliterella sp. RAGGC_92
ATATGAGTTACTGTCATGCAAAATGATAAGCACTAATGTAGCCCGTCTCAATTTTTACTCTCTTGCCTATCCGTATGGTGGCACAGGTTGTATGCAGGCTCTTGTGGAATCATTTGGTTTCAAAGTTTTGATAATTTATGATGGCGCAAGTCCCCCATATGCACCAGCTACGGACGAAGAAATTAACAAGCTTGGTGGTTGATTAAGTGCGATCGCGCTTATTACAAAAACTGGGTAGGAAATGCGATCGCGCTTGTTGCAAGCTGTATTGACATTGTAAATACGCTTGGTCTAAAATAAAGAGCATGGATGTGTATTTCGCGCTCAATGGCATTACATTTGTGTGGGACGACGAAAAAGCAAAAAACAATCCTGGTAAGCATGATGGGATTACTTTTCAGCAAGCTGCGGAAGTTTTCTTTGACCCCTTTATAGTTGTTGTTGATGCTAGTAGAAATGAAGAAGCGCGAGAAGCAGCGATCGGTTTAGATACTCAGTGGAATCTACTGTATGTAGTTCACATTGAGCGCGAAGAAAGTGTAATTCGGATTATTTCAGCACGTAAAGCAGCTCGCAAAGAACGGTTAGAGTATGAAAATTGAAGCCCTAAAAACGAGATTAGATCGAAATAGACCTATGACCAGCGTTACAATTCGGATGCCTGAAGATGTTGTAGAAGACCTCAAGCGAGTCGCGCCGTTGTTAGGTTTTTCGGGTTATCAGCCATTAATTCGTGCTTATATCGGTCAAGGGTTGCGCGTTGACCTAGAGCGATTTGAGAGCGACACAGTGACGGCATTGATTGCGAGTTTAAAACGTCAAGGTGTCAGCGATAAAGTAATTAATGAAGCATTAAATGAGGTCGTTCATAGATGAAAGTGCGATCGCCGAAAAAGCCATCTTTAGAGTGGGTGCAAAACGGGTAACAAAGACTTGTAGTTGATGGATGTGCGATCGCGCTTGTTGCAAAAACTGGGTAGGAAATGCGATCGCATTTCTATATTTTTATACACTAACTGTTGTAGCCTTCCCTCTAGCTGCTGTTGTTAAAATAGCTAGTATCTGGGATGTCAAAGGTTTTAAATCGGCTAAACGATTCGATGATGCTTGCAAAACAATTACTGCAATATCAAACTGTGAGAGATTTTGTTGAAATGACAAGTTTCGATCGACGGTGATGAATACATCAAACTCTGCTTGTGCAAGCGCAAGAAGTTGACCATTTTTAATTCCTGCCCATCCCATTTGTGGAACTGTCTTTATTTCGTAGTCAACAAACTCTTTTGCAAGCTTGCGATCGATACATTCATCTAAAAGCAGCTTCATGTTATGTTAACAAGCTGTTTTCCAGCTTCTTCAAGCAAAGTAATAACCTGTTCTCTTGTCACTGTCGGAAATCCATCCAGAAAATCGTCAATAGATTCTCCGGCTTTGAGGTAGTCTAAAAGCGTCTGTATAGGAACTCTAGTGCCAGCAAAAACAGGAGTACCACTCATAACGCTAGGAGATATACTAATAATCAAGGAGTTTTTAAGCATAGGTTTTTGACCTCCAAATTCTGTATCTATAGTTTACTTGTAGAACAATTCGGTTAGAGTGAGCTACTTATAAATCTTGGTAAATTTGGTGCGATCGCGCCCTTTGCAAAAAGTGGGTAGGAAATGCGATCGCGCTTTCTGCAAGCATACTCAAAACTACAGGTAAAATTAGGAAGTCGAGGAAATAGCAGCAAACCTGCTACAAAGTTATGACTGAACTGCTACAACAGGCGATTTCTCAAATCGAAAAACTTTCCGCCGCTCAACAAGATGCGATCGCAACTCAGCTTCTGGCAGAATTGCAAGACGATCAAAAATGGGAAACTCGTTTTGCAGCGACGACGGACGAGCAGTGGGATCGAATGGCGGCAGTGATTCGGCAAGAAATCGCTAGTGGCGAAACAGTGACCCTTGATACTGTTTTCCCTGCTTAAAAATGGAATTGAGTGTAACCAAAACGTTTCGCAAACAACTTGCCTTACTTCCGGCATCGGTTCAAGGTCAAGCGGCTAAAGCCGATGGGATCTGGATTGAAGATCCCTATCACCCCAGTCTTCAATTTAAACGAGTCAGTCAAAGAAGCGCCGATCTACTCTGCCCGTGTCAGTCTTAACTATCGTGTTCTAGGTTTGTCGGAGTCCGATCGTATTTACTGGTATTGGATTGGCGCACATGATGAGTATGATGAGTTGCTTAAACGGATGTAGACTAGCTGTCAATTGTAAAACGCGATCGCGCTTAAAAACACTAGATCAATTGGGTGCGATCGTAGAAAATGAAGAATAACATACGCAAACTTTTTAACTACAGATATCTCTACGATGTCCAACCTTATGAATTGTCATAATCTGTATTTCAGTATCAAAGGAGTAAATAACCCGATAATCGCCGACTCTAAGTTTGAAAAGCCCACTTAAATCGGCACTTAAAGCTTGAGGAGTTACATCATCAAAGTTTTCAGATAGCTAACGAATTTTTCGCAGGATATGCTCTTGAATAGTGGAGGTAAGTTCATCCAAACTATCTATTCCTGTTAGAGTAAATTCAACACTGTAGCTCATTACCAAGCCAGCCCAAGTTTTTCTGCTACTTCTTGTGCCGAAACTCCTCGCTCTCCAGACTGGGTTCTCTTTAGGGAAGCAAGCAGTTGTTGCCTCATTTCTGGTTTTAGTTCCTTTCCTTCGTCAGGATCGGTTAATAATGTGTGAAGCGTTTCAGCAACAGTTTCTTGGATCAAAAGCTTAAGCTCTTCAACTGTTAAATCCTTGACTTGCATACATTATTGAGCAGTGATGGACTTTCCTATTATGACACCATAATCCCAATCACCCGATCGCGCCCTTTGCAAAAACTGGGTAGGAAATGCGATCGCGCAATGTCAATTGTTTTTATTTAGTTATTGGTTTATAAGTATTAAATTGTGCTGGTAAGATAACAAACCGATGAACCATAATTCAATGCTAGAGGCGGAGATTGTCGCGTGCGAGCAGCAGCTTTATAAAGCACAGCTTTCCTCGGATGTGGCTTTGCTGCAAGAACTTCTCGCCGATGAGGTTGTGTTTGTAGCACCTTCTGGGGAGATTATCACCAAGCAGATGGATTTAGAGTTGCACCGCTCTGGAGGTATGAAAGTGACTTCATTAGAGCCGCAGGAGCTAGAGATTCGCACTTTGAATAATGCAGCCGTTGCGATCGCCAAAATTTTTCTAGCTGGAAGCTTTCAGGGAGAATCTTTTTCTGGTAGTTTTCGTTATACGCGCGTTTGGCATCATACCGATAAAGGGTGGCGCATCATCGCCGCACACTGTAGCGCCATCCCCTAACCTTTACTGACAATCGATATAGTTAAATAATGCAATATGTACTGATTATTCATGAAGTTGAAGACTATGAGCTATGGAAAAAAGTCTTTGATGATGCCGCAGGTATCCGTAAAGACGCTGGAGAAAAAACCTATCAAGTTTTAAAGTACGCAAGTAATTCTCACAAAATAGTACATTTTTCCTCCTGGACATCCCTAGATGCCGCCAAACAATTTTTTGAATCGCCCCAACTTGTAAAAATTAGACTTGACGCAGGAGTAAAGTCTCCTGAATTTATCTATTTAGAGCAACTAGAGTCAGGGATATTAAAAAGCTAACTACTTTGCTCAAATTGCTTGATTAGACGTTTGGCAATCCGACGGGCTGCACCGGGTTTTCCCATTCGCATATAACCATTTTCGGCAATTATTGCTAACCGCTCGCTGTCGCTTATTAAAGACTTTACCACCTCTCCGGTTTGATTTGGATGCTGTAATAAAATTATTGACGAGCCTAAATGACGGCTTTGTGCTTCGGCAAAAGCATAGGTAAACTGCGGGCCATTCCCAGGAAAGGAAATCGCAGGTTTGCCCAGTCCTACAAATTGTTCTGTAGCTGTCCCCGCCATCGCGATCGCCATATCAGCTTGCTCCAAACACTCGTTGTAGGCGGTTTGAGTTAAAATAATTGACGCATTTTTATAGCTAAATATTTTATTATCTAGCGAACAAAAACCAGCATTTACAAGCATTTGAGCTAAAGTTTCTAGATTTACCTGAGCCGAAATTGCTCCCAAAAATAATATTGACCGACTTTCATAAGTTTCGATTAAACTAAAAACCGCAACTATTATTTGCTGCCAATTAGCATAAGCCTCTGGCACTCTAGATCCTGGAAGCAAAACAATAGTTAAAGAAGCCTTTAAAGATATTTGCAGAGGTTGGACGGGTGTAAGTCCATCCATCATTGGATTACCTAAGTCAAAAACTGGCATACTCCATTTTTGCAACATCTTTGCCGTCAGCGTATCTCTAGGAAAAATTGCCTGACAGCGAGGATTGCTCATTAAAGCGCGCTCCCAAGGTTGATAAATAGAACTATTTAAACCCAAAAAACTTGCAAAGCGATCGCTCTTGAGCAAATTTCCCGCTCCATCGCGCACGTAGTATTCTGACTTGGCTGTACCTACAAAAGCATAGTCAGCACCACTCCACCACGCAAACAATAACGGTACGACATCCCCCACTGCTAAAACCATGCCCTTACCATCTTTTATCCAAGCGCTTAAGGCTTTTAGTTGAGTCCAAGTTAAAGCCAACAAACCGCCTTGTAAATCGCGCACTAACTGCCGCCCATCCATGTATATAAAACCACCGGAGGGCATGGCTTGTACCGAACCAATTACTGAAATACCTGCGGCAAAGTATGCCCTCCCTTCACCAACTAAGGGTAAAGCCGAAATATTTAGCTCCGTCGAGATTTGGCGTAGTTCCTGTAAAATACGCACAGCAATGATATCCTCTCCATGACCATTACTGAGGCAAAGTAATCGAAATTTAGAGTTATTGGACATTAAAACCGATAAAAAAGTGGCTTGGGTTAAATACTACATTTAATCTACGCTTCTGGGGTGATTTATAGCTTTCACCGTCCGTTTAATTGAGCAAAATCTCACTAAAAAGGATATTTACAATTAATTTTATGCGTCTTTCCTATACTACGGTCGTTACGTTAGCAGTTATTTTTAGCTTAGATATATATTCTGGGGCAGTAGCTACCCCTTTAACAGAAATGCTAAGGCAGCAAGGAGATGACACTACCCAACAGAACGATTTATTTATTTTGGCAACGGATGTCCAGGTAATAGGAGCAAGGGAAGAATTACAAGAAATTGTTCGCGATGCAATTTCAACGCGCGAGGGAAGCGATACAAGCGATCGCCAATTGCAAGCAGACATCCAAGCAATTTTAGCTACAGGCTTATTTGTCAGCGCGCAAGTAAATACTACTAGCAACCTTACAGGCATAGATGTAGTTTACGTTGTAGAACCTGTAGTAGTAAGAGCCATTCAACGCCGCAATGCTAACGTTCTTACCGAGAATGTTGCTTTAAAATTCTTTCAATCCCAGCTTGGTAAAGAAATTAGCTTAGAAGCTATAAATCAAAGCCGCTCGGAAATTGATAAATGGTATGCCAAAAATGGTTACATAGCAGCAAAAGTTGTCGCCGTAAGTCCAAGTCCCAATGGAGTGCTAACCATAGACGTAGCCGAAGGAATTGTCAGTAACGTTAAATTTCGCTTTCTCAATCGCGACGGCGATCCTACCGATCGCCAAGGAAATCCAATTAAAAGCCGGACTACCGAAGAATTTTTGCGTCGGGAAGTGCGAGTAAAACCGGGGGATGTAGTTAGCGATCGCGCGATCGAAATCGATCTGCGGCAATTATATCAACTAGGACTATTTAGAACCGTCAACGTCGCCTTTGTAGAAACAAATAACCAAGTTGAGGTCATTTACGACTTAACGGAAAAACCTGCTCGTAGCGTTAGTCCTGGGGGCGGGTATGACGACGATACCGGAATTTATGGCACTATTAACTACCAAGACTTTAATATTAGCGGCATTAATAATTCTGTAGATGTAGACTTGCAAATCAGCCGCCGGGACTTGCAATTTGAAACAACATTTACAAGCCCCTACCGCGCCAGCGAACCAAGGCGTTTGGGTTACGAAGTCAGCGTATTTCGTCGCCGGGGAACATCGCCAACCTTTGATGGCGATATCGATCTAGCTAATGGTAGCAATCCCCGTGAAGGACGCTACGGCGGCGGTTTTAGCGTCAATAGACCCATTGATGAATGGGAAACATCTTTAGGATTAAACTATACTCGCGTCAGCATTCGCGATCGCGATGGCAATGTTTCTCCCACTGACGAATTAGGCAACGAACTCTCTTTTAGCGGTACGGGAATTGACGACTTAACAACGCTATCAATTAGTGCCATCAAAGACGAACGCAACGATAGAAGCAATCCCACTCAAGGCTCGGTACTCAAACTGAGTACCGAGCAGTCAATCCCCATCGGTCAAGGGGATATTACAATGAATCGGCTGCAAGCAAACTACATTCAATACTTTCCCGTCCAATTACTTGGAAAAAGAGATATAGAAGTAATAGCTTTCAATCTCCAAGGAGGAACTATTATCGGCGATTTGCCACCTTATGAAGCTTATAACTTGGGTGGGCTTGATTCAGTCCGGGCTTATGGTTCGTCAGAAGTTGGTAGCGGGCGTTCTTATGTTTTAGCATCGGCAGAGTACCGTTTTCCAATTTTTCGACCTGTAGGCGGCGTATTGTTTGCAGATTTTGCTACAGATTTGGGTTCGGGCGACACGGTGTTAGGAGAACCAGCGATCGTGAGAGGTAAGCCGGGGACGGGCTTTTCCTATGGCGCAGGCTTGCGGGTAGAGTCGCCCATTGGATTATTACGGGCAGATTTTGGCATCAATATTAGGGGCGAAAGTCAAGTGCAGTTTGGGATTGGACAAAGGTTTTAGCGGCTAAAGAGGAATATTGGCTAAAATGCAGAGAGCGTAAAATTGAAAACATGATAGCTGGTAAAACATTACAGGGCGGAAAATATACCTTAGAGCAAGAACTAGGACGCGGTGGTTTTGGCATTACGTTCAAAGCTACTCATCACTACCTGCATCATGTAGTAGTAATTAAAACCCTGAATGAATCTTTGCGACGCGAGGCGCAATTTGCCAAGTTTCAAACTCAGTTTCAAGATGAAGCCCGGAGATTAGCCTCCTGCGTCCATCCGAATATTGTTAGAGTCAGTGACTTTTTTATTGAAGAAGGGCTGCCCTACATGGTAATGGATTACATACCAGGGACAACCTTAGACTTGGTAGTATTTCCCGATAAACCACTTGGGGAAGCAAAGGCAATTCATTACATCCGGCAAATCGGCGCAGCATTGCAGGTAGTACATCAAAACAATTTACTGCATCGAGATATCAAGCCGCAAAATATCATTCTGCGTCAAGGTACGGAGGAAGTCGTATTAATTGATTTTGGCATTGCGCGGGAATTTACCCCTGGTTCGACTCAAACCCATACGGGGATGGTATCTGAAGGTTACGCACCGATAGAACAATACCTTTACCAAGCCCCCCGCACCCCTGCAACCGATGTGTATGGTTTAGCCGCAACTATGTATGCGTTACTCACCGCGCAAGTACCCGTTGCAGCTTCTTTGCGCGATCGCCTACCCATGCCTGCCCCGATTGACTTGCAGCCCCAATTAAGTAAGTCTGTAAGCCAGGCTGTAATGCGCGGTATGGCGGTAGAAGCAAAATTTCGTCCTGCCACTATCTCCGAATGGTTGTCGCTGCTTCCGGCTGCTTCTAAGGCTACCACCATCGCTCCTGCCCAAACCGTAGCAACGGTGGCTTTAATTCCCCAGCACCATAAAAAGCCCGATCGCGTATCGCCCCCTCCTAGGGCAATTCCGGCGGCGAGAGAACCCTCCTTTCCTTGGTTGCCAATTGTTGGCGGTGTGGCTTTAGCAGCCATTTCTGGGGTGGCTTTAAGTGGGGTTTTATCTAACTATTTACGGCAATCTAACTCTGTACCTGTTGTAGATCCTGTAGAAACTCCAAGCCCAACTTTGCCTCAAAGAGAAACTACTCCTACACCAACTTTTAGGAGAACGCCAGATAGCAGTCAGGAATCAACTCAAGTTTCTCCACAGCCCACCTTTACTCCTACTCCAGAAGTTACCGCTTCACCCATTCCTAACGATAGTTCATCTCCTTCCTTGCGAGAACAATTACGTGAATTACGCCGCCAGCGATCGCAACCTCCCTCTCCGGTGGAATCCCCTACTCCGGTAGAATCTCCGGCTGTCATTAATGAAAATCCCGATGTCGTTGTACCTACCCAAGAAACCTTCCCCTCTCCTATTCCAGAAGTAACTGATGACTTCCAAGATGATTCTCAGAGGCAAAAATTAGACAAGGAAGATAGGGGAGATAAGGGGGAAAGAGGAGACAAGGGAGAACGTAAAGGTGAAGACGATTAGCTAAGTTTAATTACTCGTCTTGGGTGAAGTAGCGATCTAAGAAATTGAGGGCGTGGTTGCGGAGTTCGTAATACTCTTTTGAGTTTCGCATGGAGGCGCGATCGCGGGGATGATCGAAAGGTACATCTAAGATTTCGCCAATGGTTGCTTTCGGGCCATTTGTCATGAGTACAATGCGATCGCTCATATAAATTGCTTCATCTACATCGTGGGTAATCATCATTACCGCTTGGCGCTGGTTTTCCCAAATATTTAATACTTGTCTCTGCAATTTGCCACGAGTTAAAGCGTCTAATGCCCCAAATGGTTCATCCATTAATAGCATTTTGGGGCGAGTGGCTAAAGCCCTAGCAATTCCAACTCTTTGCTTCATCCCCCCAGAGATTTCATCAGGATACTTATCCGCCGCCGCGTTTAAATTTACCATCGCAATATGTTCGTTAACAATGCTGATTTTTTCCGGGCGGGTGGCATCTTTTAATACTTCATCTACGGCTAATCTAATATTTTCGCGCACTGTTAGCCAAGGTAATAACGAATAGTGTTGAAACACCATCATCCTTTCCGCGCCGGGTTTGCGAATGGCTTTTCCTTCTAAAGTGACTAAACCAGAAGTTGCTTTTTCTAATCCCGCGACAATTTTTAGTAACGTTGATTTACCGCAGCCAGAATGACCAATGACTGAAATAAATTCGTTTTCTTTGATAGTTAGATCGATGCCATTTAAAACTACCGTTTCTTTACCATCGGGGGCGGGGTAAGATTTGATCAGATTTTCTACTACTAAAAATTCTCCAGCATCGAGACTTGAGCGATCGCTATTTTTCATTGATGATAATTGGCTCATATTTACCTTTAACTTACGAAAAGTAGAAAGATTTAGGACGATTAGCACGAATTTCAAAACTGTTGAGATAGCCTACTGGGTCGCTAGGGTCAAAAGCTTTGTTATCGATAAATAATTCCGCGCTTTCAACTTTATAGTCATTTTTAGGGCATTCTATGCCCATTTCGGCGGCAATTTCGCGATAAAGGTCAGTTCTCCAAGCTTTTTTCGCTACAGCTTCGGCATTTCTAGGTATTTCGGGTATTTGTCCCCACCGCGCCGCTTGAGTCATCAGCCAAATACTTTCTGATTGCCACAAAAACGTAGAATGATCCCCAGGGATTTTAGCTAAATTATCGGGTAAATCGAAGAAAATAGTAGTTTCGGGCGATCGCACTATTCGATCTTTGCCATCAAAGCCGCCATAGTTGTAATCTCCCACAATCGCCGCACTGGTTAACTTTGGTTTAGCCCCGGTATAAGACTTTTGAGCGATGATTTTGGCGACTTCTGGGCGGTTTTCGGTTTTTGAGCAATACTGACAAGCTTCAATCATTGCCTTAACTAAAGAACGGTAAGTTTTGGGATTTTCATCAATAAAAGACTCCATTACTGCAAGTAGTCTATCGGGGTGTCCTTGCCAAATTTCTCTACCTTGGGCAAACGTAAACCCAATTCCCTCATTACCGCTAATTGCCCGCGTATTCCAAGGTTCGGCTACCATATAAGCCTGCATCGCCCCAATTCGCATATTTACTAGCATCTGCGGCGGCGGTACGATAATTACTCTAAATTCTTTAAAAGGATCTACTCCCGCCGCCGCAGAAAGGTAGCGGATAAAATACTCGTAAATAGCCGAACTTAACACCACTGCCCAAACTCTTTTTTCGCCAGGGATATTATCAAAATAGCGGCGAAAATCCCGTCCAAACTCCTCCAAATTCCCGTTATATTCTCGCCAAGGACGCAAACCCGATTCCCACATCGCTTTATTCATCGTTAAAGCATTGCCGTGACGGTGAATTGTCATCGCTGCACATAAAGGGGCTTGTCTCGCGCCTTCTGCGCCGTCTCTAGCATTAGTTACCGCCCCGCATACTACCGGAGACGCATCTAAGCGTCCAAAAATGATGCCATCGCGGGATGTTCCCCAACTTGCTTCACGACTTAAAGTTACATTCAAGCCATACTTGCGAAAAAAACCTTTCTCCCAAGCCACCGCAAAAGGGGCGCAGTCATTTACAGGTACATAGCCAACAGTAATATTCGGCTTTTCTAGAGTTTTTGAGTCTACAACGGGTTCGATAGCTAATGCCGCCTCTGACAGTCCTTGAGGGGCGCGATTAGCATTGATAGCACAGGAAGAAACCGCCATACTAGCCGCCGTCGCCCCTATACTTTTAATGACACTCCGGCGACTCCAACGGTTTTGGTAATTGTCGTTCATATTTAGTTATTGATGCCGATAAAAATTGCGTTACAGATTTAGTAGAGACGTTGCATTACAATGTCTCTTTCTCTCTGGCGATATTAAGAAGTTTTGGGGCGATGAGTAACGAAGGTTTCTATTTTTCCGACAGCGTAATCCAGCACTAATCCGGTAATGCCAATCACCAATACAGCCAAAAATACCGAACTTAAGTTCAAACGACTCCATTCATCCCAAACAAAAAAGCCGATTCCCACACCGCCAGTTAGCATCTCAACAGCAACAATTACTAGCCAAGCAATCCCCAAACTAATTCGTAAACCAGTGAAAATGTAAGGCAAGCTTGCAGGCAGAATAATTTTAGTTATTTGTCTCCATCTTGGCATTTCCAACACTCGCGCTACATCTAGGTAGTCTTTATTAACGCTAGAAACTCCTAGGGCGGTATTGATAATTGTGGGCCACAAAGAGGTAATAAAAATCACAAAAATTGCCGAAGGGTCAGCTAAGTTGAAAATTGCTAGAGAAATTGGCAGCCAAGCCAAAGGAGATACAGGTTTAAAGATTTGAATAATTGGATTAAGTGCCAGCAATGCCTGCTTGGACATTCCAATTAAAAAACCTACAGGAATAGCAACTAATGCACCTAGAGCAAAGCCAATTAATACTCGGCGCAAACTAGCTAGTAATAGCCACCCCAAACCCAAGTTTCCGGGTCCGCGACGATAAAAAGGATTTAAGATATAGTCTAAGTTTTCTACAAAAGCTTGGGCGGGGGTGGGCATTAAGTCTGTTAAAAAAGTTGCCACAAACCACCAGAGGATTATTACTCCCACAAATCCAGCTAGAGGTAGTAAAACCGCATCTTTGATAATTGCCGGCTTGGTACGTTTCCAGGCAACTTGTCCAGCAACCGCTAAGGCTGCAAGATTAAGCTGTATTAGCATTTGATACTCCTCAGAAATAGAGAGCAGGTACAACAGATATGAGTGAGTAATACCAACTAGGAATACTGATGAGTTCAAATCATTTTGTATAAAAAATGCGTTGAAGCTCCAATTTTCCCCCAATGCCGACGAAGTTAGCTGACGGGCTAGGACTGAGAGATGTCCATTTGCGAAGATTGCAAATACGCCCCAAACTTTGGTTCCTCCGTTCTACTCTTTTATTGCTAAAAAAGATAGATTTGGCGACTTTACTCTAATTTTCTCAAAAATAGCATTGAGATTTTTAATAGTCAATATATCTAAAGAAGTAGCATAGGGATAAATCGCCTACGTTAGTTAAGCTATAGCATATGAATTAACTTATATTTTTAATTAGTTTAGAGCCACCGATGATTGATATTGCTCAGTTTTTAGCTAAAGAACTCTCGTTAAAACCCTTTCAAGTTAAAAATGCGTTGGAATTATTTGGAGAATCCGCCTCAATTCCATTTATCGCCCGTTACCGCAAAGAACGCACGGGGGAAATGAATGAAACTCAGTTGCGAGAACTATCGGATAGATTTACTTACCTTACGGAACTAGAAGAACGCAAGGCGGCTATTGTAAATGCGATCGCTGACCTTGGCAAACTTACCGATGAACTGAAGCTGAAAATTGATTCATGTTTGCAAAAAACCGAACTTGAGGATCTTTATTTACCTTACAAACCAAAAAGGCGAACTAAAGCAACTATTGCTAAAGATAAAGGCTTGCAACCGTTAGCAGAATTTATTAAGGCAAACATTGTTGATAGCTCTTTAGAAACGGAAGCAGCAAAATATATTTCTGTGGAAAAAGGTGTAAATACCACCGTTGAGGCGCTAAAAGGTGCGGCGGATATTCTGGCAGAGGAGGTCGCAGAAAAGGCTCATTTACGAGCTTATGTACGAGATTACTTGCTAAAATCGGGTGTATTTAAGTCTCAAGTCAAAAAAGATTACCCCGAAGGTAGTACCAAGTACGAAATGTACCGCGACTATCAAATAAACGTTAAAAATATTGCTTCTCACAATATGTTAGCTCTCTTGCGCGGTGAAGCGGAGAAAATTCTCAGTTTAGAACTCAATTTTGATGAAACGGTAGTATTAAATTATCTAGAAAGCCAGGAAATTAAAACTAAAAGCAGGGAAATTAAAGAGTTTTATCGAGGAATGCTCAAAGATGCTTTCAATCGCTTGATGAAGCCATCTTTAACTAGCGAAGTAATTAGCGATCGCCAAACCTACGCAGACATCGAATCTATTAAAACATTTGAAAGTAACTTGCGAGAACTATTGCTATCAAGTCCTGCCGGGATGAAACCAACTATAGCAATCGATCCAGGGTTTAGAACGGGTTGTAAAGTAGCAGTTATTGATAGTACGGGTAAGTTTTTGGAGTATCAAGCAATCTTTCCTCATTCGGGCAATTCGCAACGCAATCAAGCAAGTCAAGCCATCGAAAAACTAATTTATAAATACAATGTTCAACTAATCGCCATTGGGAATGGAACGGCAGGAAGGGAAACCGATGAATTTATTGCTGAAGTTCTAAAAAATGTAGACACTAAGCCCGTTAAAGTCATGGTAAACGAATCAGGGGCATCAATTTATTCAGCAAGTAAATGTGCGATCGCCGAGTTTCCCGATTTAGATATTACCGTGCGCGGTGCGATTAGTATTGGTAGGCGTTTGCAAGATCCTTTAGCGGAACTTGTCAAAATCGATCCTAAATCTATTGGGGTGGGACAATACCAGCACGATGTCGATCAAAAGTTACTCAAACAAAAGCTAGATGAAACCGTAGAAAGCTGCGTCAACTATGTAGGCGTAAATCTCAACACCGCTTCTGGAGAACTTTTAGCCTTTGTTTCGGGAATTAATAGCACGATCGCTAAAAATATTATTATCTATAGAGACAAACACGGCGCATTTAGCGATCGCTCTCAACTGTTATCTGTACCAAAACTAGGCGCAAAAACCTTTGAACAATCGGCGGGATTTCTGCGAATTAGTGGCGGAAAAAACCCTCTAGACAACACCGCCGTGCATCCAGAAAGTTACCCTATTGTCAAAGCGATCGCTGCCGACTTAAACGTACCATTAGCGCAGATTTCCCAAGCATCCAAGCAGCTTAAATCAATAAATTTGCAAAAATACGTCACAGCTACTATAGGCGAACCCACACTGCGCGATATTATCAAAGAATTAGAAAAACCCGGTAGAGATCCAAGAGCAGAATTTAAGTATGCAACTTTTGCAGAGGGAATAAAAGAGATTAGAGATTTAACCGTCGGGATGGAGTTAGAAGGAGTAATTACAAATGTAGCCAATTTCGGGGCATTTGTAGATATTGGCGTGCATCAAGATGGCTTAGTACATATATCGCAAATGGCAGATAGATTTGTAGACGATCCGAATAAATTCGTCAAAGTCGGACAAGTTGTGAAGGTGCGAGTGATTGAGATTAAAGAGAATTTGAAGCGGATTAGTTTATCAATGCGATCGCGTTAGTATCACTTACAAGCGATCGCATTTATCTAATTCCTAAATGATTTGCGATTGCGCTTACTTTTGAGTCTATGCGAGCTAGTCGTGAGTTTGTCTCGTCTCTGTTGTAATTACTTGCAGCAATTACACTGTCAAGGCGAGTAGCCAAGTTATTCATTGAATCTGTATAAGTTCTCAAATCTTGACTGAAAGATTCTAAAAAACGATTGTTAGATTCCACAGATTGTTCAATACGAGTTAAGCGCTCGTTACTAGCTTCTATAGATTGTTCGATGCGAGT
>JAPJOW010000025.1:22783-26360 GCA_030826005.1 Aliterella sp. RAGGC_92
CGTTACTAGCTTCTACCGACTCTTGTAATTTCTGCTCGATGCGAGTAAAGCGCTCGTTACTAGCTTCTACCGACTCTTGTAATTTCTGCTCGATGCGAGTAAAGCGCTCATTACTAGCTTCTACCGACTCTTGTAATTTCTGCTCAATGCTTGTCATCCGCTCGTTGCTGGCAACAATCGATCGTTCTAATAATGCTTCTATTCGATCGAGGCGATCGCTTTGTGGACTAATCATTGCTATAGGTCTAAAAAGTTACTCGACTATACTAAGTTTAGGTGACGGGCAGATTAAAAGGCGCGATCGCCTTAATGCCAAATTAAAGCTTGGCAAACTCTACCGGGTTTTGGTCGCGCCGATGCTTAACTGGGATAGGCAAGCTTTGTCCATCTCCTGCTAAAGCAGCAGTAGATTCTAAAGATTCCCTCAGTCGTTTAGCCGCATAAATTGACATATCTCTGGGTACATTAATGCGATCGCGCAGATAGCGCAAGGCAACGTCTGACCCCGGCGGCGGCGGACAAGTTTCGTTTGTCATTAAGTTAGTTAAAGCACACCGCAAAGCAACATCTATTAATTCATCCTTAGCAGGGTTAACGCGAATAATATTGGCGCGGTGCTTAATTACGCGGTAAAGTGCCTCCCTACGGGAATTTTCTGGTTCTGGGTAGGTGGCATCGGGTAAACTATCCCAAGGGCCTTGATCGACTCTTGCTTGATTAATCTGCGTCTGAGGTTCGCCGTTTTCCCAACATCCTCCCATTTGTGGCGGTAAGTCGTGGACGTGGGTGTGAAAGTCGCTTTGAGTGCCTCGGTAGGTTGGTCGGCTTTCCATTGCTGCAAACCAGTCAGCTAGGCGAGGATTTTCTTCGCGCAACGAGTAGCCTTTGTAGTAGTACAGACTAGCATTCATGCGTTCGACATAGGGAGTAAAGATCGCATCTACTGTCCCAAAATCGTTGAGAAAATAAGGGCTTGGCGTAGCACCGAGAGCAGTTTCGACTTTTTCTACCATGTTTGTAAATCGACTCCGGCTTTCTTGCTCTTGCCGCGCCGAGCTTTGGGGATTGCACAACCACATACACCACTCTCTAAATAACCGTCGCTCCAATTGCCTTAGAGGTAAGACGGTGGGATGTTTCATACTCAATCCCAAAGGTGCGTAGACTTGTTCTAGCGCAATTAAAATGTCATCGCTTTCGGTAATGATACGCCCATCTAATTCAATGGCAGGTAGCATTCCTGAAGGAACTTTACGTTTGTACCAGCTTTCTTTTTCCCCATAACAAAACATGGTTACTTTTTCCACGCGGTAAGGAATTTGTTTTTCCTCCAGCCACAGCCAGATTTTCTGACAGTAGGGACACCAAGCGTGATTGTCTCGGTATAGCGTTACTCGCACCTCTGATTCGCTACGACCAAACAAACGCAACCGAGCTTGGGCATTAGTTAAACCGTTGATAGTATCGACTTGAAAGTTAGCAAGTTCTTCTAGTTCTGTCCAGCTTAGGGCGGAAATAGTCATAAGGGCAAGTGTCTTAAACCAAGTAATGGTGTATTAACTTATATATTGACACTTTCTAAGCCGTAGCCGAGGTAGTTTTTTGTTCGACTAAATAGCTTGCTTAACAAACTTACCTCGATTAATTAGATAACGATAGACGAAGGAAACTCAGTTAATGGTAATCCTATGCCCCAAACTTCTACTTGTCCTAACGTATGCCGCGATAATGGATAAAAGCGTACGTTGTCTTCTGTTGGCTTAATTTTCTTTTTGAGTCTTTGGCGCAATTCATCATATTTGACTTCAGTTAGTACGCATTCAAACACGCTGTACTGAACTCGCTTGCCATAGCCTTCTAATAAGCTGGCAACTTTTTGACGGCGTTTATCGCTGGGAATATCATACACAACAATGTAAAACAGCATAAGTCAGCGAATTTGGTAAGGCTGATAAACTTGTAGGGGATTATATACACACTGCTTGAAAGCCTTAACTTGTTGACTTAATAAATCCCATTTTGGTTGTTTGTAATCGTCATTTGCGTGAACTTTCTCCTCCATGCGTTGCAAAAAAGCTTTGAGATATTTAGGTCTACCAGCGTCATTGAGGTAGCAACCACCATCGTGATAGATAAAATCTTCCTCAACATCAATAATTTTACGATTGACCAAATACAATACTAAAGAATCAATAATAGGGGCGCGGAATTCTTCAATTAAGTCTGAAGCTAAAGCCGCATGGCGATCGCTTCCTTGATGCAGACATCCTTCGTAGGGGTCGAGTCCTTGGAGTTCGATTAAGCTCAACAAGTGATTCCACAGCACTTGATAGCCAAAACTCAGCATGGCATTAAGCGGATTACCTGGAGGGCGACGAGAGCGTCCCATAAATACAAATTTAGGATTATCCACGCATTCTCCAAATCCAGAAAAATATTGAGCCGCGCCAGCGCCTTCAACTCCCATTAGTTGCGCGGTGGTTTGGGCTTTTGCTGCTTGTCCAGTCAGGTATTCTAAGCTTTGAATTGCCAAAGCCACACCTGGGGAAGATTGACGGCGTTGTTGTCTCATTAAAATAACGCGGCTATTTTTTAACTTTGCTTGAATAATTTGCCGTGCTATTGCTAGTCTTTCTGTAGATGATAGTTGCTGTTGATAGCGAGCAAGTTGCCGATAACCGCGTCCAATCGGCAATATTCTGCCGTAACAGTAGCCCATGCGCGATAAATAGGCAATGGGAATATTGCGCCACAAGCAGGTTCTAATTGCTTGAGTGGTTACTTGAGATTTGCCAAATATGAGGATTTGTTCGAGCAGTGGGAGTTGAATTTCTCCTAATATTTTCTCGCCTTGCTTAACAATGATATTTTCCTGCTGCAACGATACATAACAGCCTTGTTGAGAAACATACAAACTGTGCATTATGAACTACGTTTGTTTAAGCTGTCACTTTTGCGGCGGCGAATTTGAGACTGATTAGTACGAGATAGTAGTTCAGCTTGTTGAATAGTAGATGAACTTAGATATCGAATTATTCTATCGGCGGCGGTTGCAGTAATATAAGTAGTGACGACAATTAACGCAGTGTTAATAATAACTGCGGTGAGTCCTAATGGTGCAATTAATAAAATAACTAGCGAAACCGCTCCATTAGTTGCAGATAAGGCGATATTTCGGACGGAAGCTGCGCGAGAAGATATATACATTGTTATTTAGATTCTGGCAACGAACTATAAAATTTTGAGCTTGGTGTATTAAACTACAAGCTAGTTAAGTAGTATTTCGTAAATAACTAATTAATTTCATGGTTGTAGCAGAGAAAAAAGTGCGATCGCACTTTTTTCTCTGTAATATTATCCGCTCAAGGCAACTTATCCCAGTCGGCGGGCGTGCATTTCTAATGCCGTTGAAACAAAATACTTTCCTTCCTCAAAGTTTCCAACAAGGCGACTTATCCCAGTCGGCGGGGGTTCTGCGCAGATCCTTCGCCAGTCTGAATCTGGATGTTTCCAACAAGGCGACTTATCCCAGTCGGCGGGGGGAAGGCGCAAGCACGATCTTAAAAAAGATCCGCTC
>JAPJOW010000280.1 GCA_030826005.1 Aliterella sp. RAGGC_92
GCGATCGCGCTTTTCCCGGCGCAGGCTCAGTTTTATAGAGTGGTTGAATATAATAATCTAATTTACTTCTCGCTGCCCACACTCCCATTGACGGAAACAGCACGAAAATAAACATCAACGGCGATATTGGTAAAAAAGGTAGTTGCAAGCGTTTAGCTAGGCTTTTAATATTTATTGCCCATGTATGCAGATATTCATTACCCATGCAGATAATAGGCAAAATAGGAATTGACGAGCGATCGCTTAAACGGATAAAACTTAGATCGAAGGTTTCTAACTGATAGCGTTTTCGCCAACCTTTACTAGGGCCTCGCAAACCTTCAGGAGCGTACAGTAAAATAGTTTTTTGCTCTATTGCTTGCTCGAAATCGTCCATTTCGGCGCGAACTCCCCCCATTACTTTTGCCCAACCCGGCGGTAGCCACCAGATTAACCAAGGATGTTCAAATAAAGATACATCTGCCAAGGGTTGTAACACCCAATCTGGTTGATTTAAGCTTAATAAATAACCCAAGCTTAAAAAGTCCCAAGGGAAACACATCCCGGCGTGATTCATCGCCACAATAAAAGATTCTGTGGTGGGTAAGTTCTCAGTTTCGTGTAGTTGGGCGCGAAAATAATGCTCAACAATAGGAGCAAGAATTTCCTCTCGAAAATGTTGCTGATAACTTAAGTCAAATTGTTCGCTTTGAGGGCGTGGTAAACGGCAACCCAAACGCAGCCAGCGAATTAGTAAAGCGACATAAAATCCCCCAGGAATAAGAAATAGTAAATATTCCAGCCAATTCCACCCATCAGGATCGCTATGATAGCGTTGCCAATGACGGTTAAATAAAATTAGCCACCCTGGGGGATACCAAAGACAAAACCAATCAAACCAAGTAAATTGATACATCTGTTTAACTTGGTTGGCGGTGTCAACGTCACGCAATGGTTCCATTTTAGGCAATAGTCACATCTGGGGATAAATAAACGTCTTGAATGGCGTTAAACAATTTTACCCCTTCTTCAAAAGGACGCTGGAAGGTTTTACGCCCCGAAATTAAGCCTGTACCGCCAGCGCGTTTGTTAATTACGGCGGTACGAATTGCTTCGGCGAAGTCATTTTTACCCGAAGCACCACCAGAATTAATTAGTCCCGCCCGTCCAGAGTAGCAATTTAACACTTGGTAGCGCGTCAAATCGATGGGATGATCGGTAGTTAAGTCAGTATAAATGCGATCGCTTGTTTTGCCGTAACTTTTTCCTGAAGCCTTCTCTACGGCTGCATAACCATGATTGTATTCAGGTAATTTTTGCTTGATAATATCCGCTTCAATCGTCACGCCTAAATGGTTTGCTTGTCCGGTAAGATCCCCTGCTAAATGATAATCTTTATCTTGCTTGAAGGCGTTATTGCGGAGGTAGCACCATAAAATTGTTGCCATTCCTAGTTCGTGGGCGCGGGCGAATGCTTTGCTTACTTCTTGAATTTGCCGCGTTGAATTTTCCGAACCAAAGTAAATTGTTGCACCTACAGCTACCGCGCCCAAATTCCAAGCTTGTTCTACAGAGGCGAACATTATTTGGTCAAATTGGTTGGGAAATGTTAACAGTTCGTTGTGGTTAATTTTGGCGATAAAGGGGATTTTATGGGCATATTTGCGCGAAACGCTGCCTAAAACGCCTAGAGTAGTTGCTACGGCATTACAACCAGATGCGATCGCTAGTTTTACTATATTTTCTGGGTCAAAGTACATTGGATTGGGGGCAAAAGAAGCCCCCGCCGAGTGTTCTATGCCTTGATCTACAGGCAAAATAGATAAATAACCAGTGTTTGCCAAGCGTCCAAATGAATACAGTTGTTGTAAACTGCGTAATACTTGGGGAGAGCGATCGCTTATCGTAAATATGCGATCTACAAAGTCAGATCCCGGTAGATGTAGCATCTCTTTAGGAACTTTCGCTTTATATGTCAATAAATCTTCTGCTTCTTGACCTAAGGAAGATTCTATTGTTTGAGGTGCTGATAGTGTTGCAGTCATAGCAATTATTCCTCCATTATGTTGTTAGTTGTTGTTCTGGTGGAAAGCCGTGTTGTTCTCTACCTGGTGCGCCATCGTATTTTTTCGAGGTTTTGTACAGTTCAAACCGTCCATCGGCGGCTAAAGACGCAAATTTATCGCGCAGCGCTTGCAATTGTTCCGTATTCATTGGTTTAAATCCCCGCGCTATAGCCAAGTTTTGCCGCAGCACTTGTAATGAATCTATTCCGCTAACAGTAGTTGTTACAGGTAAACTCATAGCGTAGCGCAAAGCCTCTTGAGGCGTAATTACACCTTTTTTCACGGGTTCGCCACCACCACCCATGCTTTTCATCCCAATTACGGCAATTCCCCGCTTAGTTAGTTCGGGCAAAACTTGCTGCTCGAAGCTACGGAAGTTAGCATCAAAACAGTTAAGTGGTAGTTGACAGGCATCAAAGGGGAAATTGTAGGAAAGCATTTTGAGATGAATTGCTGGATCTTTATGTCCTGTAAATCCAACATAACGAACTTTTCCAGCTTTTTTAGCTTGTTCTAAAGCTTCAATTACTCCACCTTTAGCAAAATGCAAAGCAGGATCGTTATCATAAATAACTTCGTGGACTTGCCACAAATCGATATAATCGGTTTTTAAGCGCCGCAAAGATTGTTCTAGTTGCTGCATCGCTATTTTGGCATTGCGCCCGTGAGTGCAAACTTTGGTCATCAAAAAGGCTTTATCTCGTCTACCTTGCAACGCCACACCCGCGTATTGTTCGCTTTTACCGTCGTGGTATTCCCAAGCGTTATCTATAAACGTTATTCCCGCATCCATTGCTTCATGTACTAGACGGGTTGCTTCGGCTTGGGTTTTCAACATTCCCAAATGGTAGCCACCCAAAGCTAAAGCCGATACTTCAATATTAGCGCGTCCAAACTTGCGTTTTGGTACTGTACCGGACGCTGTAGGAGGTGGGGTTTGGGCGATCGCTCTCTCATCCCCAGAACTTTGTACTATTAAGTCAGTTAATGCTACTCCCGCGCCAATCATCCCTACTCTTTTCAAAAACTCGCGCCGTTTCCAATCAAATAGGGGGTTATGATTTTTAGTCATTGTTTATCTCTATAATTTTGTTTTTATAATTATTCTTTTTGCTCCCTTGAAGACACCTATCTGTAGGTAGGTTGAACCAATTTTTTATTATTAAAATTTGTATGCTTTATTTGATTATTTTTTAAAAATATGATCCTTAATTACACGGCTGCATTTGTGACTTTGGCAACAAGTAACTTAGATAAAATAGTGTTATTTTATACAAAGTTTTTTCAGCAAAAACCTCAGATTTATCGGCAAAATGTCTATGCAGAGTTTCAAATCTCTGGCTTGCGTTTGGGGATTTTTCAGCCACAGCAAAGCAACAATGCAGAGTTTGCAAATAGTCGCAATAGTAGGATGAGTCTGTGTTTAGAGGTGGAAAACTTGGAAAGTGCGATCGCGCATTTAACTAATATCGGCTACCCACCACCAGGGGAGATTGTTACGGCTTCTCATGGCAGGGAAATTTATGCTTACGACCCTGATGGTAATCGGTTAATTTTGCATCAATCTTAAAAAGGAGTTAGAACAGATTTCTGACCCCAGAGAACAGAGTAATTTAGTAGCCGCGACAAGTTTTTAGCAGGGTTAGAATTAGAGGAGCAGACAATCCGACAATTGATGAGGAGTCTGGTAATGCGCGAGTCCACCATGTATCAATCTATTTTACGCGAAGGTCGTACCGTTGAAGGTAAAGAATTAGTTCTCAAGCAGCTTACCCGCAAGTTGGGTAATTTATCCCCAGAAGTAACAGCAAAAGTGAGTGCTTTAAGTCTAGAAAGATTAGAGGCTTTGGGTGAAGCTTTATTAGATTTTACCAGTATTGCAGATTTGGAAACTTGGTTGGGTTAATGCGAAGCCCTGCGTGCGCGCTTGCGCTATCGCTTTTCTGTACAGCAAGTGCCTATTGTTTAAGATAAATTGATAGTGCGATCGCGTATCTGACTAACATCGGCTACCCACCGCCAGGGAAAGTCATTACAGCTTCTTGCAGTAAATAAATTTACGATGTGCGATCTTGATAGCAATCGATTAATTTTACGTTAGTCTTAGAGGCGCATTCTTGCAGATTAAGCGCACTTTATCTAAAGTAGATTGAGCCTTAAGATTAGTTAGGGAAGGGAATTGAAAATGACGCTATGAATTGGATTCCCATTGATTCCATTGAACATGAAAGGAGAATTGATCTCTGGCGACAGATGGAGAATATCTACACACCCAATTGGGAGGAGTTGAGTGATGTTTTCTATGCTCCTAATATTACTGTTGAGGAGTTGACTAAGCGATATGCTGCTGGTGAGAGAAATTTCATTGATATTAGTCTGCCCAAAAAATCCGATTTGACTGGAATTAATTTGGCTGGAGCCATTTTGCTCGGTGCTAGATTTAACTATTCCAACTTGACTCGTGCCAACTTGAGTAGTACCGATCTTCGATATACATGGATAAATGGAGTTGACTTTACTGGAGCTAACTTGGAAGGGGCTAACGTAGATTGTGCTTCTGCTACTGGAACTATTTTTAGAGATGCTAGTCTCCGCAATACTGTTGGAGATTTTAGTATCACTTGTTACAC
>JAPJOW010000281.1 GCA_030826005.1 Aliterella sp. RAGGC_92
GGTATCTTGAGAGTTACAAGTAACTACTACATCAGGATAGTAAAATACATTATCTTTTTCTATCCTGACTTTCATATCAGAAGCAAAGACTTGGCGATCGCTACCACGTAAGTGATTTTTTAATCTGTTATGAATGTTGCCAGTAATTAAGCTGTGTTCGCGGCTTCCTCCGGTCATCGCGAAGATTTGACCATTGAGATACTCATGACGAATCTGGCTATAATTTTCTGCTTCTAGATATTCAACTAAGTTTATGTACGTTAATGGTGCTTGCATACTTTTAAGCCGTAAACTTATTTATTTAATTTTAACTAACTGAGCGAATAACTTTGCAAGGATTGCCTACAGCTATTACATTTGCCGGAATATCTTTAACTACTACACTACCCGCACCAATAGTAGTATTATCGCCAATACTTACACCCGGACAAACGATCGCACCGCCTCCAATCCAAACATTATTACCAATATTAATAGGGGCAGCTAGTTCTTTTTTAGTCTGGCGAATTTGGGGATCTGTGGGGTGGTAAGCAGTGTATATTTGCACGTAAGGGGCGCATTTAACATTGTCGCCAATATGAACTGTATTGCAATCAAGAATCACGCAACCATAGTTCATGTAAAACTCATCTCCTACATAAATATTACTTCCGTAGTCGCAATGGAAGGGAGGAATAATTTGTATTTTTGCTTCGATTTTACCGAATAACTCTTTAAGGATTTGCAAGCGTAAATCTGCTTCTTCCACAGTTGTAGAATTGTATGTTTTAAGTAACTTTGAAGCGCGTTTGTTGTCGGCAGCTAATTCAGAGTCTTCTGCTAAATACAACTCCCCCGCCAGCATTTTTTGTTTCTCGGTTTTGTCTATCATTATCAGTTTTCAGCTATATATCCAAACTCATAGATAATGTAACAGTTTAATAATAAATATCAACTTTTATTGAGAGCAAGATTGAAATTATACCACTTGATGGGTTGTTGCTTGTACATCTTAGAGAGGAAGCTTTTTGAAAAAAAATTGTTGTACTCTTGGAATTTACAGCAATTTAAAAGTTTATTTAATTTTAGTTGTCTTGCGTGCTGAATATTTATATAAAAATAGCAAAACATTTAGCTGTACAAGCATAAATTAGGTAGCAAGATTAATTAGGCGATCGCACCAGTATGAAACTAACATCGCTTCGGCTAATAAAAAAGTATTTTTGGCAACTTGGCATTGCTTTAGCTTTTATTCTGGGCATAACGTTTACATTCATTGTGCCAGCATTCACTCAGCAGCCCGTTGTTTTAAACCTATTAATGACAGCACCCGATGCCCAACCTTGGCAACAAGGCATCGTTAAAGACTTTGAAACCAAGTATCCAAATATCGGCATTAACGTAATTGAAGGGCCAAACGCCACTAATTTACTAGAAGACCTATACACCTCTGCTTTTATTTTGGGTGATTCTCCTTACGATTTGGTCAACATGGACGTAATTTGGACACCCAAATTTGCGGCGGCGGGGTGGCTAAAAGACCTTACTAACGAGTTTTCTACGGAAGAATTAGCAGTATTTTCGCCCAACGATATTGAAGGAAGTCGTTATGAAGGTAAACTCTACCGCGTACCGATTCGTTCCGATGCGGGAGTGCTGTACTACCGCCAAGACTTACTAAATGCTGCTGGGTACGAACCCCCAGAAACCTTTGACGAATTACTAAAAATATCCCAAGCCATACAAGCCAAAAATAAAGGTACTTGGGGTTATCTTTGGCAAGGTCGGCAATACGAGGGGCTAGTAGCAATGTTTGCTGAACTTTTGGAAGGATACGGCGGTTTTTGGGTAAATCCCACTACTTTAGACGTAGGCTTAGACCAACCAGAAACCCTCCAAGCTATAGAATTTCTCCGCAATACAGTAAAAACTGGCGTATCCCCACCGGGAGTAACAACTTACCAAGAAGAAGAAACAAGAAGAATATTTCAAAGCGGTAAAGCGGTATTTTTACGCAGTTGGCCCTATGTGTGGCCCTTAGCAAATGAAGATAATTCGCCGATAAAAGGCAAAATCGGCATTAAACCAATGGTTAGCGCCCCCGGAAAAAATGCGGGAACTTGTCTAGGTGGCTGGGGACTTGGGATTGCTAAATCTTCCCCCCACCAAAAAGAAGCAATGACGGCAATTCGCTACTTTACTAGCAATGAAGCCCAACGCAATTTTATTTTAAAAGCCGGGTATGTACCCAGCCGCAAAGAACTATTTAGCGATGCCGAAATAGTAGCTAAATACAACCATTACCCACAATTACTAGAAATAGTTGGTAGTTCCGTATTACGTCCTGCGATCGCTCAGTATGCCCAAGCTTCTGATATTTTGCAACGTTACCTCAGCGCCGCCTTAACAAACAGCCTCACTCCCGAACAGG
Source organism: Aliterella sp. RAGGC_92 (assembly GCA_030826005.1). GTDB lineage: Bacteria > Cyanobacteriota > Cyanobacteriia > Cyanobacteriales > Chroococcidiopsidaceae > Aliterella. Next base: position 2,411 of record JAPJOW010000281.1, read on the forward strand.
CGATGAATGCCGCAGCCAAAGAAACCCGGCTATTACTAGGAACAAAATAATCAATTCTCTCCTTGTCTCCCCCTCTCATGACCAAAACCGACACAATCCGCCGCCGCGAACAAAACACCGCCTGGATACTTCTACTACCCGCGCTGCTATTACTTTTACTTGTCTTTGCTTACCCCATTGCGCGGGCTTTTTGGCTAAGTTTATTTACGCAAAACTTAGGGACAAAACTGCAAGCAGAGTTTTCCGGCTTAGATAATTACGTCCGCATGGCGGGAGATGGGCGTTTTTGGCAGAGTTTTTTAACTACTAGCATTTTTACAACTACTTCCGTTTTGTTGGAGTTATTGCTAGGAATGGGCATTGCCATAGTATTAAACCAACGCTTTTTAGGACGCAGCTTAGTCCGCACCAGCGCTATCTTACCTTGGGCTTTACCTACGGCTTTAATTGGACTTGCTTGGGCGTGGATTTTTAACGACCAATTTGGCGTAGTTAACGATCTTTTGTTGCGCTTAGGGCTAATAAAAACTGGCATAAACTGGCTAGGTGAGCCAAATTTAGCAAGAATTGCCGTAATTTTCGCAGATGTCTGGAAAACAACGCCTTTTATCAGTATTTTACTCCTCGCAGGGTTGCAATCAATTTCCCCCGACCTGTACGAAGCCCACTCTATTGATGGGGCGAGTTCTTGGCAGAGTTTTCGCCGAATTACCTTACCTTTATTGATGCCCCAAATCTTAATTGCAGCTTTGTTTCGATTTGCCCAGGCTTTCGGGGTTTTTGACTTAATTGCCGTAATGACTAATGGCGGCCCTGGGGGTGCAACCGAAGTAGTATCGCTGTATATCTACTCTACAGTCATGCGCTACTTAGATTTTGGTTATGGGGCGGCACTTGTAGTAGTAACCTTTTTATTATTAGTGGTGGCTGTCGCGATCGCAAGTTTCTTGCTTAGTAAATCCCGAACTACTAAGGGAATAGCTTAAATATGGCAGTAATTTCTAAAAAAGCCGAAACTAGCAGTTTTTCCTGGCAAAGCGTGGTTTTAGCGACTTCAGTTATCTTAGTTACTATATTTTGCCTAGCACCGATATTGTGGCAAGTATTGACTTCTTTTAAAGTTAACGAAGATATTGCCGCAATCCCCACTAAATATTTTCCCAGTCGCTACACCCTAAGTCACTACATTGAATTATTTACGCGGCGCAAATTTTGGGCGTATATCCTCAATAGCGCTTTTGTGTCTATTACTTCGACAGTAGTTTCTCTAGCCATTGGCGCACCCGCAGCTTACGCTTTAGCCCGGTTGCGACCTTGGGGCGGAAAAGTAATTTTAGCTGGGGTATTAATCGTAACTTTATTTCCAGGCATTCTTTTATTTTTAGGCTTATTAGAAGTAGTCCAAATTCTACACTTAGGCAATAACTACCTATCGCTCATTATTCCTTACACGGCAATCAATTTACCTTTAACTATTTTGGTATTACGCAGCTTTTTTGAACAATTACCAAAAGATTTAGAAGATGCGGCAAAAGTTGATGGTTACAACACCTGGCAAATGCTGACCCAAATATTGCTACCGATGACTATCCCCGCCCTGGTAACTACAGGGATTTTGACGTTTATTTTTGCTTGGAACGAGTTTATTTTTGCTTTGACGTTTATGACTCGTGACGAATTAAAAACTATTCCCGTCGCGGCGGCGCAGTTGGGCGGCGCTTCCGTATTTGAGATTCCTTACGGGCCAATTGCGGCGGCTACAGTTATCGGGACTTTACCCTTAGTATTGCTAGTTTTGTTTTTCCAACGCAAGATTGTTCAAGGTTTAACGGCGGGTGCTGTGAAGGGATAACATACAAAATGAGTAGATAAAATATGGCTAAACTCGAACTTACAAACATCAATAAAACCTATAGTTCAAAAGTTGTCCCTGTCAAAGATATTAGCTTGAGTGTAGACGATAACGAATTTTTAACCTTACTTGGGCCTTCCGGTTGTGGCAAATCTACCACGCTGCGGTTAATTGCTGGCTTAGAAGAACCCACGCGCGGAACAATTAAAATTGGCAATCGAGATGTAACTAATATTAGATCGGGCGATCGCAATATTGCGATGGTATTTCAAAGTTACGCCTTATATCCCCACCTTACCGTCTACGAAAATCTTTGTTCTGGACTCAAACTCAAAAAAACACCC
>JAPJOW010000282.1 GCA_030826005.1 Aliterella sp. RAGGC_92
ATAAAAGAATTACTAATTCGTCATTATATTGGTATATTTCCGATTGCGTTACCGGGCCATATAAGCCTGCAAACAACGATTTTATTGTTGCAGGCAGTGAAAAAACTGGAATGTATGGCACAAATTTTTTGCAAGTATCAACAGAGGCGGAAAAATTTATTGCTTATGGTTGGTATCATCGGCTGCACGCCTTAGCCGTTTCTCAAGCTTTTCAAGTGCATTGGCAAAATACTATATCTATAACCGCTCTCTAAAATCCTGCTTTTAGCAAATACTATTTAAACTAGCGCTTTTGCACAGGCGATGTTCGGACGCTAGGAAAAGCACCGCAGCAAAGGCATAAAATAGTTTTTATAGGGCATTTTATCCCTGTTTGGTTACTATGGGAGAGGATAATCGAGAAGAAATTTAACTAGCAATAGGGAAACTGACTGGAGAAGCGCGAAAGTCATTTTTTTAGAGAAAGGATATATGTCTAATTCATCTTTAGAGTTTTTAGTTAACTTTATTTCTTGAGCCATTCCATCCGATCGTAGTTTTTAGCAATCGTTGTTACTTCTACTTGCTTAGAGCGAAATTCGGTGTATTTGCCCCATAAAGTAGTTAAATCTAATTCGGTCTTGGGTTTAATCGTTTCAATTACTGTCAGCAATCCTTGAGGCTTATCTTTTTTTAAGGTGCTATCAAAATTATCAGCAAGCAAGTCTAAGGTCATCTGACGCGCGATCGCCTCTCCCCTGAGTCTATTTTTTGAAGTATCTGCTACTCCAAGAGTAAAAGCTTTTTGCTGCCCATTGGCTCTAAATCGTATTCTAAGACGACCTTGAAACAACTCTAAAGATGGTTTACCCTTGCTATTCTTCCCTGTGGGAGTCTTGCTGTACATAGCATGAGTATGATTGCTGCGTTGTGTCCATCAGTCCTACTCAAATCATACTCAAAATGCAAATTTTACTTAATTTATTTCAAGTCATTTTTAAATAGATGCAACCTATTTTTTAATACAAGAATACTCAAATCTCGCTTTTGGCAAGGCATTCAACAACGGAGAGGGTGGGATTTGAACCCACGATGGCTTGCACCATAACGCATTTCGAGTGCGTCGCATTCAACCACTCTGCCACCTCTCCAAAAAACAACAAAACTGTTGCAATTAATTAATATAGCACTTTTAAAGCAAAGAAGTATTATTTTCGGCAGTTTCTATAACGGACTCATATTTATTACCGGGTGTCCATTGAATAGCGCCATCTCTTGCTATCAAAATTACCTTTGTCTTAATTTTTTTAAAGTCAGCCTTATTTGCGATGTCACCTCCAGCATAAGCGATCGCAATTTCCGGCTTTATTGCTGCAACTAAGTCGGCATCAAGAGCTTTAGCAAACAGTAAAACCTGGACAGAAGGCATATCTTTATTCATAGCTTGAATTTTTTGTCTACTCAACTTCCGATCGTCTACCAGTAGCCATTTTTGACTTTGAATCTGCAATTGCCATAGAATTAAGCGATCGCTAACTAACTTAATTTGCGTAGAACCTGCAATTAGTGACTCTCCAGCAACTAATAACTTATAGCTTTCACTTACTTTCTGCTCAATTTTCTTATCTGCACTCATGCTATAAAAGCTTTCAATAGGCAGTTGCGCTAAAATATCCATCCAACCATTTCGATTGTCCAGTTGAGGATTTGTATCGATCGCCCAGTCAATCTTATTGATTCCTTGCTGTTGTAGAAAAGGTAGAACTGTAAAACGAGCGCTAGTGCGATCGCCGCTATTAACTAGCAAAACCTTACCTCGATCTTGAACTACTATTATTGGCTCTACCTTATCCGCCAATACAGTTACCCGAAAACCTGTAGCTGAATGCCAAACCGGGACTAATACTAAACTAACAACAATTACACCAACAAGCCACCAACGTTTATGCAATCGAGGTATAAACCAAACTAAAGTCATTAATCCATAAATTGCTAACAGTTGCCAAAGGGCGATTTTGCCCACTGCTAAGGAATTCCCAGGTAACTGAGAAAATAGTTGTACCAGCCAAATTAAAATATAAGTAGGGTAATACAATAGCCAGGCGATCGCACTTCCTGCTGTAGAAGAAACTAATGCAGCGATCGCGCTTACAATGCCTCCAATACTAATAATCGAGATTAATGGCACTGTTAAAATGTTGACTATCAAGCTATAAGGCGGAATTACACCAAAAATATATAGCTGTAGCGGTAAAGTCCATAAAGCCGCCGCTAAAGGAACAGCAATTAAAGTTGCAATCGCTCTTGGCATCCAATCCAACTTTATAATTATCCCAGGTGCAGTGACAATTAATCCTAGTGTTGCTAGAAAGCTTAATTCAAACCCTAAATCCCAAATCCAAAGAGGATTCCATAACAGCAACATTGTTGCAGCTACCAAAAGCGATCCTAAAGGCTTGACTTTTCTGCTAGTAACTATGCCAATTAATGCAGCAAATCCCATAATTACCGCTCTCAGCACTGAAGGCTGCACCCCAGTCAAACCCACAAATCCAATCAAAGCTGCTGCACCACAGCTAAATTGCCATTTTAAAGGCAAGTTTTTACTTAAAGCCAATACCAAGCCAAGAATCAAAGCAGTTTGAAACCCTGAAGCAGCCAAAGCATGAGCTAATCCAACTCGCACGAATAAGTCGCGGATATCATAAGGTAAGTCTACAGCTTTACTTCCTAAAACCATTGAACTAACAAGTTGGCCTTCAGGACTTCCCAGCCAACGAACTTGCGATCGCACAATTGCCTTACCAACTTGCCACAACCTCCATTTTGGCGGTTCGCGAGTAGTAACGCTTACTTGTATTCCATTCATGCCAGCAAAGGTATTTTGTTGCTGTAAAAATCTTTGAAAGTCAAAGCTACCTGGGTTAGTTGCAGGTTTTGGCTTATACAAAACACCTTTAATTGCGATCGCTTGTCCTGGATATAAACCAGTAGATTGCAGTAAAGGAACAGTTACATATAAATTACCCGTGACCTCGATTGTTTTCCCTGTACGATTGAACTCTTTTGCCTGCAACCAAAATTGTCCCTTTTGACTCCGAGTTAAACGAGGTAAACTCCTAACCTCGCCTCGTACTGTAATAACTTGCTTTTCATTATTAACGAACTGACTAATATCATTAACGGCTGGCTGAGGCGTTCTTATCTGAAAATACAGCGTTGCCAAAAATCCAACCACACCAGCGACTAAAAATACTTTTGGATTGACTTTTGTTTGTTTATTGAATAACCAACCGCTATAAATATAGTTTTTTTGTACTATGTAGCTTAATAAAATTCCTAGGGCGATCGCTCCATAACCTCCCCAGCTAACAGCCGTAGAAAATAAGCCTGTAATATAAGCAAGACATAGAACTACAGCATTTATCTGACTCATCAAACTCTAAAAATTAATTTCTTAATTTGAGATATAAAACTTTAGTTGCTTGATTTTTTTCATGAGGTATAGCTTTGATCTCGAACATATCAATAGCTTTAATCAATTCCCCTAGCTTTTTATAGCCATAGTTTCTAGAATCAAAAGATGAAGACAGCTTATTAATTTGACCCCCTAACTCTCCTAAACTAGCCCAACCATCTTCTTCAGCGATCGCTTCGTAAGCATTTTTAACAAGCTTAACTAATTTAGAGTTCTCTTTTAGCTCTAAAGTACTTTTCAAGTTACTATTTTGGCTTTCTTTTTTAGCCTTTGTTGTGTCAATGCCTCCTTGATCTTCCGTCTCCTCCAAATTTTCTGTGTAAGTAAACTTATCGCAAGCTTTTTGGAAAGGTTCGGGAGTCTTTTTTTCTCCAAATCCATAAACAATTAATCCAGATTCTCGGATTCTACACGCCAATCTAGTAAAGTCACTATCGCTGGAAACAATACAAAAACCATTGAAGTTATTAGTGTAAAGCAAGTCCATTGCGTCAATTATTAAAGCACTATCAGTAGAGTTTTTGCCAGAAGTATAGCTAAACTGTTGAATTGGTTGAATGGCGTATCTATTTAACTTGTCCTTCCAACTATTTAAGTGCGTGCTTGTCCAATCTCCATAAACTCGTTTAACATGAGCAGTACCATACTTAGCAACCTCTTTAAGTAAAGGCTCAATCATAGTTGCCGTAGCATTATCAGCATCAATTAAAACTGCAAGTCTATCTGATTTTAATTGAGCGTCACTTTTCATACTTTTACTGAACTTATTTAAGCTACAGCCTCACAAAAACATACTACAGTTATAGATTTTTCAGAAGTGGAAGCCCTAGTTTTTCTCGTTGCTGCACATATAAATTAGCTATTTTCTTTGCTAAGTTACGGATTCTACTTATATATCGAGTCCGCTCCGTTACAGCAATTACACCCCTAGCATCTAGAAGATTAAATGTATGAGAACATTTCAGTACATAGTCCAAGCTTGGTAAAACAAGCCCTTTCTGCGTAAGCTGCTCTGCTTCTTGCTCGTATAAAGTAAATAAAGTAATAAGCATTTCTGGATTAGCAGCCTCAAAGTTATATACGCACTGCTCTATCTCACCTTGCAAGTAGATATCTCCGTAGTTAAGATTATCAGTCCATTGAAT
>JAPJOW010000026.1 GCA_030826005.1 Aliterella sp. RAGGC_92
TCCTATCACTCAGTTTTTACCCGCCGATACACCACTTGTTGGCTTAGTACTAACTAAGCCAACAAGTGGTGTATCGGCGGGTAAAAATTGAGTGATAGGAGGAGGCGACAAGAGTTTTTGCGGCAGAGTTTGAGTATTAGACGTAACAGGATTTATCGCTAATACCGAGATTGTAAAAAGTGCTAACAAGTTTGTTTACCTAAACTTAAAATATTATTTTAACTTAGCTAACTGAATATATTAAAAAGGCTTTGAATTATTATAAGTTATTAACTACCGTAAAATTAATTATTGGGGACAAAAGGTAATACTACTATAAATGTAGTTCCTATTCCTACTTCACTGTTAACAGTAATTGTCCCGCCGTGTAAGTCTACATATTGTTTAACAATTGACAACCCCAGTCCCGTCCCAGGAATAGATTTAACATTACTTCCCCGATGAAAAAAACCAAACAATTGTTCTATATCATTAGGGGGAATACCAATACCACAATCCATTATTTCAAGCGTTACTTGATTAGGTTCGCCTAGCAATTTAAAACTAACTTCACCACCTTGGGGAGAATATTTAATTGCATTAGATAATAAGTTGCTTAAAATATGATGCAATAGTTTTTCATCTAAATACGCATTATCGTTACCTTGACTAACAAAATTAATAGTATGTTTGCTACCTACGCTCATTTGCATTTCTTCTACTAACTCTTGGCAAAACTTAGTCAAATTTATATAAGCTCCATTAATTACTGCTTTTCCTGATTCGGATTTGCCGACAAGTAAAACATCATCTAGTAAGTTATTCATGCGTTTAGTAGCATTTTTAATGCGCTCGAAATATAAAGTCTTTTGACTTTCACTAGCTTGCTGACTAAATTGCTCAAGTAACCTAGCAGACATTAAAATAATACTTAAAGGTGTACGAAATTCGTGAGAAGCCGTACTAATAAAGCGAGATTTGAGTTCGCTAAGTTCTTTTTCTTTTACTAAAGCGGTCTGAATTTCTGCTTCTGCTTGCTTGCGCTCAGTTATATCGCGAAAAATACTCCGAGTAGATACAGGTTTACCACCAACAAGCTTACAATTGACACTACCTTCTACTATGAGTTTTTTGCCAAATTTAGTAATAAATGTAGTTTCAACTTTATCAATTTTTTCTCCTAACATTACCCGCTCAAATATTTCCATACAGTGAGCGTGACTATCGCATTCAATAATGTCTAATATAGATAAGTTATCCACCTCTGTATCGCTGTATCCTAAAGCTTCTCGCCAAGCGCGATTAACATAAATAAACTTACCTTCTGGCGTAACGCTTTGAATTAAATCATTAGCATTTTCAAACAAATCCCAATATCTTGCTTCAGTTTCGTGGAGTGCTTCTTCTGTTTGCTGGTATTGATTAATTGCATTTACCAAGCGCTGTTTTACACGCAAGGCATTATTTGCACTTTCTTGTACTTGTTCTTCCAATGATTCATTAACAACTTGAATTTCACTAAACTTGTCACTTAAAGCCGTCGCCATTAACCTAAAATTATTTGTTAAATAATCGATTTCAACTACTCGACTACTAAACCATTCAATATCTTCTTTGTTATTAAGTTTATTGGGTAAATTATTAGTCGCTTCAGCTAGTTTTGCCAAAGGTTTAGATATTTTTCTGCTAACAAGTACGGCTGATTCTATTGCCAAAACTCCAATAAGTAAAACAATGCTAAAGTTATTTATATATAAAGAATCTAAGTAATTAGAATAAAATTTAGCAGGCATTTCTACAACTATGCTCCAAGGAATAATATCATTAATGCGAGTGGTTTGACCATATAAAGATTGTTGCCAACGGCTAATAGATGGCAGATTTTGTTTAGATGGCGACCAGTTATACATGGTTGAGTTTATATATTTAAACTCTTTCTGATTGCGACGAGCAAAACTTGTTTCTAGTTGACCTACTTTTGTACTAGCAATAATATGGTTTTGAGAATCAAGAACCGCAACTTGCCAAGGTCTATTACCAATGGTTACTTTAAGTAATTTAATAAAATAACGCAGGTCTAACGTACTATTAATTGAACCAGCAAATTGATTATTTACAAATATTGGTAATACTAATTTTACGTAATAAGTAGGTAGGCTATTATTATCTACGTTTTTAATTACGGGCTTTCCGGTATTTTTGGCACTTTTGATAAGTAAGTTATCCTCTATTTTTAATGTTGATACATTTAGAAAACTTCCGGCAAATGCCACTCTATTATTTACGGCGTTTTCAATACTAATGTAATAAAAATCTGGTAATAACTGCTGTATTAACTCTGTACTGGCTTGTAAATTCTCTGAAGACTCGATATTGCTCTTTACAGCAATTTTTGCTAAGTTATTAAGTTGTTCTAAGTGAGTTTGATACCAGTATTGCAGTTCGGTAGTTACGAGACTAGATGCTATTTCTAAATCAGATTCTATGTCGTTAGTAAGATGGTTGATAACGCGATTGCTATCTAAAAGCATCAATATTAATAAGGGCAAAAATAAAGAAAATATTAATAAGTTTAATATATTTTCTTGTAAAGACACTTTAGGCGCGCTCTGGGGAAGACCGAGCCATCTATTAAGAGGTAAGTAGGTAATTATTAAAGTCGCAATTAAAGCATTAGCAATTCCATTTACAGCTTGCTTGAGAATTAAAAGTAAAACTTGGGTACTCTCTAAATGTAAAAAATAAGTATAAAGTATCCAACCTAAAGGCATACCAACAAATAGCCAATAAAAAATATCTAATAAAAGAAGATTTTGTTGCTGGCGACGCAAAAAAGCAATAAAACAAACTTCTAAAACAAAAATAACTAATGCGTAAGGATGATGCCACAAAAATATAGTTTGCAGGCTAGAAATAAGCGCTATTAATATACCCCAAGTATTACCAAAGGTAGATAAAACAATGAAACTAGCAATACTGCCAAATACGAAAGATATGCCGAAAAACAAATCAAAAGTAAAATAGTTACCTGCTAGTGCTGCTATGGTAAGAAATAGTAAAACTACAAAATATTTTTTATCAAAAACAGAAGAAAACATTGTTTTGTTTTAGTGCTTGTAGTTAAAGGTAGAATATAATTGTTCAGTTTAAGTAGTTAATAATTACAACCGATAAGAGAATAATTAAATATTAAATAAATTAGGATGAATGTAATTTTTTCTCAAATACCAACCCTAGTCAGCCCAAAAAATTATTGCCAGTGGGAAAATATCAACTCTACCAAACAAAAAATAATAACTCAAGCGATCGCCTCTGCTTCTCATCCCCAGTGTATTATTTACCCTCAAACTCCCGCCGAACTTGCCTCAATTATTACTCACACATACAATAACAACGGAAAAATTTTACTTTGTAGCGGTGGTAGCAAACTTAACTGGGGTGGACTAGCGCAAAATGTAGATTTAGTTGTAAGTATCGAAAACTTAAACCAAGTAATCGAACACGCGGTAGGCGATTTAACGGTGACTGTAGAAGCGGGGACAAAATTTGCTGATTTGCAAGCTGTTTTAGCTTCATCCGGGCAATTTCTCCCCCTCGACCCCGCCAGCCCCGAATCTGCTACGATAGGAGGTATTATCGCTACGGCGGATACAGGCTCGTTGCGCCAACGCTACGGCGGTGTTAGAGATTTATTGCTAGGTATTACTTTTGTCCGCGCTGATGGACAAATTGCCTCGGCGGGAGGACGAGTAGTAAAAAACGTCGCTGGATACGACTTAATGAAATTATTTACTGGTTCTTATGGCACGCTAGGAGCAATTTGTCAAGCTACTTTGCGAGTGTATCCCCTACCAGAAGCCTCAGCAACCGTTGTATTGACAGGAGAAATAGAAAAACTTACCCAAGCTACAAAAACCCTCCGCGCATCGGCTTTAACCCCCGCCAAATTCGATTTATTATCGCCGCAGTTAGTGAAGAATTTGCAGTTAGGGGAGGGAATGGGATTAATTGCTAGTTTTGCTAGTTTAAAAGAAAGCGTCAAGCAACAGTCGGCTACTTTAGTGGAAGTAGGCAAGCAACTAGGTTTACATAGCTCAGTTTATACAGATAAAGAAGACGATATCATTTGGGAGACGTTGCAGCAACAAATGCGTCAAGCGGGAGAACTTATTATTTGTAAAATAGGCGTGCTACCAAACGCCGCCGTAGAGGTACTGTTAAAAATTGATAGTATCAGCCAGGGAAAAAGCTTAATTCACGCCAGTAGTGGGGTAGGGGTATGGAGATGTCCAGAGGATACTACTGTAGCTAAAATTTTAGAAGTGCGATCGCACTGTCAAAGCAATGGCGGTTTTCTTACAATATTAGAAGCACCCGTTACCTGCAAGCAACAGTTAGATGTGTGGGGTTACTCTGGTAACTCTTTAGAATTGATGCAAAAAATTAAACATCAATTTGATCCCAAAAATGTATTTAATCCTCACCGTTTTGTTGGCGGTATTTAGATAAATTTTAAACTATGCAAACTTCGGAAAACACTGAAAAAAAAATTGCAACTCTAAGTAATATTAATGGCTTTGACGCGGAAAACCCACCCAATCCCAAACTAATTGATACTTGCGTCCACTGTGGTTTTTGCCTTTCTACTTGTCCAAGTTACCGAGTAATTGGTAAAGAGATGGATTCTCCTAGAGGCAGAATTTATCTTATGGATGCTATTAACGAAGGAACAATACCTTTAAATGAGGCGACAGTAGAACATTTTGATTCTTGTTTGGGTTGTCTTGCTTGTGTGACAACTTGTCCATCGGGGGTACAATACGACAAATTATTAGTTGCAACTCGTCCGCAAATTGAGCGCAATTATCCCCGAAGTTTGCCAGATAAATTAATTAGACAAATCATTTTTTCTTTGTTTCCTTACCCGGATAGATTACGCTTTTTACTTGCGCCATTGTTAGTTTATCAAAAACTAGGTTTGCAAAAAATTGTTCGTTCAACCAACTTACTTAAAAAAGTATCTCCACGCCTAGCCGCGATGGAATCAATTTTACCAAAAGTTACTTTTAAAGCCTTTCAAGATAACTTACCTACAGTTATTCCCGCACAAGGCGAAAAACGCTATCGTGTCGGGATGATTTTAGGCTGCGTACAACGCTTATTTTTCTCCCCAGTTAATGAAGCCACAGTTAGAGTTTTAACCGCCAATGGCTGCGAAGTTATAATTCCCAGTAGTCAAGGTTGTTGCGCCGCACTCCCCGAACATCAAGGACAAACGCAACAAGCGCAAAGTTTGGCTAGACAAATGATTGACAGTTTTGCAGATACGGAAGTTGATGCAGTAATTATTAACGCCGCCGGATGCGGACATACTTTAAAAGAATACGGTCATATTTTAGAAGATGACGCAGAATATAAAGAAAAAGCTCAAGAATTTGCTAAAAAAGTTAAAGATGTTCAAGAATTTTTAGCAACGGTGGGATTAACTTCTAAATTGTCTCCTATTACTGATGAGACATTAACACTTGTTTATCAAGATGCATGTCATTTATTACACGGTCAAAAAATTAGCGTTCAACCGCGTCAATTATTAAAACAAATTCCTCAAGTGAAGCTAGTTGAACCTGTTGATGCGGCTTTATGTTGCGGTAGTGCGGGAGTTTATAATATGCTGCAACCAGAAGTTGCGGAGGAGTTAGGCAACCAAAAAGTACAGAATTTACTTAATACTGGTGCAGATTTAATTGCTTCGGCGAATCCCGGTTGTACTTTGCAAATAAATAAACATTTAGAATTGCAAGGTAAAAAAATAAATGTAATTCACCCCATAGAATTATTAGATTTTTCAATTCGGGGAATTAAGATACAAAAATAGCTTATGAACTGGCAAGAAGTTTGTGCAGACACAGCATTGCAAGATATCCCCTACAAAATTGAGCTTAATCTTTGGGGACAAATTGTTAGGAGTCCAGCGAAAAATAAACACTCTATTTATCAAGGTTTAATTCAATCAATGCTTAAAGAAGGCTTGACTTATCCAGAGTGTCCAATTCAAACGGAGGATAATGTAAAAGTAGCTGATGTAGTTTGGATTTCTAGAGAACGATATCAACAAATAAAAAACGATGATGTTTGTTCCATTGCTCCTGAAATTTGCATTGAAACAAAATCATTTAGCAATACGCTAGAAGAAATGAAGTTTAAAAAAGAGCTTTATTTTAAAGCTGGCGCGGCAGAATTTTGGCTATGTAATGAAAAGGGCGAAATGAGTTTTTATAGCCCAGAGGGAGAGATAATAAATTCAGCGATCGCACCAAGTTTTCCTAACTCCGTCCAAATTTAAGTTTTTTGGCTGCTAACAAGTTCTCTAGAAGTATGACGCTGGGTTGCAACTAACCACTTACCGCCAGAAGGCGCTAAAGTAAGTCCTCGGCGAACAGGTTTTACCGCTTGATTTCCAGAAATTGCCAAACTATAGCGAGACATCACTGTTGCTAGTACCAATTTCATCTCGTATAAGGCGAATGCCATGCCGATACAGCGCCGATTGCTGCCGCCAAAGGGGATATATTCGTATTGGGAAAATTGCCGCGATTGAAAGCGCTCTGGCTTGAATTGCTTGGGTTCTGGGTAAAGGTCTGGGCGCTGGTGAGTGAGATAAATGCAGGGAGTTAGCAAAGTATCTTTGTCAAACTTTTGCCCCATAATATTGATGGGCGCGTTGGCAATCCGAAAAAAAGTCAGCATGGCGATGGGATAAATTCGCAGCGTCTCTTGACAAACGGCATTGAGATAAGGAAGTTTTGCTATGGCACTAAAGTCTAAATTTCCCACCGTAGCTAAATCGTTTAAAAGTTTGCTCTTAACTGCTGGCAAATGGTGAATCCAGTACAAAGCCCAAGTTAAAGCCGAAGCTGTGGTTTCATGTCCTGCAACAAGTAGAGTTATCAATTCGTCGCGTAATTCAACATCGGTCATTAGTTCGCCGTTTTCATCGGTAGCCGACATTAGCAAACTCAAAATATCTACCCGCGACGAATCGGGATGTTGACGGCGATCGCGTATCTCTGCATAAATAATCTCATCTATCTGCGCTCTTAAGCGCACAAAACGCCCCCAAGGACTCCACCCCCCCAAGTCTTGTTGTAAAGCTTTAAAGAAAACTAAGCTAGAACTTAATGGCGAAGATGTCATATCGAGTAAACTTGTCAAAAGCTGCTTGAGTTTCTCGCTGCGATCGCCCTCTTGCAAACCAAACACCGTTTGTAAAATCACTGATAGGGAAATTTCCTGCATAGCCTCTCGCACGGAGAAAGGTTTATCGATTTCCCACCCGCTAATTACTCCTTCGGTAATATTGCAAATCATCTCGCCATAAGACTTCATGCGATCGCCATGAAAAGGCGGCGTAAGTAGCTTTCTTTGCCGTTGGTGGCTGCGTCCGTCGAGTAAGAGTAAAGATTTATCTCCCACCCAAGGTTGTAAAACCAAGTTTGCTCTCCCAGAGTCAAATTGTCCGGTACTGCTAGTAAAAATTTGCTCAATAGCTTGGGGATTGCTAAAAAATACCATCGGTTTAAAGTTAGTAAAACGCACGGTAAAGCAATCGCCGTAACGCTGGCTGCAACTATCCATAAATTGCAAGGGGTTACTAATCCATTGCAGCAATTGAATAAATGGTAAGGTTTTGGGCCCATCAGGTAGTTTCATAAGCTAATTAAAATAATTTTTAACTCTATTATTACTTGAGTTTTTCTCTAATCTATCCTAGGTGGATTTAGAGCTAAGAGACTTCCCTGTAAACTTGCGGAAAGCAGCTTATTGTTTGTTTGGCGATTTCTATGGGTTTGGATCTAGACATATATCTTATCGATCTATTTGTGATTGGTTTTTTGCTACTTTTTGTCACTTTAGGATCGGGCTGGATTGCCAAATTACCGCTTTCTTTTGCCTTGATTTATTTAGTTGTCGGAATTTCTCTAGGGCCTTATGGGTTTAATATCGTTCAGTTGCGACCGGATGCTAACTTTTTAGAGAGATTAACAGAATTTGTTGTAATTGTCTCCTTGTATAGTTGCGGATTGAAGATGAATCGGCAACTAAACTTTTGGGCTTGGCGTTCGACAGTGCGGCTAATTGGCTTTTTGATGCCAATATCAATTTTTGCGATCGCCGCCGTTGCTCATTGGATTTTAAAAATGGAGTGGGGAGTTGCCATATTATTAGGTGCAATTCTTGCTCCCACAGACCCCGTACTAGCTTCCGAAGTTCAACTAGCAGACACCGATGACAAAGATGAATTGCGTTTTGGCTTGACTTCCGAAGGTGGCTTAAACGATGCGTTAGCCTTTCCCTTTGTCTATTTTGGGATTCACTGGTTAGAAAAAAGTAACAACTGGCAAGATTGGTTTAAGCAATGGGTGGCGGTAGACCTACTCTGGGCGGTGATTGCTGGTATCGGCATGGGAATTATTGTTGCTAAAGCTGTGGTTTTTTTGGAGCAAAAGCTAGAAAAATATACTCCTGTAGACGATTTGATGGCAGACTTTATTGCGATCGCCACCATCCTACTTACTTATTCTCTAACTGAGTTTATTTACGGCTATGGGTTTTTGGCAGTGTTTATAGCAGGTATAGCCGCCCAGAGACAATATGATGATGAAGAAAAACGTCATTCTCAACTTGAGTTTACCGAGCGAATTGAGAAGTTGATGGAAGTAGCGACAATTTTAATTTTGGGTTCGTTACTGCGCGTCCAAGCAATTTGGCAATATTTGAGCGTTGGGTTGTTAATTGGGGGTTTATTGCTGTTTGTAATTCGCCCCATAGGTGCTTGGATTAGCACTATAGGCGGTCGCTATAAACCTATCACCCGCTTGTTATTTGGCTGGTTTGGGGTGCGTGGTGTAGGCTCTATTTACTACTTATGCTATGCGTTGGGACATGGTTTAAAAGATTCTTTGGGCGAACAAATTGCCTGGATTACTTACATTACCATTGTACTTTCGGTGATTTTGCACGGTATTAGTACAACGCCACTCATGAATCGTTACGAAAAATTGATAGCCAACCGCCGAAGAAAGTTTGGTTCAACAGCGCCGGAAGCTGAGGAAGCTTAAAATTAAAAAACCCCTCTCCAGCACAAAGAGGGGTTTTTTACGTTAAAACTTGGTTTATTGCTGCCACACAAATACTTTAGCTTCGTATGGGCCTAGGTCGGTCATTAAACCTTCCTCGCCAGATTCTAAGTCATAGTCATTTGTCCACTCGTGCCATTTTCCGGCGGGACACCCAGAAACTTGATAGCCGCCTAAGAAGTTTTCCGAGAAGTTAGCAACTACAACTACGCGAGAACCTTCATCATTCCAACGAGTGTAGGCTAAGACTTTGGCTTCGGGGTTTTCGTGAAAAAACTCAATATTTTCTGTATAAAGAGCGCGATTGCTTTTACGCAGATTGATTAAGCCTCTGTAGTATTCAAATAAACCACGATTATGATCGTTACCCAATAAAGTCCAGTCAATTTTGGCGGAATCTGGGGTTTTGGGCTTGTATTCGCCAAATTCTTCACCCATCCAAATTAAGGGTACGCCAACGGCGGTTAAAAGAATTGCTGCGCCTAATTTTACACGAGTAAAAGCCGCTTCATCAAAGATTTCGCGATCGCCTAATTCCACCATGACATGGTTATGATCGTGATTTGTCAAGTAGTTCACGACATTCGTAGCGCCCATAAACCCTTGACGCTTGCAGTCAATTACATCTTTCAAGCGCTCAAGATCGAAGGTATCGCCGCAGATATGCTCTAATATGCAGTGATAAAAACTATCGTGCCAACAACCATCCATCGGCCCATCTACATTAGTAATGCTGGCAGTTTCGGGGATATGTTCGGCAACAGTATAAAACGGCTTCATACTTGCTGTGTTTTTGGCTTCCTGGACAATCCAGTGCATGAAGTCGTAATTGGCAATTTGCCGCGCGGCATCAAAACGGATACCATCGGTATGATATTCGCTCACCCAAAAACGCACGTTATCGCCAATAAACTTACGGGCGGGGTAGGTTTCTAGTTTTTCGTCGTAAAATTCGTAATTAAATTCTGGACCCCAATTGTTGTCAGGATCGCGGGGGGCGTGGTGATACCAGTAATCGTGATCGATTTGAGTTAGCGGCGCTTCGGCTTCGGAGTGGTTATAAATACCATCCATAATTACCCGCATACCTCTAGCATGGCATTCATCTACTAACTGTTTTAATCCTTCCGTAGGCCCGTAACTTGACTCTGTAGCAAAGAAGTGGCGAGGATTGTAGCCCCAACTATGATCGCCGGGATACTCTTTTACAGGCATAACTTCGATCGCATTTACGCCCAATTCACACAAATAATCTAATTTTTCGACTACGTGCTTGTATTTACCACGCGCGTAAGGATCGTCTTCGCCCCCGGAAAAGTCACCTACGTGCAGTTCATATATAACTAACTCGCTATCGGCGGGTAAGGGTTTGTCGTCGTGTTTCCAGACATAAGTATCGACAATTTTTTCTCCATCCTTAATCCGAGCGATCGCATTTTGACTAGCATTATCTATATCTACCGCATAAGGATCGACTACTTCTACCCATTGATCCGGTTCAAAAAACCACGATTTAGATTGAACGCGGAATTTATACTGATAAACCCCGTCTTCTAGTTCTACATGAGTGCGAAAGTAACCATCTTCGCCTTTTTCCATCGGTACATCTTTCCAATCAGAAAATTCGCCAACTAATGCAGCGCCTTTTATATATGGTGCAAATAAATTAAATTCTATGGGAGTTGCCATATAAGTAAGTCAAGTATAAAAATACAACATCCCTATTTTCTCAGCGTGTCTTCTATTATGTAATCGTTCTAGGGAGATAACTTAGCTTAGTGGCTGCGGATCTTAGTTAAATAGCTATAAAAGTAATTTAAGGCAAAATTTAGCTAATAAAGGCTGAAAATAGGCTTTAGTTAGTGAGGTGAGCGATCGCCTGACGAATCCAATCTTCCGCATTAGCATTTTTTGCCAACCCCACTTGCTGACTCACCGCTTGCAAAGCCCTAGAAACTTCACTAGGCGTATAACCCAAAGCTAGTAAGGTCATCTGCACATCTTCCAAAATCGCAGGACTTGGGCCATCAGTAGGGGCAACTAAGCCCGGAATATCCGTCCAATCGGCGAGTTTTTTCCGCAATTCTAAACAAATCCGTTCGGCAGTTTTGCCCCCTACGCCAGGAGTTTGAATTAATAGTTGTGTATTGCTAGTAACGATCGCCTGGATTAAATCGGGTAAAGGTAAAGTATCGAGTAATGCGATCGCATTTGCCGCGCCAATCCCTGTAACGCTAATTAACTGCCGAAATAAATCGCGTTCTGCTAAAGTGCTAAATCCATAGAGAAGGGGTTGTTCTTCTCTAATTTGCAAATGGGTAAAAATCTGTACAGTTTCGCCAATGGGGGGCAATTGCTGCATTAACCGGGCGGGAATTAGCAAGTCGTAGCCGCAATTATTGACTTCTAAAGTCAAAGTCACGCGATTATTACTTGTTTTACTAATCCCTGCAACGATGCCTTTAAGATAGCTAATCATTCAATAAAACCGAAATGATTTAAGCCCTCTAGAATACCACCTGCACAGAAAGATTGCGCCAGGTAATGATAGTCTGCGGGGTTGTCGTTATGCCATTGCAATAATTCTGATTTAGCATTACCCACAATAATTCCGCGTTCTTCAGTTTGCGAAAATAAAGCAATATCGTTACCCGAATCGCCACAAACCACTGTCTGCGGTGCTTTTATTCCCCACTTTTGCCGCAGATATTGCACGGCTAAACCTTTATCGCCATGACGGGGCAAAATATCTAAGTCCATACCTGCACTGTAGATTAATTTAATATCTAAGCCTTGTTGTTGCAGTGAAGATTTTAGTTGGGGTAGAACTTCTTGAGCGGAATCTTCTGTAAGCAAAAAGCTGACTTTGTACGGGCGCTGTTCGGAATCGGGTTGAATTACTAAGTCAGCAAAATGAGCCGTAGTCGCAAGGATAGTATCTTTATCCCATCCGGGGGCTAGTTTGTCTGACCAAGTGCGATCGCTCTTATCGCTACCATTAAAATAAATTTCTGTTCCCACCGAGGCAATTAAGGCATCTGGTTCTAAAAGTTGCTGTTCGTTGCATAATTCGGCAAATAGTACAGGCGATCGCCCGGTGGCATAAACTATTTTTGTACCGTGTTCTTCTCGATGCTGTTTTAGCTTGTCATTCAACACAGCTAAAGCACGACGTTCTCCCACGAGGGTATTATCTAAATCGGTTACAAACAAAAATGATTTCACGGCAACTTGTGATAGCTAACAATTTTTAAGGTTAGCAAAAGGAATAGACTTCGCAATGACTTACGACAATATCTGCAAATATCTCGCTGAAGAATACCCCCTTAATTTTGCCCGTTGGCTGTTTCCAGCCTAAGCAGCAGAAGTTGAAGTATTAAAAACTGAATTAACTCTAGAACCAATCCGCGCTGATTCGGTAACACTATTACAAACTTCTAACCAAATCCTGCATTTAGAGTTTCAAACTTTACCCCTATCAGATCCGCCCTTACCCTTACGGATGCTTGATTACTGGCTGCGACTATATCGGCAATATCGGTGTCCCATAGAGCAAGTTATTATTTTTCTCAAGTCCACAACTTCTGAAGCTGCTTTTGTCAACGAATTTACCGCCGCAAATACTTGGCATCGCTACCAAATAATTCGTATATGGGAACAAGATCCCGCCCCACTACTTGCCGATAATGCTTTGCTGCCATTAGCAGTCCTGGCTAGAACCGACTCGCCGAGAAGTTTATTACAGCAAGTAGCCGCGCAAGTCGCTAGGATTGAATCAACACCCCAGAGGCAAAACTTAGCCGCCAGTGTAGAAATATTAGCGGGTTTGAGATTTGAGCAAAACTTAATCAATCAATTATTTAGAGAGGACATTATGAAGGAATCCGTCATTTATCAACAAATTCTCCAAGAAGGAGTTAGACAAGGACAACAACTAGGCAGACGAGAAGGAGAATCAACTTTAGTTATCCGTTTATTAGAACGCCGCTTTGGCAGTATTGACACGACAATTCAAGAGCAAATTCGTAGTTTACCAAGCGATCGCCTAGAACAATTAGCTGTAGCTTTACTTGATTTTGTTGCAGTTACCGATGTAACTACTTGGCTGCAAAACGAAAACTAATACCTACGTGCGATCGCGTTGCAGGTCAAAAATTACTTTCTCCGCGCACCAATCAATCGATCTATCAGGGTTTCTAGCCTTTACTGCTGCAATTAATCGATTTGCCGTGTTGCGATCGCCATTTAACAACCGTAGGAGCTTTGTTTGCAGATTTCTAGAAGGCTGTTGCCGATCGCTCCCTTTTGCAAATTGCCCCGGATGCTTGGTTTTAGCTGTATGCAAATAAAGAGAATATAACCCGTACAATATTGCAATTGAAATAAGTAACTTTAAAACTATAACAGTCATTGGGTAATACAGATACACGACCTGAGTAAGTAAACCTGTATTTAAAGTTCCCTTTTTAGTTACTTAAGTTACTCAGTACATTCCGTATCTACCTAAAGATTGAATGAATTTTTCCCCAAAAAATAGTTTTCCTTCCTGGATGCCGCAACTAAATCCTCAAGTTTGGATTCTGGCATTTGGTCGTTTCCTGTCTGAAGTTGGTACAGGTTTTACATTATTTTATGCTCCAATATTTTTTGTCAATCATGTAGGACTATCGGCAACGGCGGTAGGCTTTGCGTTGGGTAGTGCATCCATATCTGGAGTAGTGGGGCGAGTTTTGGGCGGTTCGTTTTCCGATTCGCGGTTTTGGGGACGACGCAAGACTTTGTTGCTTTCCGCCGCTATTAGCGCGATCGCTTCTTTAGTTCTCGCCAGCGCTAACAATTTTTCTATTCTAGTTATCGGTAACTTGCTAAGTGGAATGGGACAAGGATTATATTGGCCTGCTAACGAGTCGGTAGTAGCCGATTTAACCGCCCCCGAACAACGGCATGAAGCTTACGCCATAACAAGACTTGCGGATAATCTAGGCTTAGGCATGGGTGTTGTATTAGGTGGGGTGTTAATTAGCACTACGGGGGTTTATAGAACGCTATTTATAGTTGATGCAGTCTCTTTTGTAGTATTTTTTGGCGTAGTGTATTTTGCCATCAAAGAAACTTATAAACCTTTAGAAAATAACTCAACTTCAGCTAAATCTAGCTGGCTAATAGCCCTAAGCGATCGCCGACTGTTAATTTACGTTTTAGTCAATGTTATCTTTACAACCTATATTTCCCAGTTGCAAAGCACTTTACCACTCTACTTAAAGAACTTTGTTGCTGTCGGCGCATCGGGAGCAAAGTTTACTGAAGGGACTATTAGTGTAATTTTTGGCTGGCATTTGGCGATCGCTATCTTTGCTCAATTGCCTGTTGTCCGGGGTCTAAAACGCTTTACTCATCCCCAATCTCTAGGTTTTTCAGCGTCGATGTGGGCGATGGGATTTTGTTTAATGTGGGTTACAGGGGTTGCTACCAATGGTCAATTGTGGTGGGCAATTTTAGCTTTAAGCGTATTTGCGATCGCGATCGTTTCTTATACTCCCTCGGCTTCGGCTTTAATTACCGAACTTGCCCCCAAATCCCAATTAGGAGTTTATTTCTCCGTTAGTTCTCTATGTTGGGCGGCGGGTTATTTTATTGGGCCGCCATTGGGTGGTTGGGCTTTAGATCGAACGCCTGAATTTGCCGATAATTTCTGGTTAGGACTAGCTTTGAGTGTAAGTATATTAATTTTGATTTTGTGTTATTTAGATCGAATATTAGTTCGCAAGCATTAGCAAAACTAATAAAATTTAAACTTTATTTTTCAACGGTAGAGCATATACTGTACTACTTAAGTATTTATTATTCAAATAGTATGCCAAACAATAATTAATTTTACAAATAATCGAAAGATTATTAAAATTGATTTGATCAGTGATAAAGCTTCAATATTTAAAGTAAAACTTTGTCAGTTTATTACAGCGTATTCTACAAAAGTAATGCGTTTAGAGAAGCAGATAAATGAAGGTTGCTAGAAGTTTTACCTAGCAGTCAAAGTAATAGGTGTGTGAGGAATAATTTATGAATAGTAATTTGCTGATTTGTTCGAGCAAATTAGCTTTATTGTGCCTACTGTTTGGTGGATTAGTATCGTGGGCAACAACCCCTGTTAAGGCTAATAATTTAACGCTAAAGCTGTCAAAACAAGCAAACAGTAAAAGCGATCGCGCTCAAACAAATACCGCAAATATAGACAAAGAATTTGCTGAGGGTAAAAATAAACCAATCCTACTATCTCAATCATTGGAGCAGGTAACATCGGTATCGCAATTATCCGATGTTCAGCCAACGGATTGGGCATTTCAAGCATTACAATCTTTAGTCGAGCGTTATGGCTGCATTGCAGGCTATCCAGACGGCACTTACCGGGGCAATCGAGCGCTAACTCGTTACGAATTTGCGGCGGGTTTAAATGCCTGTTTAGACAGGGTTAATGAATTAATCGCCACCGCCACTAGCGATTTAGCGAAAAGAGAAGATTTAACGACTATTGAAAGATTGCAAACAGAATTTGCGACCGAGTTAGCAGCTTTGCGGGGGCGTGTAGATTCTTTAGAAGTAGCTACAGCAGAATTAGAAGCCAATCAATTTTCTACCACCACCAAATTGAGCGGAGAAGTGATTATAGCCGCTATTGGGGCTACAGGTGGGGCTAATGACAATGACCCCAATATCATTTTGGCTAATCGCACGCGCTTAAATCTCACTAGCAGCTTTACAGGTAGAGATGCTTTAATTACAGGCTTGCAAGCTTACAATCTCTTGGGCGGCGACGATAGCATTGGCGGGGCTTTAGGTTTAGCTGATGGGCTAGGATTGAGCAGCAGCAGTGCCAAACTCAGCTTTGAGCCGCAATTTCCAGGGGTCAATCCGCAAAACTTGTCGGCGATTAATTCCAATAGTTTTTCTTTGTACAAATTGCTTTATGTCTTCCCTGTTGCTAGTAAAGTAACGTTGTTTGCAGGAACGGCGGCGGAAACCTCCGATGCTTTTCCCGCTATTACTCCTTTTGCGAATGAAGGACAAGAAGCAATTTCAAGGTTTGCAGGCTACAACCCTGTAGTGCGCGTATCTGGTGGTACTTCCGGTTCTGGGTTAGCTTCCGCAGGTGGTTTTATTTGGAATATCTCGGAAGCGATCAATTTAACGGCTTTGTATGGTAGCGTCAACGCTGCAATTCCAGCAAAAGCGCCGGATGTCCTACCGGGGGTTTCAGCTACGCCCTTGGGTGCGGGTTTATTTAGCGGTAGTACCGTAGCGGCGGCGCAATTAACCATTAGACCTAGCAAAAGCATCGATATCGGGCTTAACTATGCCAATAGCTACCACGAAATCAACATTTTAGGCACGGGGTTAGTAAACGCAGATATTGGAGCATTAGGCGGGCTTTCTGCCGGAACACCCGTTAAACTCAATTCTGTGGGTGGAACTTTAACTTGGCGGTTTGCGCCCAAAGTGGCTATTTCTGGTTATGGGGCGGCGCTTTTTGTGGACGCGGCTTCGGGAGCAGTAGACGCGGGAACTACGTTTACAAGTTGGATGGTAGGCTTACATTTTAGAGATTTGTTTGCCGAAGGAAACAATGCGGGTTTGCTGTTTGGACAACCGTTGTATCGCTCTAGTGCTAGTGGAGATGCGGTAACAGAGTTACCAGGAGAAGCAAGAGCGATTCCTTACCATTTAGAGGCTTACTATCGCTTGAGGCTCAATGACAATATCAGCGTTACGCCGGGGGCATTTGTTTTGTTTAACCCCGAATCTAATAGCAATAATGAGACGACGGTAGTAGGTTTACTCCGTACTACGTTTACGTTTTAGGTATTGGGAGCTTAGTTACAGCTACTTTACTTTGAAGGACAAGGAGAGAAAGAAACTAATTTCCTTGTCCTCTCGATTTCCTTTAACGCTTGCGCTCTTGCAACTTGCGGTAAACGTCTTTAATATCTACTTGATGATGAGCTAAAGCCACGAGGGTATGATACAGTAAGTCCGCCGCTTCTGAAGCGATCGCTTCTTTCTCATCATCTTTACAAGCCATTACTAATTCGACGGTTTCCTCGCCGAGCTTTTTAAGAATTTTGTTGTCCCCGGCAGCAAATAGCTGGCAAGTGTAAGAATTATCTGTAGGATGATTTTGGCGATCGCCTATTACTTTGAATAATTCCGATAATGTATCCCCTGGTGGCGCGGTAACTTCTCCATCAGCATCATGAAAAAAACAACTGCGTTCTCCGGTATGGCAAGCAATATCACCAACTTGTTCTACCCCTACAAGTAACGCATCGCGATCGCAATCGTAACGAAAACTTTTTACTTTTTGGATATGTCCGCTCGTTGCTCCTTTATGCCATAATTCCTGACGCGAACGACTCCAAAACCATGTCTCCCCTGTATCTAGAGTTTTTTGCACCGAGTTTTGATTCATCCATGCCAGCATTAACACCGTGCCATCCAAATAGTCTTGAACGATTGCCGGAATTAAACCGCGATCGTCGTAGCGCAATTGAGCCAAAATAGTTTGAGGGGATGTGTAGGGTAGAGAGGACATAGTTGCTGGCATTCCAGGCAATAACTTATTTGATTACGATACCATTGGAACGAACCTGCACTTAATTTGCTAGAAGTGAAGCGTAAGGCTATCTTTGCGATTGAAATCCATTTCTTCAGTTCTAACCGCGATGCTGTAAGGTTTTGTAAGGCTATAAACCGGAGCTATGTTGATTTTATAGCTAGTAAATCGCAGTTTGAGATAACATAATTTTATTTTTGAGCTTGGCGTAATTGACTAATATAAGAATTCTAAACCAGGCACGCAACTATTTACGAGATACATTTTTAGGAGAAAACTTTGGTTAATACCACCATCAAAACTACCAAATCCGAAGAAATCTTTGCCGCCGCGCAAAATTTAATGCCTGGAGGAGTAAATTCTCCAGTTAGAGCATTTAAGTCTGTAGGTGGGCAGCCGATTGTTTTCGATCGCGTCAAGGGTGCAAATGTTTGGGATGTAGATGGCAATCAATACATTGACTACGTGGGTAGTTGGGGTCCGGCGATTTGCGGTCATGCCCACCCGGAGGTAATCAGTGCATTGCACGCGGCTTTGGATAAAGGCACTAGCTTTGGCGCGCCCTGCGTCCTCGAAAACGTCCTTGCTGAGATGGTAATTGATGCCGTTCCTAGCGTGGAAATGGTGCGTTTTGTTAATTCCGGCACCGAAGCTTGTATGGCAGTCTTGCGCTTGATGCGAGCCTTCACGGGACGCGACAAAATTATCAAGTTCGAGGGCTGCTATCACGGTCATGCGGATATGTTTTTAGTTAAAGCTGGATCGGGGGTAGCAACTTTAGGTTTACCAGATTCTCCCGGAGTACCCAAATCGACAACGGCGGATACTTTAACAGCCCCTTACAACGATCTCGAAGCTGTTAAAGTTTTATTTGCCGAGCATTCCAACCAGATTGCTGGAGTAATTTTAGAACCCGTAGTAGGAAATGCTGGTTTTATTGCTCCTGATGCTGGCTTTTTGGAAGGTTTGCGTTTGCTGACGAAAGAAAATGATGCGTTGTTAGTCTTTGATGAAGTAATGACGGGCTTTCGGATCGCTTACGGTGGCGCTCAAGAAAAGTTTGGCGTTACGCCGGACTTAACTACTTTAGGTAAAGTTATCGGCGGTGGCTTACCTGTAGGCGCTTATGGCGGTCGTCGCGATATTATGTCAATGGTTGCCCCTTCTGGCCCTATGTATCAAGCAGGGACGCTTTCTGGCAATCCTTTAGCAATGACGGCGGGGATTAAAACTTTAGAATTACTGCAAAAGCCAGGTACTTATGAGTATCTAGACCGAATTACCAAAAAGTTATCTGATGGTTTATTGCAGATTGCTAAAGAAACCCATCATGAAGCTTGCGTCGGTCAAATTAGCGGGATGTTCGGTTTATTTTTTACCCCAGGTCCCGTTCGCAACTACGAAGATGCGAAAAAGTCCGATCTAAGCAAGTTTAGCCGTTTCCATCGCGGAATGTTAGAGCGGGGCATTTATTTAGCGCCTTCGCAGTTTGAGGCGGGTTTTAGTTCGGTGGCGCATACGGAGGCGGATATCGATCGCACTCTAACTGCCGCACGGGAAGTTATGTCTAGCCTTTAATCTGTTTGAATTTCACCCCCATCCTTTCCCTATAAAGGTTGGGGGTTTTATTTGAGTTTAAAACGGCGCTTAAAAATAGCGAGCGCTTGTTTTTTGCTAACTTAATAGTACAATTGAACTAAATTAAGTCAGTGTTAATCTGGTGGTAATAAAGCCATAATCTGCTCGACAAAATCTTGATGGTCAACTACAGGCTTAGAAATATAGCCGTCCGCACCACTAAGAGAAAGAAAACTATGGCGATCGCCTTCCATAGCGTGGGCAGTTACCAAAATCACTGGCAAGGAAGCAGTTTTTGGATTGGCTTTTAACATTTGGGTAATTTTGATACCATCTACAGATTTACCCTGGTAAACACTGCGAGAAAGAGAAACATCCATCAAAATAATGTCTGCTAGTTTGTCTGAAGCAATTTGCATTACTTCTTCCACATTTTCCGTGTGCTTGACCGCTAAACCTGCCCGTTTCGTCAAAATTTTGGCAAAAACCCGCGCGTTAATCGGATCGTCTTCCACAATCAAAACAGTTTTCATTTTTTATTGGGTGCAAGCTATTAAATATTAGTAGTCAAAGATATTGAAGCTATGACTAAAATTAACGCATCCTAAAAATATAAGTAAGTCCATTTACTTATATTTGCATCTAACCCCTCCGACGGATTACCTTGTAGCTCGTCAAAATAATTCAGTTATTGCAACGCTTATTTTATTTCTAAACAGGAAAAACTCATGGCAAAACAGTTAAACCTTCTCCCGACGGGACAGGTCATCACCACCGCCCTGCATACAGAAATGCAACGGTCTTATCTTGAATACGCCATGAGTGTCATTGTTGGGCGGGCATTGCCCGATGTCCGCGATGGCTTAAAGCCCGTCCACCGCCGGATATTGTACGCTATGCACGAACTAGGATTAACGCCCGATCGCCCTTATCGCAAGTGCGCGCGGGTGGTAGGGGATGTATTGGGTAAATATCACCCGCACGGCGATCAATCGGTTTATGAGGCTTTAGTAAGGCTGGTACAGGAGTTTTCTAGCCGCTATCCTCTCCTAGCCGGTCATGGCAATTTTGGCTCGGTAGACAACGATCCGCCGGCGGCGATGCGATACACCGAAACTCGGCTTTCGCCCATCAGTCATGAAGCAATGCTGGCAGATATTGGCGAGGAAACTGTTGAATTTATTAGTAACTTTGACAATTCTCAGCAAGAACCGACGGTACTACCTGCCCAATTGCCTTTATTGCTATTAAACGGTTGCGCGGGAATTGCCGTCGGGATGGCAACAAATATTCCGCCGCACAATTTGGGAGAAGTAGTAGATGGTTTAATTGCCTTAATCGACCAGCCAGAATTATCTGAAGAAAAGCTATTAGAGTTAATTCCAGGTCCCGATTTTCCCACCGGAGGCGAAATTGTCGGCAATAGTGGCATTAAAGAAGCTTATACAACAGGGCGAGGAAGTATTGTCCTGCGCGGAGTAGCAGCAATTGAAGAAATCGCTGCCACTAGAAGCAGCAAGCGGCGGACGGCGATTGTAATTACAGAGTTGCCTTACCAAGTCAATAAAGCCGCTTGGATTGAAAAAATGGCGGAACTTGTCAATCAAGGGAAGTTAGAGGGAATATCGGATATTCGCGATGAAAGCGATCGCGAAGGTATGAGAGTAGTAATTGAATTGCGGCGAGATGCTAACTCCCACGCCGTACTGCAAAGCCTTTATCAGCAAACTGCCTTGCAAATAAATTTTGGGGCGATTATGCTGGCGATCGCCGACGGACAACCGCGACAGTTGAGTTTAAAGCAATTATTGCAGGAGTTTTTAATCTTCCGCGAACAAACTTTACTCCGTCGCTACTCTTACCAACTAGAGGAGGCGCAAGAGCGGATTCATATTGTCGAAGGGTTAAACAAAGCTCTAGCAAAGCTAGATGAAGTTATTACTATTTTGCGCCAAGCGGCGGATGGTAGCACGGCAAAAATGGCGCTGCAAAATAGAATTGCATTAAGTGAAATTCAAGCCGATGCCGTCTTAGCTATGCCTTTACGCCGATTGACGGGCTTGGAAAAACAGAACTTACAAACGGAAGAAGCGCGCTTAAGAGGAGAAATTGAAAGCCTGCAAAAATTATTAAGCGATCGCCGCGAGTTGTTAAAGGCGTTAAAAAAAGATTTACGCACTCTCAAGCGCAAGTATGCAGATGCGCGGCGGACTCGGTTTATAGACGAACAGGCATTGCGCCAGGAAAGAGAAAAAAACCAACGCCGAGTAGCGGAGAGCGCCCAAAAGGAAGAACAGGGCGAGGAGGCAGTAATAGAATTTACTTTACGCGGCTACGTGCGGAGGTTAGTAAACGGTCAAAAAGCCGGGAAAAAGGCTAATAGTACGGCAGATAATGATTGTGTAGTCCAGCAAGTTAAGGCTAATACCAATCAAGACTTAGTAGTGCTAACCAGTGGCGGGAAGGTTTACCCCATCAAGGCGGGAGATGTGCCTTTGTTGTCGGGACGCAGTTTATCTGGGCGGGGTGCGCCGTTGATTAGTTTGCTACCTAATGCGGCAGAAAGCGTAGTTTCTCAATTTGTGATGCCGGATAAGGCGGCGCAGATGGTGTTATTAACAAAGTTGGGAAGAATTAAACGATTAGCTTTAGAAGAATTAACTGGTTTGAGCAGTCGCGGTTTGACGGTGATTAAGTTCAAAGATGACGATAGCTTATTAGCTTGTCAAATTACCGGGACTGGGGAAGATGCGGTTTTGGCGACGGCGGGCGGACGGTTGCTGAGATTTAGAGTTGATGACGAGCAGTTGCCAATTCTAGGGCGGACCGCCGTTGGCTTGCAAGCTTTGCGATTGAGGAAAAATGAGAAATTAGTTGGTTGCGCCACAAGTTCGGATGTGGAGGAGAATTTGTTGCTATTTTCTCAGCTAGGGTATGCTAAACAAATGCCAATGCGATCGCTGCGACGCGGCAATCGCGGCGATATTGGTACTCAAGTATTGTCTTTTACAAGTAAGTTTGATGGGGTAGTTAGTATAGTTTTAGCTCCGGCGGAGGCAATGTTGGCGGTGACGACCAATCAACGTTTGTTACAGTTGCCTGCAAGTGCGATTAGCGTTGCGGGTAAGGAGGGTACGGGCAGCCGTCTTGCCGAACTTAAGAGCGATGAGAAAATTGTAAATGTTAATGTTTTACCTTTGCCCTTAAATTAGTCGGTTTGATGATTTTTGGTTTTTGTTAAATTGCGGTAAAGTCAGGCAATGGCATTTAATTAGATTAATTTTACTTAGCTATTAAACAAAAATCGTGGCACAGGTTGTTTTAGAAAACATTTATAAAAGCTTTCCTACTGCTTCTAAGCTAGAACCCGCTATTGTTCCCGTAGCCGCCCAACCATCAATTACGGCGGTAGATGACTTGTCAGATTTGCCGGGCGATCGCTCTGGGGTTCAAATCTTACGGCGGATTAATCTCACGGTGGCAGATGGGGAATTTATGGTACTGGTAGGCCCTTCAGGCTGCGGCAAAAGTACGCTTTTGCGGCTAATTGCCGGGCTTGAAGAAATGACTGGCGGCAATATTTGGGTGGGTAGTGCTTTAGTTAACGATCTGCCGCCCAAGGCGCGGGATATCGCGATGGTGTTTCAAAACTATGCTCTTTATCCTCACATGACGGTTTATGACAATATTGCTTTTGGACTGAGACGAGCGGGGGGAGGACAAGGGGGAGAATTTGCTGGTTGGGCGGAGAATTTGTTGGTGGGAATGACGCGGAGATTGCCTAAGCCTTTGCGTTATATTACCGAGCGCGAACGAGTTGTAGATAAGCGAGTAAAAAATGTTGCGGCTTTACTGCAAATAGAACAATTACTCCATCGATTGCCCAAACAACTTTCTGGCGGACAAAAACAGCGCGTGGCTTTGGGAAGAGCGATTTCCCGCAATCCGCAAGTTTTTTTGATGGATGAACCGCTTTCTAACTTAGATGCCAAACTCCGCGCCGAGACTCGCGCCCAAATAGTTAAGTTGCAACGCCAATTAGGAACGACAACTATTTACGTTACTCACGATCAAACCGAAGCAATGACTATGGGAACTCGCATTGCGGTGATGAATTTAGGGCAATTGCAACAAGTCGCGCGTCCTTTGGAACTCTACAATCGCCCAGCGACAAAGTTTGTGGCTGAGTTTATTGGTTCGCCACCGATGAATTTTTTAGAAGTGGAGTTTCTTGCGCCTTTACTAATTTCTCATCCTTTATTTCGCTTCACTCTCCCCGAAGTTTGGGAAAAAGCTTTAAGTAAATACGATCGCCAACCGCTAATTATTGGGATGCGACCAGAGCATTTTAGTCTGGGTGATGCGGCATCAACCAACCTTCCCGTGCAAGTAGACCTTGTAGAAGCCCTAGGTAACGAAACTTACCTTTCTGTTAGTCCTACTAATTCCCAAAGTGCTGCTTCTATTCAAGTAAGAATTCCCCCCGATCGCCAAGTATCTTTACTTGAGCAGTTGTGGCTATCTTTTACCCCAGATAAGCTGCATTTCTTCGATCCAGATACAGGTAAAGCTATTTGGTATGACTAAATTAAGTCTTTCTTACTTAAGACATAGACAATTTGTAAATAGGAGTGTTACATTAGTTTACATAGAAGGAAATATAAATTAAAAAGTTAACAGGAACGCAAGCTATGCAAGATACAACCAAAGTCGTTACAACTCCAATTATGGAAGACCGCAACGCTTGGCGCTACGGCTTTACTCCCCAAGCAGAAATTTGGAATGGTCGTTTGGCAATGATTGGGTTTTTAGCTGCCGCCGCCATTGAATTGTTTTCTGGACAAGGTTTTCTCCACTTCTGGGGCATCATGTAATACCCAGCAATAAAGTATCAAAGACAAGGAATTCGACCTAAGAGATAACAAGAATCTCCTAGGTCATTTTTTTTACTAGATTTCTGACAAAAGTTGGATATGTGTATCTATTTATAAAAAATTTTTTTAGCCCGCTTAGGGTTGAAACCCCGTTTTTTGATAGCTAATGCCTAACCCGCCTAGGGTTGAAATTCCAATCTATGAGCTAATGCCTAGCTCTTTTAATGCCACCCAATCCATTTATCAGCATATTTGTGGGGTTGAAACCCCAATCTATGAGCTAATGCTTAACCCGCCTAGGGTTGAAACCCCAATCTGTGAGCTAATGCCTAACCCGCCTAGGGTTGAAATTCCAATCTGTGAGCTAATGCCTAACCCGCCTAGGGTTGAAACCCCAGGCTAATAGCTAAAGTCGGCTCAAGCCGACTGAAGAAAAAGAGATTAGACTGTTGCAAGAAGTTTAATTTCTTTCCCCCTGTCTCCTTGTCTCCTTATTTCCCTTTCTCCTACCTGTATAATTACACTCCTAAAAACAGAGGTCTAACAAAAAACGCCAACAGCAAGAGCCATCAGCGTTTTAGTAAATTAAAAATTAAGCTAATTTAGCGGATATACTCTTTCAAAACGCTATTACGATTTGGATGTCGTAACTTGCGTAAAGCCTTTGCTTCAATTTGTCGGATGCGTTCGCGCGTAACGTTAAATATTTGTCCGATTTCTTCTAATGTCTTCATCCGCCCGTCATCTAAGCCATAACGCAGGCGCAATACATCGCGTTCGCGAGGACTTAGACCATCTAAAACTTTCTCTAAGTCTTCCCGTAAAAGATTTTTAGAAACTTGATCTTCTGGAGTTTCCCCATCTGACTCAATAAAATCGCCCAGGCGAGAATCTTCTTCTTTACCGATGGGCGTTTCTAAGGAAATTGGTAATTGGGCAGATTTAGCAATAAATCGCAGCTTCTCAATCGTCATTTCCATGCGGGTAGCAATTTCTTCTTCTGTTGGTTTGCGCCCCATTTCTTGAGAAAGCAGCTTAGTAGTCTTTTTGATGCGGGAAATAGTTTCGTAGAGGTGGACGGGTAAACGAATAGTTCTTGATTGGTCGGCGATCGCGCGGGTAATTGCTTGACGAATCCACCATGTTGCATAAGTCGAAAACTTATAACCTTTTTCGTGGTCGAACTTTTCTGCCGCCCGAATTAGTCCTAAACTTCCTTCTTGAATCAAGTCTTGAAACGATAAACCTCGATTCATATACTTTTTAGCAATAGAAACGACTAATCGTAAGTTCGACTGCACCATTTTATCTTTAGCGCGTCTTCCTACGTGCAGCCGATAGCGAAAAGAATTGATGGGCATCTTAACCGCTTCCGCCCACTCGCTGTCATGAGGATCGCGATCTAGGCGATCGC
Source organism: Aliterella sp. RAGGC_92 (assembly GCA_030826005.1). GTDB lineage: Bacteria > Cyanobacteriota > Cyanobacteriia > Cyanobacteriales > Chroococcidiopsidaceae > Aliterella. Next base: position 25,591 of record JAPJOW010000026.1, read on the forward strand.
ATAATTGCTCCCTCACTCGCTCCATTTCCAACAATTCGGCAATTTTCCGAGCTAGTTCAATTTCCTCATCCGCTCTTAACAGCCGAATTCTACCTATTTCTTGCAAATACAAACGAATGGAATCTTCTGTATAATGCTTCTTTTTAGTTTGCGCCCGACGACGAGATTTGACGACTTTC
>JAPJOW010000283.1 GCA_030826005.1 Aliterella sp. RAGGC_92
AGATAGTTAAACAGCAAAATAATGATAGGTATTATTACTGCGATCGCCTACGGTATCTTAGCACTGGTTGGGGGCATAATTGGTTACGTGCAAGCCCAAAGCAAAGCATCGCTTATCTCTGGCGTTGCAAGCGGCTTATTGCTAATCCTAGCTGGAGTTATGCAGTTACTAGGACAACAAGCGGGGCTAATTTTGGCAACAGTAATAACGTCAGTGCTAGTAATTGTGTTTGCAATCCGACTGATTAAAACTCGTAAATTTATGCCTGCGGGGTTGATGAGCTTACTCGGTATAGTATCTTTGGGGCTAATGGTGTCTGAACTAATTTAAAATCCTCTAGTCAGTCAGGATTACGCCTCTTGCTTGTAGCGAATCTTCAAGACCAAAATTATTGAGGCAAGTACAAAAGTTACAATATTTGCCGCCACAATCGGGATATCATGCACCGAGAAGCCGTACACCAGCCATAATATAATCCCAGCACACAGAATAATTAGCATACTCCAAGACAAGTCATCGGCTGACTTTGACTGCCAAGTTTTGATTAATTGGGGTAAATAGGCGATCGTAGTAAGTACGCCAGCAACTAGCCCTAAAGTAGTTGTAAGATTGCTATCCATTGTTTTTTACTAGGTAGTTTTATCTATACTGCCCAAGTTTGCCACAAAAATTTCAACAATGGTTTTGGCAATGCGATCGCCATACCCAAATTTTCAATCTGTATCGCTAAAATAAAACCGAGCTAATACGGGTAAATGGTCGCTAATATTTTCAATTAGGCTTTCTAACGTCTCTTTGGTTTGCGCCGAACTACCTTTTTCTAGCAAAACATTCCAATTTACCACCGCCGCAGTTTGCTGTATATCAGCTTCGGGAACGCTAGAGGAGACTACAATTAAGTCTAAACGCGATCGCCTATTACCTACCGATAAATAACTAGGTTCAACCGTTTCCCCGCTTTTGTTAAAACTGATAAACTTAATCTTCTCCTCCGCCTCCATTTCCCGCAGTGTTTTCCATTCCGATCTTTCGGGGGGTGCGTTCCAATCGCCTGCAATAATTACATCCTCGTCTGTCGCTTCGTCTTGTATCCAATTGGCTAGACGATTGGCGGCGGCGGTACGTTGTTCTTGACCTCCCCCACGTTGAGACTTTAGATGCACTCCTACCAAATTAAAATCAAAGGGTTCGTCTTCTTTGTAAGCGGTAAAAGTGGCAGATAGTGGCAATCGAGGAAATACATCTTTTTCGGCGTTACCAACTTGTACCGTCAGGTCTTCGATGGCAAAAAGTTCTTCTATATCTGTGGAAGCTTTCACCCACTCCATATCATAAATAAAAGCAACTCTTTGGTCGCCTCCCGTTGTCCCGTAAGCAGTCTTATACAGTCCTGCGCCGGAGGTAGTAAGCATATCTGCAATTACATCCAGCGCGCCGTCTTCAATCTCTTGCAGCACAAAAATATCAGCGTTAAGTTCCTGCATAATGATGCGGATATTTTCGACGCGCTTAGGATCGCGATCGTTAAAAAACTTGATATTCCAGGAAATTATGTCTAAAAAGCGATCGCTTCCTTCAAAGTCTTTAGGTACAAAATCCCCACTTTTAAGCAACCGAGAGATGTTGTCATTTAATATTGGGGGATTTTTTTTGTTAGGTTTACGGCTTTGCATAATTCACCAAATCAGGCTTTAACCGCCAAAATACGCCAAGCTCTTTAACTGCACGATAAAGGAACTTTAAGGAAAGGCTAATACTTGTGAGCAAGTGCGATTTACGATAATATGTACAGTAAGTCTGGACATATATTAAGGTAATTATGCAAACTACCTATACAAAAGCCCGTGAAAATTTGGCTAGTCTCTTAGACCAGGTTGTAGATGAGCGAGAAATTATTATTATTGAGCGTCGTAATAAGCCAAATGTGGCATTGATTGCCGAAGATGAGCTTACAAGTCTAAAAGAGACGGCTTATCTTTTGCGAAGTCCTCAAAATGCTGCGCGTCTGCTTAATGCTTTGCAATGGTCTAAATCGAGAGATGAGGAAATTTTAGCACCAGTAACCGTTGAACAGGCGATCGCGCGGAGCGCAGTGCCGGAGGCAATCGCGTCCTTAAAACAGGAGTTAGGGATTGGCGAAGAAAAAGCAAAAGGTTGATCTTCCACCTCCACCGCCTACATTAGCTGTAAGATTTCCAGATTTCAGTCCGCAATTCAAGGATGACTTAGGTTGGTGGTACAAAACTAAGCCTAACAAAGTGGACAAGATTTTTGCTTTAGTTACGGATGTAATGCAGCATCCGTTTGAGGGAATAGGCAAGCCAGAACCACTCAAGCACTTAGACGCTGATACTTGGTCGCGGCGAATTGATTTAGAACATAGGCTTATTTATCGGGTCAAACAGAATAGAGTAGACTTTCTACAGGCTCGTTATCATTACTAGAGAGCGATCGCGCATCTGGTGATTCATAGTAAAGGCACTGGGTTTTGGATATAAAATGCGAAAAACTCAACCGATCGCCCAGATTTTTTGCAATCGTAAAATAAATCCTGGTAGTACGTCTTCGCCGCTAATAGTGTCAGGCTGCTGCAACACTTCTGTAGCTTTACTTGGGCGATAAATTTCCACTTGCTTGTCCTGTGGATTTATCAACCACCCTAGCCTCAATCCGCTATCTAAATATTCTTGCATCTTGGCTTGCAAGGGTTTGAGTCGATCCGATGGCGATCTTAGTTCAATTACAAAATCGGGACAAATGGGTGGGAATGTTCGTCGTTCGCGATCGCTTAGAGCATTCCACCGTTTGCGGCTAATCCATGCAGCATCAGGACTCCGATGACCGCCATTAGGGAGATTAAATTCAGTATCGCAATCAAAGGCTAATCCCAATTCTTCATTTTGGTCTGCCCATGTTTCTAGTTGAGCCAAAATCTTGATACTGCGATTGCTGGTTTCGGCTCCATGAGGGGTCACAACAGTAATTTCTCCGTTGGGCGTTCTTTCCAGTTTGATCCCATTTATTTGAGAGACAGCCAATTGATAAAACTGCTCGTCGGTTAAGTTGATTACTGAACCCAAGTCGATGGTAATAGATTCCATATTGTTGCCTCCCCAAACCAATTAATTTATGGTGCAGCCGAACAACTTTTGACTGTTAGGATTGATTTATTATTGCGTAGTGTTAGAAACCTAGGTGAGGACGGACGTTGAGGGTTTAAATTCAGAACTTAACATTATTTCATCCGTCATGAAGGATGGAACTAGGAAAACTCCGTAGCTCTCAACGCGCATCTATGTTCCCAGCCGCTTTCAGTCCTAATACTCTACAGTACATTTGATTTTAACAGCCCCACGAATCCCAACTACAACTGCTCAATAAGCGGTGACAGTGCGATCGCACAACGACAAGCAATACTAGGAGAAATAGTGCTAGGTAACTAATTATGGCTGTTGAATACGATTTGGTAGTTATTGGCGGTGGTTCGGGTGGATTGGTAGTTGCAGGAGTCGCCGCCGCGCTCAATGCTAAAGTAGCGCTGATAGAAAAGGATCGTTTAGGGGGAGATTGCTTGTGGTATGGTTGCGTTCCCAGTAAATCATTGATTCATGCTTCCCGGTTGGCTTACCAGGTCAAAAATGCTGGAAGGTTTGGTATTTATAGCAAAGATGTATCTATTGATTTTGCCAAAGCGATCGCTCATGTACAAAAGGTCATCGCAAATATTGAACCTCACGACTCCCCCGAACGCTTTGAAGGCTTGGGTTGTGAAGTGATTTTTGGTAATGGGGAATTTATAGATCGTCGTACTTTTAAAATTAATGGCAGAAGTATTAAAGCTAGAGCATTTGTAATTTCTACAGGCTCAAAACCCGCTATTCCTGATGTTTCTGGGCTTGAGGAAGCAGGATATATTACTAATGAAGAAGTTTTTTCAATTACTAAGCGCCCGGAAACTTTAGCGATAATTGGTGGTGGCCCGATTGGTTGCGAATTGGGGCAAGCCCTTTCTAGACTGGGTTCGGAGGTAGTAATTGTTGCTGGAAGCGATCGCCTGTTACCCCAAGAAGACCCCGAAGTTGCTAGAGTAGTTGCAACTCAATTTGCTGCGGAAAATATCCGCGTCCTCACTAAAACCCGCGTCGAAAAAGTAGAAGTTATTAACGGCAAAAAGGTACTGTGGGCAAAGGGAGAAAAAATCGCCGAAGTAGACCAAATCTTAGTTGCGGCGGGGAGACAACCCAATATTGAATCGCTTAACCTTCAAGCTGCTGGCGTAGAGATGCGGCAAAAAGGCGAAGCTGGTTATGGCAATTCTGGCAGTAAAAAAGGTATCCGCGTTAATAGCAAACTCCAAACTACAAACCCGCGCATCTATGCTTGTGGTGATGTAATTGGCGGCTATCAATTTACTCATGTTGCCAGCTACGAAGCCAATATTGTTTTAAAAAATGCGCTGTTTTTACCCGTTATCAACGCAGACTACAAGGTAATTCCCTGGGCAACATTTACTGATCCAGAATTAGCGCGGGTGGGTTTAACAGAGCTTGAAGCGCGATCGCGCTACG
>JAPJOW010000027.1 GCA_030826005.1 Aliterella sp. RAGGC_92
TCTCAAAAGCAAGCGGTGCGTAAGTTGCAACCTTACTTGTAAAAGGTATTTGACTAGGTAAATTACCATTGGACGGACGCAACCCAGAAGCCACTTCCCAGCGAAAACTCGTTGCTTTGGTAAGAGTTTGACGGGGTTTTAAGCTATAAACCCAATTGCGAGTAGAGGGATCGAACTTTTGTTCTGGTGCAATATCTACCGATTTTTCTTCCTCATCTAAAGCAACATCAAAAGAAATACTGTCTTTTTTCCCGTCAGGAATCAGCTTGACACGATCTTTAACTGTATTAATATCTAGTTCTACATTCGAGGTAAATTTTAGATTAGGTTTAATATCAATCGGTTCAACTTCGCCACTATCTGTAATTCCCGGTAAATTAGTTAATTTAATTGCTTCTGTATTAAAAGTCCAAGCTAAATCTTTGTCTAAACGGTGATTTTTTAAGTCTGCAAGTCCAGTTTTTAACGTCACCTGTACTCGTGTAGCTTTGGGAAGCGCCGATTCTGCTTGAAAACCAACCATCCGAGGAGTAAGAAAACGAAATTGACCCTTTAAAGCTGGAAAAATAACGATTTTTTCTAAAATTTGCTGCTGATTGGGACTATCAATACTTTCAACAGGAATTAAAGCTTCTTTAAATCTAATCCGAATTTGACTTCGCACATCCGTTTCGCCAATCGGACTAATTTGTTCAATCCAATCTGGTAACTGAGGCGTAGGTAAAGCCGAAACCGTTGGTAAAGGCTCGTTTCCAGAGAGATTAGCAGTATTACAACAAGTTATTCCAACTAGGATAAAAACCGCTAATAAGACTTGTATCCCACGTTTAACAATAGCTTGCATAATTTCTCTCACACCACACCTAGTCGATTAAAGCTTAGAAATAGAACGATTAGGGCGATCGCAAAGTTCCTTAATTAAAAACAGCGATAAAATTGGGGCAGTAGATTCAAAGAGCAAGCCGTCATGTTACAGTACAATCCGTTGCAATCTCTACCATCAGCTACAGAACTGCCGGATTCTGACGATACACCAGTGGATAATGAGTTTCAAGAATTAATTCCCGGCTTACTGCGTTCAATTTTGACGTTATTGTGGAAAGATCGCCAAGACTGGTTTTTTGCAATAGATATGGGAATCTATTACAGTTATACTCCTGGAACTCGCCCTACTCCTATAGTTCCCGATGGTTTTCTGAGTATTGGCGTACCAAGACGGAGAAATAACAAAGGACGCTTAAGTTATGTCCTGTGGGAAGAAAATAATGTCGTTCCCTTAATAGTTTTTGAAGTAGTTTCCCAAGCTTACGGCGGTGAATACGATCGCAAAATGGCAAAATACCTTCAACTAGGAGCATCGTACTATGTCATTTACAACCCAGATTATTCAAAGCGAGACAAGCATGAGATATTGGAAGTTTATCGCTTAGTAGATGGAGTATATGTTAAACAAATAGGCGAGCGCATTTGGATACCTGAAATTAATCTAGCAATTGGTACGGGACAAGGTAGTTATCAAGGATGGACGAGAGAATGGTTGTATTGGTACGATTTTGAGGGTAATAGATATCCATCTGTTGAAGAACAAGCTATTTTAGCTCAACAACAAACCGAAATTGCTCAACAACAAGCGATTCAAGCGCAGCAAGACCTACAATCGCTAATCGCTAAATTGAGAGAGCGAGGCATAGATCCAGATACGCTAACGTAAAGTAACTTCGCGTTTCAAAGCAGGTAAGTTCAAAGTAAAGGCAGTTTGGTTAGAGGGGGTTGAGTCAAGGATTAAATCACCTCCGTGCGCTCTCGCAATCTCTCTAGACAAGCTAAGTCCGAGTCCCGTCCCTTCAACTTCTTCCGAGCGAGTTCTAGCCGGATCGCCGCGATAAAATCGCTCAAAAATTCGTTCGCGATCGCCTGCTAAAATATTTTTAGAAGCATTAGTAATCGTAATTAATATTTTTTCTCCCTTTTGTACTGCATGAATGCGTATCCAGCCATCGGGAAGATTATATTTAATGGCGTTGCTGACTAGGTTTTGGACTACTTGAATAAGTAAATCGCGATCGCCCAATACGTGCAATTGAGCCTTAATCTCTATTTGTACCTGTAATTGCGGCGCTAATAATTCTATATCTTCTTCTACCTGCGCCAAAATATCGGATAAATTTACATCCACTCGGTGCAAATTCATCCGTCCCGCATCGGCTAAAGAAAGCAATAGTAGTTTGCGGACAATTCCACTCAAACGCCGGACTTCATCTAATAAACTGCTTAAACTTTGCTGTATCGGCGATTCTGGTTCAGCGCTTTGCAAAGTGCGTTCTAATTCTCCTTGCAAAATTGCCAAGGGTGTTTTTAGTTCGTGCGCCGCATCGCCACTGAAGCGAGAAGCCTGCTTAAAGTTACGTTCCAGGCTTTCTAACATCTGATTGAATACAGCAATTAATTCTACAAATTCTATATCAGTTTTGCCAATCGGAACTCGCCGATCTAAGCCTTTAACTGTTACTTGCTTAATTGCTTCAGTTAATTGTCCAATTGGGCGCAAAGCATTACCCGACAACCACCACGCACCCCCAGTAATTAAAAATAAGACAATAAGTATAGAAATTAAGAAGATGTTGCGAATGACTACCATTTCGCCCTCAATAGTTTGAAGACTAACAGCAATCGCAACTTGCGTGTAGGGAAATCTCGCCGCCCCAATGCGCCAAGTTTCTGTTGATGTCCGTTGGGTGATAAATCGAGGTGGAGAAACAAAACCTAATTGCGGTCTTGCTAAATCAGGCTTTGGTTCTGTAAATGTTGGGTTTGATTCTTGAGGACGTAAGCGCCAAAAGTTATTTACATTAATCTCCTTTGACCAATTCTCAGACTGATAAAGAGTTTTCCCTGTTAAATCAGTAACGAGTAAAGCCGTTGGTGTATCTTCATCAATCCTAAATCTTCGCGGTGAAGGGGGAAAGCGCCGGAGTGGGCGATTTGCTCTCATTAACTGACTTTCAATCGCTTCATCAAGACGACTAACTTTAGCTTGGTAAATTAGCCACCAAGAAGTCATCCCAAAACCTACCAGCGCACTACCTGCTAAAATAGCCGATGCTAGAGCTAAACGAAGCCGAAAGGAACGAAGCACTTTTATTAGTTCTCCGACTGACGAAACCGATAACCCACCCCCCGCACGCTTTCTAGCCAAGGCGCTCCCCCAATGGGATCGAGCTTTTTGCGGATGCGTTGGACGCAGACATCGACAACATTTGTAGTGGGGTTAAAGTCATAGCCCCAAACGTGTTCTAGTATTTGGGTGCGGGTAAAAACTCGCCCTGGCGATCGCATCAAATATTCTAAAAGATTAAATTCGCGCGATGTTAGTTCTACTACTTGGCGATCGCTTGTTACTTCTCGCGTAATACAATCTAACTTTAGCGAACCTGCCGTTAATATGTTTTGGCGATCGCCGACGCTACGCCTCACTACTGCATGAATCCTAGCAACTAATTCCTCAACAAAAAACGGTTTAGCAATATAGTCATCCGCGCCTAGATTTAGTCCTTCAATGCGATCGTCTAACTCATTACGCGCCGTTAGCAAAATTACTGGGACATTTTTTTTGGCTCGGCGCAAGCCCTTGAGAATCGCTAACCCGTCTTTACCTGGAATCATAATATCCAGCACCAAAGCATCATACTCGTTATCTAGAGCGCGGTTATAGCCTTCGTCGCCATTATCGCAATAATCGACAACAAACCCGTGTTCCCTTAGTCCTGCATTGACAAAGTTAGCAATCTTTGCTTCATCTTCCACAAACAAAATGTGCATAATTCCACCATTATATATTCCCCACCTCTTGATAAAAATTACAAAAATGTAATTTAGATTGGGGTCAAACTGTAATTTTTGTGAGGCTTAATTAAAACATGACACTTAGTAAAGAGTTTGATTTTCATGAAAATGAATCGTTTGTTAATAGTTTCGGCAGCATCGGTATTAATTAGCGGCGGTGGTTTTCTGACCAGCAAAGCTTTAGCCGACCAGTTTTTGACAGCCCAAAATTCCGCCCCATCCACCGAACAACAACAACCAGGACAAGGAATGCGCGGTAAAGGAAAGTTTGAACGTCTCAGCAATCTAACAGAGGCTCAAAGAACCCAACTACAGCAAATTAAATCTACTAGCCGCCAGCAAATTGAGGCTATCCCCACCCCAGAGCAAAAAACCCGCATGGAAGCAATTCGCAACGATGCTAGAGCTAAGATGGAAGCAATTTTGACTGCCGAACAAAGGCAACAACTCGCACAATCAGCACCTTCTAACGGAGAAGGAAAAGGTCGCGGTTTTCCTAGAATTACTGGACTAACCGATGCTCAAAGAACTCAAATGAGAGAAATTCGTACTGCTACCCGTCAACAAATGGATGCAGTTCTCACAGCCGAGCAAAAAGCCCAAATTGAGGCAATTCGCAACGATACTAAAACTAAAATGGATGCAGTATTAACCGCCCAACAAAGACAAGAATTAGAGCAGTTGCGCCAGCAAAAACAACAAAATCGTCAACAACGCCAGTCTTAAGAGTTACTCTGGGGTAGTCAAGAGCATAATCAATAGCTGCTCTTAGTTCTACATGAACTAGCCAAAACTGCCCCAAAAATTTCATCGTTAATGCAGAGAATAAGGCACTACGTTACCTTATTCTCTGCGTATTTCAATAGTCTTGACTCTAAACTAAACAGTATGAGCGATCGCAAATTAGCTAGAATTATCAATCGTAGAGAGGTATTAGCTCTATTGAGAGCAACGGGAACATCCCTGTTTGTAGTTGGTTGTACCTCAAAAAAATCTAGCTTTGCTCAAACATCAACTAATAAAACTACATTGCCTAATTGTATTGTTAGCCCAGAGCAAACAGAGGGGCCTTATTTTGTCGATGAAAAGCTCAATCGCTCTGATATCCGCACCGATCCCTCTGATGGTAAGGTTGTTGAGGGCGTACCACTGCAACTAACTCTGCGGGTTTCTGGAGTAGGAACTAATAGCTGTACGCCTGTTGCTGGTGCGATCGTTGATATTTGGCACTGCGACGCGCTGGGCGTGTATTCGGACGTTACCGATAGAAGTTTCGATACTACAGGCAAAAAGTTTTTACGCGGCTATCAAGTCACAAATGCTGATGGGACGGTGAAGTTTACAACTATCTATCCTGGTTGGTACTTAGGTAGAACCGTACACATTCACTTTAAGGTTCGCACGGCTGAGGCAGCAGGGCAAAGTTATGAATTTACTTCACAACTATACTTTGATGATGCTGTAAGCGATCGCATTTATACCCAACCACCTTACGCAAATAAAGGAAAACGCGACCAAACTAACGAGCAAGACGGTATATTTCAACGCGGTGGACACAAATTAATGCTTGCTGTAACTGAAACTCAACAAGGGGTAGCGGCAACTTTTGATATTGGGATGCAAATGGGGTAAAAGTGCGATCGCGTTTATTGATTTACATAAAATATATCAGCGCAGAGCGATCGCATATACAAAACTAAATTCTAGAATTTCTAGCTAGATTTTGTTTGCAAGTTTTTTCTGTATGAGCTTTTCTCGATAATATCTGTAGATTATCCAGCGTTGATAGTCCCCCTTCAGCAATGGGCTTAATGTGATCGATTTGAAAGTCTATTCTTCTTTTACTTTTAAACCCACTAACGGCACAAGTTATATATCTATTACTATCTGTATGGCTTGCATAAATAGAATCTTTTAGTTTTCTGTAATAGTCAAAATCTATTTCTTTAATTTCTGATAAAGGTAGACTATGTATATCTACGATATCAGGTTCTGCTGTTGCTTTTGCATGAGTAATTTCATAGACTTCAGGTTCTTCAATTTTGCAAGTTTCAATGTAAAGCTGATGTTTGAAATATCTTTTATCGTAACCAAATAATACTTGCCAGAAAGTCTCTCTGTTATTCCATAGTGAATCTACATACTCAGTTTTTGCGAGGCCACCTAAACCCTTGTCATAAATATGACTTGCCACTTTTGCCATATCGCAATCTTTACGATTTTTAAAAGCCAAAAAATCTGGCTTACTCTCGTTTTGAGCATAATAGCGCAGGATATTTTTAATATCTTCATCCCGATAGCCAATTAAGCTATTGAAGTTTGCGAAATAGTCTATTTTGACTTGAGTAAGTAGCGCGTCTAACTCCTGAAAATTTAGTTCTTCTCTGTTACCTATATTTAGTGGTTCAAATAAAACTGGTAGATCGTTAATAAAGTCTTCGTAAGCCTGTTCAGTATCGTCATACAGCAACACTTCATAATTTTTATTTGCCAAATCTTCTTGTATCTCTAAGTGTTCAAGAATGGAAAACTTATAAATACCTAAAGGCATTCTCTTTAGAAAATCTAGTCTCTCTAATGCAAGAGTATCAATCGTTGTGTCCATCATCATAGTAAACTTTTCCATTTCCTCAATGGAAATTAATCGGGCAATAGAAGCATCTCTTTCCTTAGTAATTTCACTAACAGTAACTTCGCTTTCAATTAGCTTCTCAGGATTTACCCAATTAATTTTGTTTTTCCATTCATCAATAAAACTTACAATAAAAGCTTTTTCTGTACCACCAGCTTTTTCGCCCCGCAATGCTCTACCAATCATTTGTGTCATAAAAATTGTAGAAGTAGTTGGACGAGTTAAAAAAACAGTCTGTAAGTTTGGTAAATCTACGCCCTCTGTCAAAATATTTACGTTTACTAATACATTGATTTTACCATCTCTAAATTTTTGAATTTTATCAGAATTATCTCTTGTAGAAATTGTAGCGCCTGTAATAGCATCTTTAATATTAGCTAATACAAACTCTGATTTAATACCTTTGACTTTTCCCTTTTCATTAAAAAGTCCATTTAAGGCGATCGCATGATCTATATCAATTGCAAATACCACTAACTGCTTGTACTTATCTATGTTGTTTAAATACTGTTCGACAATTTGATTATTTCGCTGACAACTTGTAGCAATTTTTCTAGCTATATCTTCAGGAATTTTATCAAAAGCTTGAATTGCTTTAATATGCCTTGGTAATAGATCGTTGTATATCTCTAACTTAGTAGGCAATTCTTCAAATATAGGATCGGCTAAAATACCTAGGGCAATTAATTTTCGTAAATCTTCCTTAAAAATAATATCATCAGGAAAAACTTGCTTTAACAGCCCTCCCTCACTTATAGCAGTTCTAAAAGGTGTAGCTGTTAAACCTAACATTTTAAAAGTTTTAGGCTTACTTTCTTCCAAAGCATTAATAACCTTACGATAGGTTTTTGCAGTAGCATGATGTGCTTCATCTATAACCAAAAGCACCTCATCTAAGTTTTTTGCCCATTTATTTAGCAGATAATCCATACCACTATTGAGGCTATCTTTGCTGGCAATAATAATGTCATCGGTAGCCTGAATGTTTACTGGTATATCATGTTCGTTACTACCTGATATAATGCGCCATCTAAAATTAGTACGATCACTCAATAATTGTGAATAAGAATTATCTACAATTGTATTAAATGCTTGATTTAACAACTCATGGCGGTGGGCAATCCACAAAACTTTTTTGTGCTTATTTGTAAAATTTTCTAGTAGCCATTGAACAGCCGTTAACGTTTTGCCGCCTCCCGTAGGAAGGACAAGTAACCCTTTAAAAGGAGTGCAATTTATAGTATTTAATTTTTGAATTGCTTTAGTTTGGTGCTGATACAGTGATTTAGGCAAACTGCCCGAACTGACTTGTATTGTTCCAGATTTGAATTTAACAGCCTTGTCTTCTGCGATCGCCATAATCTTGACCAAATTAGCCACGAATTTTTTAGATCCTAAGCTGACCAATAGTAAAAAACGTCAGAAATCTTACGGATCTTACCTTTTGCAGTTTCTCACTTAGGCGCAACAGAAAAACCTCGCCGAACAGTCTTATTTTCAGCTACTTCTACTTGAAAAGTAACGCGATCGCGCATTTCCCCGCTTTTAACTTCCAACGTCCAACTACCCGGACGTAATGCCCAAAAAACTCCACTATTTAACTTTTCTCCATTCATCCGCCATTCTACAGGTTCGTTTGGTAAAGCAGCTAATTTCAATTGCAATCTCTGCGGCGGTGAATTTGGATAAACCAAAAAACGATCGCCATTACGTGGAGAAACAATTTTTAAACCATCCGCCGTTGAAGACTGCGATCGCAATGCTAACCATTGGTCGTACTCTCTAGGCAAATTTAGCTTGGGTTCGCCATTAACAAGGCGGTAAAAAGTATCGTAATTGCGATCGTATTCGCCCAAATCTTCAGGATAAAAATACTCTTGCACCACTGTAGGACAAGCAGGGGTAGGCTTCAAACCCGAAACCGCACATATCGGACGCTGTACTAAACCTTCCGGCGGCGAAAAAGCCCTAGGCTCTTTATTTTCGTGCAGGTGCAACATAATCCGATTCCACAAAGGTGCAGCCCCCATTACTCCAGAAACCTGTTTCATTGATTCGCCGTTAAAATTACCCACCCAAGTAGCAACGGTGTAATCGGCTGTAAAACCTACTGTCCAAGTATCTCGATAATCAGAGGATGTACCAGTTTTTACCGCCGCCGGAAACGGCAAATTCAATACCGAATCAACCCCAAAAGCCCTAGCACGGGCGTGAGAATCGCTTAGTATGTCTGTAATTAATCCCCAAGTAGCGGCGGGGCGTAGGGCTTTGCTCTCGTAAAGAGAGGGAGATGGGGAGACGGGGAGATGGGGAGAGGAGGGAGCGGAAAATTTAGCAATTAATGGTATTGCTTCTCCGTTTCTTGCCATTGTGACGTAAGCACGAGCTAATTCCCACAAACTAACTTCGCCACTACCAAGAGTTAACCCCAAACCGTAATATTCGGGCGGATGCTTTAATTGTTCAAAACCTAATAGATGTAAGCGATTTAAAAAATTCGGTACGCCTACTTTTTCTAATACCCGCACGGCGGGAACATTTAAAGAATTAGCCAACGCTAAACGAACTCTCACCGGCCCTTGAAAGCTTTCGCTATAGTCTCTAGGACTGTAAAGTTTAGCTCCACTAATAGCATAATGAGTCGGCACATCTGCCAAAACTGTATTTGGGTGAATTACCCGGCTTTCTAAAGCTAATTGGTACAAAAAGGGCTTCAGCGTCGAGCCTGGCTGCCTCAATGCCTGTACGCCGTCATTGCGCCCGCTATCTGTTAAAGAAAAATAATCGGGAGAACCTACATAAGCTAAAATTTCACCCGAATGGTTATCGATGACGATCGCCGCCCCGTGATGAGCATTATAAGCGGCAAGATTTTGCACAACTTGGCGCACTTGCGCTTCCACAAATTGCTGCAAAGGTCTATCTATAGTAGTCCTAACTTGAGATGGACTATTTTTAGGCAATTGATTTGCTAACCAAAATAAAAAATGTGGTGCGGCGATAATTCCTTGCTGGCGCGGCTGGAGGACAATTTTTTCGGCGTAAGCGCGCAGTCTTTCGGTGTGGCTAATGTAACCATCTTTAACCATGCGATCGAGGACATATAACTGTCTCTTTTTTAGTTTGTCCCAATGCCCGTAAGGATTTAGATCCGTAGGATCGTTAGGCAGCGCCGCTAAAATACTAGCTTGGGCGAGGTTTAGATCCCTTGCTGGCAGCGCAAAGTAAACTTGAGAAGCTGCTTCAACACCATAGACATTTCCTCCCATTGGCAGACGGTTAACGTAAGCGTGTAAGATTTCGCTCTTGTTCATACCTGCGGCTATGCGCCAAGATAGCCAAACTTCTTGGCTTTTGCCCCACAAATTGCGCGGATGCGGTTGTAACATCCTTGCCAGTTGCATTGTAATTGTCGAAGCACCAGAAACAAGCTTGCGAGCGCGAATTGCTTCAACTATACTGCGCCCAATGGCGCGAATTTCTAACGCTCCGTGCTGATAATATCGCCCATCTTCTGCGGCTATAATGGCATGAATAAAGTGTGAGGAAACATCAGTTAAAGGAACAACAGCCGTCTGCTGTTGACTTTGAGTTAGCAAAGTTCCTAAAAGTAGCCCCTGGCGATCGCGCAACTCAATTGCTTGGCGCTCTTGAGTTAGATTAGTCGCATAAATGGGAAAGATATAAGGTAGAAATCGCCAAGTTAAAAAAGTCGCCATTAAAATCAATGTCGCCTGTTTTAATCTCTTAAAAACCTGCCTCGATCTGCGCTTAGTTAGTTGGTTGCCTTTTCCCATGCGACTTTACTTACGGTAATTGTTGCTAATAAAGACAAAGTAACAGCTAAAACTGTTGCCAAAAATTAAAGATACTGAGGTAAGTCTAGCTAAAGGACAAAACTAGGTAGCAAATATAATAAATACATCTGGATTTGAGAAAAAAAACGGGGGCAATTGCCAGGTAATTTTTAACTTAATTTTTTGTTTTTTCCGATCGATGCGAAACCTATGCAAAATGATGTGGCAACAACAATCCAATGTTCCAACCAAGGATGCAAAGCAAACAACAATGATACCGATAAATATTGTCAGCAATGCGGTATGCCTATAAATAAACGCTACTTGTGGGCTGTAGGCGAGGGAGTTTCGGCGCTTAAAGCCAACGACATTGTGCAATCGCGCTACTTGTTCCTAGGCGATCGCATTTTTTTGGATACTATCCCAAATGCCCCAGTAGATACGCGCTTTACAGAAATTTCCTACGATATTAAACCTTATTTAAGACTCGTTCCCTACCGCTTGCAAATACCTCAAGTTTACACTTGGCTGCCCCCAAGCCAAGAGGCGGAGGAAACAAAAATTTTACTTTTAGAAGATGCGGCTATTTATAGCAGTACAGAAATGGCAGGGCAGCTAATGCCACAATTAAGTAAAGTATGGAGTGATGCTACTTCTTTGCGTCAATTGCATTGGCTATGGCAAATCGCTGGACTTTGGCAACCTTTAAGCGCCGAAGGCGTAGCTTCTACCTTACTTGACGAGCGATTAATTAGAGTAGAACAATCCATCATCCGCCTACAGCAACTCCAGCTTGATGTTGCCGGGATGTCCCCTACGCTCTCTCAATTAGGAGAAGTATGGCATCAATTAATACCAAATGTTCAGCCAGCAATTAGCGACTATTTAGAACGAGTTTGTTACGGGCTAATGACCGGAGAAATTAGCAAAATCGATGACTTAATCGCCAGTTTAGACGCAGCTTTAACCCAGTGCGGCAAGTCCCTTTCTTACACTCTCGCTCTTAGCACCTTGACCGATAGAGGGCCTAGCCGTCAGCGCAATGAGGACGCTTGCTTTCCTCCTAGCGGTACAGCAAAAACTATAGAGAAATCCGCACCCCTTGCTTCTAGTTTAACAATTGTCTGCGATGGCATCGGCGGACACGAAGGCGGCAATGTTGCCTCAAGCCTAGCAATTGAAACTGTAACCGAGCAATTAGAACAACTGAAATTAGCGCCAACAAGCGACTTAAATACATCTCTAATTAACGCTCTAGAACAAGCAACCCACACCGCAAACGATCGCATAAGCGATCGCAACGATAGCGAATATCGCCAAGGTCGTCAACGGATGGGGACTACGTTAGTAATGGCGTTGGCTCACCAACAACAAATGTATATCACTCATGTCGGTGATAGCCGCGCTTATCTCATCACTCGTACAGGCTGCCATCAAGTCACTCTCGATGATGATGTCGCCGCTAGAGAAGTGCGCCTAGGTTACTCTCTCTACAGTACGGCATTGCTGCATCCTTCCTCTGGCTCTCTAGTTCAAGCTCTGGGCATGAATTTAGCTTTGCACCCTACGGTTGGTCGATTTATTTTAGATGAAGATTGCGTATTTCTCTTATGTTCTGATGGTTTGAGCGATTACGATCGCGTTGAGCAACACTGGGAAACAGAGATTTTACCAATTCTGGAAGGCAAAGTTCAAGTAGATAGTGCCGCCGCCCGGCTAGTCGAAGTTGCCAATACTCACAACGGTCACGACAATGTAACTGTTGGCATTATTCACTACAAAGGCAATTTTTTAGAGCCGCAATCCCACCTCAGCCCATCATTAGCAATTCCATCAAGTCCTCCTGAAGCAATTGTAGTGGAAAGCGAAGCGCCACCAGAGCCAATCGTGGAATCGCCGCCTACGGTGGCTGTAGAAGTTGTAGCGCCAGCACCCAAAAAATCTTTTCCCACTGCAATAGTTTTAGGACTAATTTTATTGTTGAGTTGTACTGGATTAGCTTACTTATTTAGAGCGCCGCTCAATCGCTTATGGAAGCCCGAACTAAGCTCTAATCCAGTAAGTACCCCTTCTCCCAGCATGACAACTCCAAGTCAACGTTCAGAAATCCCTGCAAAAGCAGTATTTCAAATCAAAACATCCCCAGAAGTAAACGTCAGTCAAGTTAATAAATTATTACTGCGTCAAGAACCCCAGACAACTACAAGTAAAGCATTGGCAGGGACGATTTCTCCTGGTAACATTGTCCAAGTTGTCGATAAAACTACTTCCTTAGATCGGCAAAAATGGTTATTGCTAAAAGTCTGCGCCAGCACTACGCAAGTAGCCAATTTGAGCGGTTGGATTCCAGAAATCGAACTTGTAGGAGCAATAGAACAAGCTCCGGCAGCTACTTGTTTTGTCCCCTCTCCGGTATCTACACCTGCTAACAATCCCAACGAAGTTGAGTTACCAAAGTAATTAAGAATTTATATATTTACTATTACCTAATTACTACAGATTATTTTAATTACCAGCAAAACAAACAATAATTTATTCAAAAAATTAAGTAAAAACTCGCTAAACTAAGAAAAAATGTTGATAAATGCCAGTTTAATTTTAATGGGTGTTAATGGCTGTGTCTGATCCATGCCTAAACTTGGCGATCGCCCGACTCTCTACCATTGGCAATCAAAGCTTTGCTGTTTGGGTAGTAAATGCGCCTTACGTTGCAGGGTCAATCCTCAACGACTGTTTTTGGTCGCCCGAACTCACGCGCTCTTGGCAAGCGTGGCAAGAAATGTTTGTTCTCGATCGCTTAATCGATAATACATTCAATCCTTTAATCAAAAACCTTCCACCCCTTCCACCCGCCGCTACAACTAACGGTCAAAGTAATTACAGCAGTCGATTGATGCAAGACTTGGGGATCAATCTGTGGAATTGGCTGTTTCAAGCCTCGATTTTAAATACCTTAGAACACAGTAAAGGCATAGCCAAAGGCAAAGATAAACCATTGCGCTTGCGTCTAGACATCCGCGATCCCGATTTGATTGCTTTACCCTGGGAAATTATGCAAGCCCAACCTGGTACGCCCTCGGTGTCGCTGTCGCCGCACATCCTATTTAGTCGCACTACAAACAACGTCGAGTCGCTACCGACGCTGCCAATTAGTCAAAGCTTAAATGTTTTACTGGTTATAGGAGAAAACGCCCCAGATTCAACAAAATTAAATGTCCCCACTCAACGCCTGCATCTAGAAAAAGAAGCCGATATTTTAGTTAAAGCTTTAACAAGTTATAGCTACGAGGCAGGTAATAGTAGAAGTATAGGAGTAAAGTGCGAGGTAGATACTTTATTACAACCCACTCCCGAACAACTCATAGCAAAGTTAGAAAGTAAAACTTACAACGTCTTTTTCTACGCCGGACACGGACAAAGCGCCCCCGACGGCGGCATAATATATTTAAGCCCAAATCGCCGTATTAATGCCACAGAACTTGCCCAAGTCCTAACTCGCTGTCAAGTAAAACTATGCGTATTTAATGCTTGTTGGTTAGCGCAACCAGCAATTATCGATCGCCAAGCCTTGCAAAATAGTTCTCTAGCAGAAGTCCTCATTCATCACGGCGTACCCGCAGTCTTGGGAATGCGCGATCAAATTACCGACGACGAAGCTTTGACTTTTATTGAAACTTTTGCTCAGGCTTTAGCCGCTAGACATCCCATCGATAGAGCAGTAGCGATCGCCAGACAGCAACTACTAACTCTTTATAAGTTTAATTTCCCCGCTTGGACGCTACCGATTCTTTACCTGCATCCAGAATTTGACGGCGAACTCATTCGCCCCGCACAAGAAGAAGTCACCCAATTACCCGAAGGTTCGCTCTCAGGTATAAGATCGCGACCTCTTAAAGCTTCTTTGCGATCGCTTAGTGTCCCCAAAAAAGTCTGGTCTTTGCAAACTGGGTTTGCGCTTTTAGGTCGGATTAACGAAAATAACGATATTGCCATTGAAGAACCTTGGATTAGCAAACAACACGCTAAAATCTTTTGCCGCAATGAAAAAAAAGACGGTAAAACTATTCCAACTTATTTTATTAGCGATAATTCTCGTTTCGGGACGTTGATTTTTGATAGCGATGGTTGGCAAAATATCCATCGGCAAGAAGTTCCTTTGCGTTCGGGAATGCAAATAAAATTTGGTTGTTCTCAAGGGGAAACTTTTGAGTTTATTGTCGAACCATAAGTAATTTTTACAGGTGTCAGCATTGCCACAAAAAAATACATCTACTTATAGATAGGGATATATACATTAAATTTTTTTTAAAATCTGCTGTAAGACTTGGGCTTCTGTTACGGAAATAGCCGCACAGCCCTTGTATCTACTTATAGGATATTTTTATGGCATAAATGTATAAGGAGTTACAGCATGAAAAACGAACCTCAGCACAACCCAATCTCGCCGACGGAGCTAGAAATATTAGCGCTACTATGTGCAAAAGAAGATGATATTTATCCTTGGGATACCTCAACCCTAGCCGCAGAAGCATATTTTATCGAAGCCGAACAACTAGCTTCCGACAATTGGCTAGAACAAGAAGCCTTTGCCCAAGCTCCTAATTTTTTGCATAGACTAGATGGACTTTGGCAGGCAAATGTACCCATCCAAGCTCCTCAACAAAGCTTGCAAGCTAAGTTAGTTGCTCAATTTGCAGACCGCGTTCCTCAAGAGTGGTTAGCGGCGATTTCTCGCCAAGCAACTAAAGCCATTCATAGCCAAAAATCTTTAGGCGCGCAACTGGTACAGTGCATTCAAGAGCTTGTCCCCAACTGTTTAGAAGAAGATTTACTCGTCCTAGCACGTCCTTATGCTTATGCGATGCGTAGCAATCCCACTCCTACAACTATGCCGCTAGACATTACTGCCGAACAATGGGCAACACTATCAGAAATTCAACAAGCAAAGCTTAGTTTGGCGATCGCTTGTTATGCTTTAGAACAAAGCCAAACCGAGGAAAGTATTTAATATCTTAATTTGGTGTATTTAGTTAGCAATAAATTAATAAGTTCTTATTTACTCATTATCAAGTTGCCTTAGCTTTGCTTGAAAGCACAATTAAATATAATTGAGTAAACTTTTAATTGCGCGGTAAGCCGATTAGCTTGTTGTAGGTAATATAGAGACTGTGCGTTTTTCTCAACCAATCAACGGCAGTCAATAAAGTTTAAATACAATGGAACAAGATCGAAAGTCAACAGTTGTCATTACAGGTGCTTCTTCTGGGGTCGGCTTGCAAGCTGCCAAAGCTCTCGCTCAGATGGGGACATGGGATGTAGTAATGGCTTGTCGAGATGTAGCAAAAGCCCAAAGCGCCGCCGAAGCATTGTTAATGCCACCGGAAAACTACACTATCATGCTCCTCGACTTAGCGAACCTAGAAAGCGTGCGCCAGTTTGTCCAAAATTTTAGGTCTAGCGGTAGAACTATAAATGCGTTAGTTTGCAATGCGGCGGTTTATCTGCCATTGTTGAAAGAGCCATTGCGGAGTGCGGACGGCTACGAGTTGAGCGTTGCAACTAACCACCTCGGACACTTTCTGTTATGCCACCTCATGCTTGAGGATCTGCAAAAAACTCCAAATTCAAGATTAATTATTTTAGGGACGGTAACGGCTAACCCCAAAGAATTAGGTGGCAAAATTCCGATTCCCGCGCCTCCAGACTTAGGAGCGCTTCAGGGTTTTGAGGCAGGGTTTAAAGCTCCCATCGCAATGATTGATGGCAAAAAGTTTAAGTCAGGCAAGGCTTACAAAGATAGCAAATTATGTAATGTTTTGACGATGCGCGAACTGCATCGACGCTATCACGAGTCTACGGGTATTACTTTTAGTTGTCTTTATCCTGGTTGTGTTGCAACTACAGCGCTTTTTCGCCACCACTATCCTTTATTTCAAAAACTTTTTCCTCTTTTTCAAAAAAATATTACTGGCGGCTATGTATCGGAGGAGTTGGCAGGAGAGCGAGTGGCGGAGGTAGTGACAAAACCTGAATACAATCGCTCTGGAGTCTACTGGAGTTGGGGAAATCGCCAGCAAAAAGACCGCCAATCATTTGTTCAGGAAGTTTCTAACGAAGCCAGCGACGATAACAAATCTAAGCGGCTGTGGGAGCTAAGTGAAAAATTGGTAGGACTTGCTTAATTATTGCCACTAAAAAAGAGCAGACTAGGAGTCTGCCCTGCAAAACTGAAACTTTTTGAGTTAAAAGCCCATCGCTAAGATAGAAACCATCTGTAGTGAGGGATTGAAATTAATACTTTAATCCCAATAGGGAATTGAAGTAAATAATTTGCACTCAAGCAGTTTAATAGCGTCTAGAGTATCCACCGCTATTATTGCCTTGTCTACCACCCGAACCGCCTCTATCTTCTTTGGGCTTGGCTTTATTGACTTTTAATGCCCGACCCATCCATTCAGCGCCGTCTAGGGCTTCAATTGCTGCTGTTTCTTCTGCTTCTGTACCCATCTCTACAAAAGCGAAGCCACGCGCTCTACCAGTTTCTCGATCTGTAGGTACTTGAACGCGATTGACAGTTCCGTACTCAGCGAAAACTTGTTTGAGGTCATCTTGTCCTACTTCATAGGATAGATTACCGACGTAAATTGACATAAGAGGTCTCTAGAATCATAGGTTGATGAGAGTTAGATTCGGAGAGAGACTTATCGTTATAGATAAAAATAAACTGCACAACCGAATGTAATCTTCTCTAAGAAGCTAACACAAATATTGAATTTATGTTGCTAGGTGGGTAAAAAGTGTTAAAAAAGTTAAATTTAAGGCTTTACTCCTGCCTTTGCCGAGGGTAAAAAGGCGATCGCCTCTAATCGTCAAGCCTACTCGTATAAATCTTTTGCCAATTCCCGGAACAAATAAAACACAATCAAGCGTCACAGCCTAAAAATTACCGCACGTCAATCGCGAGTTTCTCGAAAAATTAATATTTGGGTTGCAAAATTTGCGCTAATTGTGCTTAATTTATTTTGATTACGCGATCGCGTTGCGGGGATTAGTTACAAGTTCTCACCTCGGCTTGGATCGTTAAACCTCTGACCCCAAACCCAGGGAGGAGAATTCCCCCGCTTTCACGCCGGGGAGTGTCAATAATAGCTAGTCGTCACTAATATAAGGTAACTCTGATTGTATGCCCAGAACTCCTAACGAGTACGTCGTACACCTAATGATTGAAGGTGGACACCGGGAAGAAATACGTTTTAGTAACATTCAGGAATTTCAAAAATGGTACAGTAGCGAACTTGTTCCTAAGTCAGCTTCAGAGGAATTTATTAGCGTGCCGATTAAAAACGTTCAGGGAGAGTACATGGTGGTGCGTCCATCCAAAATTTTGGCGATCCGCGTAGAGCCAATATTTAGTTCTAGTGTAGAAAGATATTAGCAATCGATGAAAAAGATAATTAGTTTACTGACATCAGTAGGAATTGCGATCGCGCTTTCGCCCGTGCCTGCTATCGCTCGCATTCCATTGCAAGCAACCAATCCAGTATCTCAAGATAGGAATTTGGGACTAGACACGCAAATCTGGGGC
This sequence comes from Aliterella sp. RAGGC_92, assembly GCA_030826005.1. Lineage (GTDB taxonomy): Bacteria > Cyanobacteriota > Cyanobacteriia > Cyanobacteriales > Chroococcidiopsidaceae > Aliterella. The sequence goes on from JAPJOW010000027.1 coordinate 17,858, forward strand.
GAACAAGGTCGTAGTGGCGACTGGAAAGCTATGCTGGCATCCATTGATAGCAGTTTGCGTTACATCAATTCCCCCAGTGCATTGAGAGCTTACCGAAAATATAGCTCTAGTGGCATCACCCGCGATCGCGTCCGGCGCAGTTTAGTCCATTTCCGCAAACTGGTAGTTACCACCAAAACTCCCGCCGATCTTCAGCAAGCGGTAAAACGAGACTTTGTTTTTTATCGTTCTATAGGCAAAAATGGTAAAGGCGAAGTTTTATTTACCGCCTATTACGAGCCAATGTACGAGGCGAGCCGCGTTAAAACTCAAAAGTATCGTTATCCGTTGTATCGGCTGCCTAGTAACTTTAGCAAGTGGTCTAAACCGCATCCTACTCGCGCTCAACTAGAAGGACGCGATGGCTTGTTGGGGGCAAAAAGTAAGTTGAAGGGATTGGAGTTAGTTTGGTTAAGCGATCGCTTAGAAGCTTTTTTAGCTCAAATCCAAGGCTCGGCTAGGTTTGCGCTTACTGACGGTACGCAAATGAGTATTGGCTACGCAGCTAAAACTGATTACCCTTATACGAGTATTGGTAAGGAATTAGCCAAAGATGGCAAGTTACCGCTTCCGGGGTTAACTTTACCTGTAATGATTAATTACTTTACCCAAAAACCTTGGGAGCTAAATAGTTATTTGCCCCGCAATCGCAGTTTTGTGTTTTTCCGCAAAACCTACGGAGCGCCAGCTACAGGGAGTTTGGGGATACCTGTAACGGCAGAGCGATCGATTGCTACGGATAAATCTTTAATGCCGCCAGGGGCTTTGGCATTGATTCATACTAGCTTGCCTTTTACAGATAATTCTAAAGGGCTATTTAAAAATGATGCTCCGCCGATGGAGTACCGCAGTGTCAGCCGCTATGTTTTGGATCAAGACGCAGGTAGCGCAATTAAAGGTGCGGGACGAGTAGATTATTTTATGGGTACGGGAAAAGCTGCGGGCGATCGCGCGGGGGTTACGGGTAGTAGGGGGCAATTGTATTACTTACTACTAAAGTGAAAAAATTTTAAAGCTCTTAAACGAACAGCCTTGGATTTATGCTAATCCAAGGCTGTAATTATTTAGCTAGTTGAACGCGAAAAAAATGGCGCGAGTAATTTGATAATTTGAGTCTTCCAGCCCAAATTTTTTTCATTCTGTACCTCTAGCTTGGCGCAAACTTCTTGGGGAGACCAGAAACGATCGTTAAAGTCGTAGTAACTCATTAACAGCTATCTTTAAAAACTATGTCGGGTATGGCTAATCGCCAATTATCCAGAGCTAAAAACTAGATAAGCTATTATTCCGCGCTGCCGATGCAAAAATGACAGCTAATTACGTTTCTTAATATGGTGGATAGTCAAATTCATCATCATCAGCGTAAGTATAAGAACTAGAAGTTGCTGCCACTGGCATTTTAGGAAGTTCTTCAACAAAGGATTTGATATTTTCTTTGCCAAATTCTTTATGTTCCTCAAAAGCTTGACTAATTATCGTCGATTCTTCAGCATCGGAGGCAATTAGGTATTGACTTAAAGTATCGACGGTAGGATGTTCGTAGTCTGTAGTTGTGGCAACTAAAGCTGTATTTTCTCCACTGCCTCTTTCTTCTGATTCTATTATTGGGCAAAAGATACCGTGAGCGTAAAATAAGCCACCCTTGGCAGAAACTGGTTGTTGGCGATATTGGGCATAAGCTTTCTCTAATTCGCCTAAAAATCCAGTTAATTCTCTACTTTGCTTATTGTAGTCGTAATAAGCTTTACTGAAACTTGCTCCGGCTGCACCATTTACTGTTAATTGCAAAGGTAACTTATGCAAAAACTTTTTATTTTCATCTACTAGGTAAATTAAGTGACGAGTATAAGTTTTAAATTTTAATTTATCGGTTAAAAAAGCATCGTAATTGTCTTTAAGCGTACCGATTTTCTCGCCAGTTTCGCGACTTTTTAAAGATAACGGCCCTCGACGAATAATAATTAACCGGGGCGTATTACTAATAAATAATTGTTGAATTTCTCCCGTACTAAAAGTATAATCCACCTGTTGCCAATTGTTATCGGGAGTAAAACCGACGGTTTTAGCATTGTTAACTCTAATAGCTAATCCGTAAGGCTGCATTTCGCTATTGTCATACCTGGGATTAATCATTTGACACCAAGGAATAACTGGGGATGGCGGAGCGTTAAATTTATCGTCTTCAAAGTCGAAATTTGTAGGTAAATTCATGTTTCGCTAGTAAAAAACTTTCAGTTAATAAAGTCTATCTATTCTACAGGCAGTAAGGAATCCGGTAAACTACGGGTAAAAGTAAAATTGATATAATTCTTGATTTAATGATTGCAATTTGTAACATTCAGCGCCATTTACCGCCAATTTGCGATTGAGGGGAAAGTATAAAAATGTCGTTGATTTGATGACTCGTAAAGAAACAGACAAGTTTTTTGCTAGTAGCCGAGTTTAGCGATTTCCCCCTTGGAAAATTGAAGTGCTTTCATGAAAGAGATTGCCACAAACTCTTAATCTTATTCTCTAAAAACTTAATTTTTTTTCAGATCGTACAGAAGATAGAGGTATTAGATCGAACTAATGAGTCATTATTCTTAACAGTATTGTCACTGGTCAAGAAGGGGGAAGTATCAACACTCAACTATATAGCGCCAAGCCCATTGTTAGCGATACAGCTATTACCCACCTAGCTAAAGCAAAAGAAATAGCCGCTTATTGCGCTAATAACGCCGCCGCCATCGATCGCAATGGCGCATTTCCAGCGCAGGAATTTGAACTAATCGCAAATTACGGCTTGTTAAACGCGCCCCTCCAACCACATTTAGGCGGATGGGGTGCGGGAATCGACGCAAGTACCACCTACGAAACGCTAATGTTGCTCAAACAAATTGGGAGCGGTAATTTAGCGGTGGGGCGCATTTATGAAGGACACATTAATGCTTTGCAACTGGTGCAAAGTTTTGGCACGAAAGAACAAATCGAGCAATTAGCCGCCGACGCGCGACTTCGCCACAAAATCTTTGGGGTATGGAATGCCGAAGCTGAAGACGGCGTAAAAATAATCCCCCTCAGCGATGGACGGTATAGGCTAGAAGGCTCGAAAACCTTTGCTTCCGGCTGTGGATACGTCGAGCGCCCTTTCGTCAATGGAGCGCTGCCGGATGGCACGTGGCAAATGTGTATTGTGCCGATGGAGGAAGTCGCAACCGTCAGCGATCCGGCTTGGTGGCAACCGATGGGAATGCGGGCAACCGCTAGTTATAAAGTAGATTTTAGCGGCGTAGAATTAGATGCCAAGTGGTTGATTGGCAAACCAGGAGATTATTATCGGCAACCTTGGTTGACGGCGGGAGTAATTAGGTTTGCTGCCGTACAGTTAGGAGGAGCAGAGGCATTATTTGACGCGACGCGGCAGTATTTACACCAATTAAATAGAACCCAAGATCCGCACCAACAAGCCCGTGTTGGCAAAATGGCGATCGCCATTGAAAGCGGTAATTTGTGGTTGCGGGGGGCGGCGGATTTAGTTGCAAGTTATGCGCCAATTTTTGGCGGCGATCCTGACGACATCGATAATCCCCAAGCCGAGCAATTAGTAGCGTATACCAATATGGTCAGAACGGCGATCGAACAAACCTGCATGGAGGCGATGCAACTATGCGAACGAATTGTGGGAACTCGCGGCTTGTTACCACCTTATCCGATGGAGCGAATTATCCGCGATTTAAGTTTATATCTGCGTCAACCTGCTTTTGATGCCGCCCTTGGAAGTGCGGGTAAGTACGCATTGTCGGAAACTACTGCTACAGATTTATTATGGTCGAGCAATTTTTATTAACAAGTACAGAATCTCCCTTGTATTCGGTGGCAGAAATTGCTGTTAAAAGGGCGTTAATCGTTGCACCGCACCCTGATGATGAGACTTTAGGCTGTGGCGGCGCGATCGCCTTGTTACGCTCTATTGGCTGCGATGTAAGCGTGTTAGTAGTTAGCGATGGTACATTGTCTCATCCCAACTCTAAAAAGTATCCACGCCTAACCCTGCAAGAATTGCGCGAAAACGAGACAATTGCAGCTTTGGCAATTTTAGGAGTAGAGGCAAAGGCGATTACTTTTTTACGTTTACCAGATGGCGCAGTCTCTAGCAAAAACCCCGATTTAGGTACTTATTTAGCGCAAATTAACCCGCAAATAGTATTTTTACCTCTACGCTACGATCCTCACCCCGATCACCGCGCTAGTTTTGAGTTAATTAGTAACGCCTTAACTAGCTTAAATATGTCTGCGCGCCGAGTTGAGTATCCAATCTGGGATTGGGATGATTCACAAAGCAAAAACTGGGATAACTCTAAGCTAAAAAGTTGGCGACTGGATATTAGTTTTGTAGGGGAATTAAAACAAAAAGCGATCGCTTGCTATCGTTCGCAAATTACTAATTTAATCGATGACGATCCCCAAGGATTTCGGCTCTCAGCGCAAATGTTAGCCAACTTTAACCGCCCCGTAGAAGTGTATTTAGAGGCAGAATAAATAATGAACGAGTCGCAACCTAACTCTTTACCGCCTAGTTACTTTGATAAGCTTTATAGTGAAAGTCGCGATCCTTGGCAGTTCGAGACTAGCGAATATGAAGCGAATAAATATGCTGCGACAATCGCCGCTTTACCAAAAACACGCTATCGTTCGGCTTTTGAAATTGGCGGATCTATTGGTGTGTTGACGCAAAAACTCGCCCAGCGTTGCGATAAATTGCTTTCTATTGATGTATCAAAGTTAGCCCAAGAGCAAGCGATCGCGCGCTGTAAAAGTTTGCCTCAAGTGCGCTTTGAAATTATGTCTGTACCAGAGCAGTTTCCTAAGGAAATATTCGATTTAACTTTGGTTTCAGAAGTTGGCTATTACTGGAGTTGGGAAGACTTAAAAAAAGCTCAACAGTTGATTCTAGAACATTTAGAATCGGGCGGGCATTTACTTTTAGTTCATTGGACTCTTTACGCCCGCGATTATCCTTTGAGTGGCGATGAAGTTCACGATTCATTTTTTGAACTTGCTCCTACCAAATTACGGCATTTGCTAGGACAAAAAGAAGAACAATATCGGCTCGATTTATTTGAGCGCGTATAAAACAAAATGGTACAAATCTCTACCAAAACCATCACTTTAGAGGAGTTTTTGCAATTACCAGAAACAAAACCCGCCAGCGAATATATTGACGGGCAAATTGTTTTAAAACCAATGCCACAAGGAGAACACAGCGCAATTCAAACAGAGTTAGCAACGGCAATTAATGCTGTAACTAGGTCGAAGCAGATTGCTAGAGCTTTTACAGAACTTCGTTGTACTTTTGGAAATCGCTCGATTATACCTGACATTTCCGTGTTTGCTTGGCAAAGAATCCCGCGTTTGGAAAACGGTAGAGTTGCAAATATTTTTACAGTCGCTCCCGATTGGACAATAGAAATTCTTTCACCTGACCAAAGCCAAACTAAGGTTACTAAAAATATTCTTCATTGCTTAGATTATCAATCTTCAATGGGTTGGTTGATCGATCCTCAAGAGCAATCGATTTTTGTGTATTTACCAGATAAACCGACAACGGTTTTCGATCGCTTAGATGCACGTCTACCAGTACCCGAATTTGCCAAAGATTTTTCCTTAACAGTAGCAGAATTATTTAACTTGCTACTAAACTGATATTTTTAATCCCACAAAGACGAGAGATTAAGCACAAAACCCGGTAAAACATTTACTCCATCAATCTGTTGAGGGCGATCGCAAGTTTGCTTAATTTGATTAGCTGCATATATCTCTACTTGTCGATCTTGCGGATTAATCAACCATCCTAAACGCAAACCATTACTAATATACTCCTGCATTTTTTGCTGCAATGGTGCAAGAGCATCGCTTGACGATCTTAGTTCAATTATAAAATCGGGACAAATTGGCGGAAACTTGTGCTGCTCGGTTGTAAGTCGATCCCAGTTTTCTTTGGCAATCCAGGCTGCATCGGGAGAGCGATTTGCTCCATTAGGGAGTTTGAAGCAACTTGAGGAACTAAAAACTTTGCCAAGTTGGGTTTGTCTGTTTCAATATACTAAATCCGCTATTAAGTCAGCTTCTTGGCTTCCTCCAACTCCTCCCACTGGTGAGAAGATTACCAATCCTTGAACTGTACGTTCAAATTTTAATTCCCGATGGTTTAAACATAGTTGATAAAACTGCTCGTCACTGAGTTCTACAAAAGGCTTGAGGTTAAGAGTAATTGCAGTCATTGCAGACACCTAACAAATTGACTATGTAGTATTAATTGTACTATTGGCAATTTTTTATTAGATAGGAATCAGTAATTCCGCAGGCGAATTAGCTAGTTTTTCGGTGTCAGAATTAGGAAATTTAACGTAAGTGCGATCGCTTTTTTTATGCAGCTTATCTAAATACAATCGTAATTGAGCTATTGCTTGTCTAATTTCTACCTTTTGCCAACGTTGCGCCCAAATCCCTTCTTGCTCTTGGCGTTGCTCGATTTTCTCAAACAATAAACCAAAAGTGTAGGGTTGTGTTAATTCTGTTGTTAACCATTGCACGTTTACCCCTAAATCTGTCGCTATTTGAGCGATACAAGCAATATCTGGCTGATACCCGTCTAAAATGCCCGACCAAAGTATTCGCAATTGATGACGTACTTGCAAACGAAGTGCGATCGCATTTATAGGTTCAACTACAAATGGTTGCTCGTCAACTTCCATCATTGTCCATTGCTTCAATTGATTTGCTAACCCTAAAGTAGCGCGTCCGGTTTGTCTTGCGGAAGTTACAACTTTTACTAAGGGACTATGGCGAAAACGTGCGTTTACCCGCAATAAAGCTTTGTAAAAAGCTACATCTTCAGGGGTACGGACGGCGGGTAAACCTCCCGCTTGTTGGTACATCTGGGCAGTAACAGCAAGGCTTGCACCATAATGTTGATAGTGGCGGGGAAAGCGATCGTAGGGGTCGGGATCGATATAATCTTCTAATTGGGCAATTAAAGAGCGGTAGCCTACCTCGCGTAAATAGCAAGCTTTGGCGTAAGAGTTTAAAGTTGCGCGATCACTTTTAGTTGTATATATTCTCCCGCCTACTGCATCCGCTCCCGCCGCGATTTCAAATATATTTGCCGCAATCCAAGTTGGCGTAACTTGCGAATCGCCGTCTGTAGAGGCAATTATGCCGCCTGCGTGTCCTATATAAGTCAAACGACGATAAGCTTCATCCATCAATATTTGCCGCACTCTGCCAATATAAGCTTCTGCCGGAGGGAGAGTTATTTCGACTACGTGCAGGACTAATTCGGGATGCAGTCTCGCAAAATGACGGGCAATTTCCGCAGAAGCATCGCTACAATTATTCGCTAACAATATAACTTCATAGCGCCGCCAATCGAGTTCATTTCCCTCTAAGTCAATTTGGTATGTTAAAGCGCGGAGCGTGGCTTCTAGGCTTTGGGCTTCATTGCGGACGGGGACAATAACGCAGACTTCGCATTGGTTTAAGGGCGGTGTGGGGACTAGCAGCACCGGAGACTTCTGAGGTAAGTTACTTGCTAGGTCGGCAAATAACTCCAAATGCTCATAGCCCATAGCACTTTGTCAATTTTCTACGATCGCAAGACATAGAATAGTTTTATAAATCTTAATAAAACTATTTTGTCCTTTTAGCTTTTTATCTAAATCTGTCTATTGGAAGATTGGTATTAATAGAAACAGCAATACTTAACATTTGAGGATAATTTCAAGGCAGAATAGTCTTTAAT